>JBDTBD010000141.1:0-8288 GCA_039924285.1 Terrimesophilobacter sp. | reverse complement strand
ACCAGTAGGTCGAGCGAGCGAGCAGCGATATCGACCCGTATCAGATCACCATCGCGCACGAAGGCGATCGGACCTGCGTCCACCGCTTCGGGTGCTATGTGGCCGATGCACAGGCCGGTTGTGCCGCCTGAGAATCGTCCGTCTGTCAAGAGTAGTACATCCTTGCCGAGACCCGCTCCCTTGATGGCCGCGGTGATCGCGAGCATCTCGCGCATGCCGGGGCCACCCTTGGGACCTTCGTATCGGATGACGATGACGTCGCCCTTCTCGATCGAGCCCTCGGTGAGGGCATCCATCGCGGCGCGCTCGCGCTCGAACACCCGCGCGGGGCCTTCGAATGAGGTGGCGTCGAATCCGGCCGTCTTCACGACTGCTCCCTCGGGCGCCATGCTGCCGTGCAGCACAGAGATACCGCCGGTGGCGTGGATCGGGTTGTCGAAGCGGCGCACCACTTCGCCGTCCGGGGCGGGTGGGTTGATCTTTTCGAGGTTCTCGGCGACGGTCTTGCCGGTGACGGTGAGGCAGTCGCCGTGCAACAGTCCGGCGTCAAGGAGCGCCTTCATGACCACCGGAACTCCGCCGTGCCGGTCGACGTCGTTCATGACGTATTTGCCGAACGGCTTGAGGTCGCCCAGGTGCGGAACGCGGTCGGCGATGCGGTTGAAGTCGGCGAGCTCCAGGTCGACGTCGGCCTCGTGCGCGATGGCCAGCAGGTGCAGCACCGAGTTGGTGGATCCGCCGTATGCCATCACCACGGAGATCGCGTTTTCAAAAGCGTCCTTGGTCAGGATGTCGCGGGCGGTGATCCCCAGGCGCAACAGGTTCACGACCGCTTCGCCCGAACGATGGGCGAAGTAGTCGCGGCGGCGGTCGGCGCTCGGCGGGGCTGCCGAACCCGGCATGCTCATGCCGAGGGCTTCGGCGACACTCGCCATGGTGTTGGCGGTGTACATGCCACCGCACGCACCTTCGCCGGGAGCAATCGCGCGCTCGATGCAGTCCAGGTCCTCCAGGGTCATGGTCCCGGCCTTGCACGCGCCGACGGCTTCGTAGGCGTCGATGATCGTGACGTTCTTCTCGGTGCCGTCACTGAGCTTGACCCAGCCGGGCGCGATGGAGCCGGCGTAGAGGAAGACGGAGGCGAGGTCCAGTCTGGCGGCGGCCATCAGCATCCCGGGCAACGACTTATCGCATCCGGCTAGCAGCACCGAGCCGTCGAGTCGTTCCGCCATCATGACCGTCTCAACCGAGTCGGCGATGACCTCGCGACTGACCAGGGAAAAGTGCATGCCCTCGTGCCCCATCGCGATGCCGTCGGAGACCGAGATGGTGCCGAACTGCAGCGGATATCCGCCACCAGCGTGCACGCCCTCCTTCGCCGCCTGCGCGAGGCGCGCGAGCGACAGGTTGCACGGTGTGATCTCGTTCCAGGAACTGGCGATGCCGATTTGCGGTTTGTCCCAGTCCTCGTCGCCCATGCCGACGGCACGGAGCATGCCCCGGGAGGCTGACTTTTCGATGCCGTCTGTGACGTCGCGACTCCGCGGCTTGATGTCTGGTGCAGTCATGGAACGATTCTAGAACCCCTCGCGAACCGGCTTGTCGACTGTGTCATCCCTCGCGTCGGCGAGAACGCGCAGGAGTACAGCGAACTGCGCACAGTCCGCCACTCGATACGCCGCAGATGTCGATCCTGCACCCACTTTGACCCCGACGTCGCCCGGACCAAGCGCAGCAAAGGCGTCTTCGTCGGTGACGTCGTCACCGGCGTAGAACGTCGCCGTGGCGCCGGTGAACTGCCGCAGCCGCTCGATGGCGCCGCCTTTCGTCGCCGAGTGCACCGAGAACTCGAGCACGTTCTTTCCCTCGCGCACGGTCAGCCCGGGTATCCGTGCGGCGGCCAGTCTGGCCTTACTCTGCGCCACCCGGGCGTCGTCGTCGGTGGCCAGCCTGGAGTGGATCGCAACACCCCCGGGCTTGTGTTCCAGCCACACCCGATCGATCGAGTCGACGACCTGCCCCAGCACCTCGGTCAGTTCGTTCAGCCGCTCGTGCTCCGATTCGTTCAGTACGGTGCCGGGCTCCTCGTCGCCCAGGTGAAACTCACTGCCGTGGGAACCTACGAGGAGCGTCCCCGGTGCCGGATCCGCTACCGAGCGAAGGCTGGCCAGGTCCCTGCCAGAGACGTACGCGACACGCGTGCCCCGTGCCGCCAACAAGCGCGTCACCGCGGCCGCGGCTTGCGGCAGCGCTCTAGCATCCTGGGGCCGATCGACGATCGGTGCCAGGGTGCCGTCGAAATCGAGCGCGACCAGCAGTCGTGCCGTGCCCGCGAGTGCACGCACTGCACTGACGACGTCGCCGGGCTGACTCGCCGGTTCCGTCACGTCCCACCGTTCAGGTTAATGGCCTTGCGACCCTCCAGCTCGTGAAGGAACAGCGACGACCATTTCGCCACGTCGTTTTCCAGCACTCGCTTTCTCAGCGATCGCATCCGGGCGGCACGCTCTCGCTTCGGCATGGCCACGGCGCGCAAAATGGTGTTCTTAAGGCCGTTGATGTCGTGCGGGTTGATCAGGAGGGCCTTCGTCAGCTCATCCGAAGCGCCCGTGAACTCACTGAGTATGAGTACCCCGTCGTCGTCGAACCTCGTTGCCACATACTCCTTCGCGACGAGGTTCATTCCATCTCGCAGCGCGGTGACAAGCATGACGTCGGCGGCGAGGTAGAGGGCGACCATTTCTTCCCGCGGGTAGTTGTGGTGGTGGTAGCTGACCGCGGTGTGGCTGATCGAAGAGAACTCGCCGTTCAGCCTGCCCACTGTCAGCTCGACTTCGTCCCGAAGTTCACGATACGTAAGCACGCGCTCGCGGCTCGGGCTGGCGACCTGAACGAGAGTAACGTCCTCCACGGATATTTTCCCCTCGGCGAGCAATTCACCGAATGCTTCGAGTCGGTGGCCGATCCCTTTGGTGTAGTCGAGCCTGTCGACGCCGAGCATGATGGTCGCCGGGTTGCCGAGCTCTTCCCTAATCTGCTTGGCACGCTGCTGCACGTCGGGTCTTTGAGCCAGCTCCTCATAGCTACGCGAATCGATCGATATGGGGAATTTCTTGGCCACGACCGTGCGGAACGGCTTGCCCCGCCTGATCGGTCCGTATACGCGCACGCCGGGAGATTCGTCGAGCAGGGGAACCTCGATGAGCGGGTTCCTGGTGGCATATCCCTTGAGCCTGCGGACGGCGCGCGAGAAATTGCTGGCGTCCGCGGTGCGCTGGAAGCCGATGACGTCGGCGCCGAGCAGTCCTTCGATGATCTGAGTGCGCCACGGTAGTTGTGAGTAGATGCCGTACGGCGGGAACGGGATGTGATTGAAGAAACCGATCGTGAGATCCGGTCGCAGTTCCCGCAACATCGTCGGCACGAGCTGAAGTTGGTAATCGTGGACCCAGACCAGTGCACCTTCAGCGCTCGAGTTTGCCGCGGCGGCGGCGAAGCGGCGGTTCACGGAGACATAGCTGTCCCACCATTCACGCCGGTAGACGGGCGGCGCGATGACGTCATGATACAGGGGCCAGAGCGTCTCGTTGGAGAACCCCTCGTAATACTCCTCAACCTCGCCCTTGCTCAGCGGAACCGGCACGACCCAGATTCCGTCGCAGTCGAACGGCTCGAACGGGAGGTCGGCGACTCCGGCCCATCCGACCCACGCACCGGCGTGGGCCTGCATCACCGGTTCGAGTGCCGTCACCAATCCGCCGGGCGACTGCCGCCAGTACGCGGCATCCTCATCGGTGTCGATCACCCGGTCGACCGGGAGACGGTTCGAGACGACGACGAATGAATAGTCACCGAATTCGCTCGATTTTGCGTCCATGCCGCACCGTCTCTGTCGTTGTCGGTGTCGAACACCGTTGCCAGGAATGCCGTGCTTAGGCTACCAGCCGCTCGCTCACGGCTAGCATTGCGCGCATGGTCACTACCCGGCTTTACCGCGATGGCGTCATCGATGAGTCGGAGTTGCCGTTCACGGAAATCTCCGACCGACTCGCAGAGGAATCTGTCTGCCTGTGGATCGACATCACCTCGCCGACCCAAGAGCTTCTCGCCGAACTCGAGGAGGAACTCGGCCTACACCATTTAGCGGTCGAAGACGCGCTGCACCACCACCAGCGGCCCAAACTCGACCGTTACGACACCCACCTGTTCCTGGCGGCATACGCTGTGCAGCTGGACGAGCACACCGGCAGGCTGCACTCCACCGAGGTCAAAGCGTTCATCACACCCCGTGCACTGGTGACGGTGCACCCGCCGGAGTTCGACATCGGCAAGGTGGTGCACCGCTGGGACGCGGACGGAGACCTCGCGAAGCACGGGGTCGCGTTCTTGCTGTGGGGCCTTCTCGACGTTGTCGTCGACGGGCACTTCGACACCGTGCAGCAGCTGGACGGCGCCATCGAGTCCCTCGAAGACGCTCTGTTCGACGACCGGCCGCGCGACAAGGAAGTACAGCGGAGGTCGTTCGAAATTCGCAAGTCTCTGGTGCTGCTGCGCCGGTTGGTGCTTCCCATGCGGGAAGTGGTCAACACGGTATTACGCCGAGACGTGGGATCGTTCGACGTCGCGATGTCGCCCTATTTTCAAGACGTGTACGACCACGTTTTGCGCGTCACCGAATGGACGGAATCCCTCCGTGACCTGGTCTCCACCATCCTCGACACCAACCTCGGCATTCAAGGCAACCGGATGAACCTGGTAATGAAAAAAGTCACCAGTTGGGCCGCGATCATCGCGGTGCCCACTGCGGTAACCGGCTTTTACGGGCAGAATGTGCCGTATCCGGGAGCGAACACGACGTGGGGATTCTGGTTCTCCACGGCAGTGATGATCGTGCTTTCGGTGGGATTATATTTCAGTTTCAAGGCGAGGGATTGGCTCTAGTCGTGCGTTCACAGCCTCAGTGCCTAGAATCGTACAAATGATTCGTATCGGTATGAGTACGTCGTGCGTGTACCCTCAGCCCACTGAGCACACCTTCCGGCTGGCCAAGCTGGCCGGGTACGACGGTGTCGAGATCATGGTCACGAACGATGACGGCACCCGGGACGCGGCTGCGCTGCTCGAACTTTCGGCTCGGTACGAGCTGCCTATTCTGTCTATTCACGCCCCCGTTCTGCTGTTGACGCAGTTCGTGTGGGGCCGCGACCCGCGGGTCAAATTGGAGAAATCGGCCGAGTTGGCCAACGCAGTCGGTGCGCACACTGTGGTCGTGCATCCGCCGTTCCGCTGGCAGGCGCAGTATTCGCGGGATTTCCTGCGCATGGTGCGGGAAACCGCCACGGCATCCGGGATCGACATCGCCGTCGAGAACATGTTCCCGTGGAAGGTCGGCGGCCGGAACCTGAAGGCGTACTCCCCCAGTTCGGACCCGACGCAGATGGACTGCGACTCGATGACGCTCGATTTCTCGCACGCGTCGCTGGCCGGGCGCGATTCTCTCGAATTGGCCATGGCGATGGGATCGCACCTGAGGCATGTGCACCTGTGCGACGGCTCTGGGTCGATGGACGAAGGCAAGGTGTTCGACGAACATCTCGTGCCCGGGCGCGGGAACGAGCCGGTGGGTGAGGTGCTCGAATATTTGGCGGCCCGCGATTGGGACGGAACGATCGTCGCCGAAGTGAACACGCGAAAGGCGAAGTCCGAGCAGGAGCGGCTGGAGCTGCTGAGCGAGACGCTCGCGTTCGCGCACGGCAAGCTCGGAACCGCTTCGAAACGCGATGTCGCCCGCTATACCGGCGCGGAGTTCCCCGGGATGTTTCGTAGGGCCTCACGGCGTGCCTTGACTGCGCTGCTACCCAGCCTGCACTGAGGCCCGCCGGACCGCCACCGGCGGTCGGGTTCCCGACATCGGGGCAGTGTCGGTGGTCGGGTGTTGGAATAGTTCATGGATCAAGCAGCTGACGGCGAAGGGATCGAAGGGGTCTGCGCCCGTTTGACCAGATTCGCGCCGACCTGGCCTGCGAATTGCTGTTGACGGGGCAACCCTCCGGGGATCCAGACGCGCCCCACCATGCCGGGATCGGTATCCGGGCGGAGGTGTCGGTGGTCATCCCGGTATTGTCCTTGCTGTGCAGAAGCAACGATGCGGCACTCATTCCCGGGCGGGGTCCGATCGGATTGGACGAGGCCTGCGCTCTGGCCGCAGACGCCCCACCGTTGGTGCGTATCCTCACCCACCCGGTCACCGGCATGGAGCTGGCGGTGGATACCTACCGTCCCTCGAAACGGTAAAGCGCCGGGGATCCTGGAACAAACCAGCCCTCGGGCAGGGTCATCACCGACTACCCCGACTGTGACATTCCCCGGCAGCAGCATTCCGGGCAGCATGGTCGACCCGCCATTCTCAACGCGGAACGCTTGAGCTAGGCGGCGCTGGCGAGGCTCGGCAGCACTCCAAGCGCCGGAGCGCGCCGGCGTTTGACCAGGATCCAGGACAACAGCACACTTGCTCCGCCGAACGCCACCAGGGCCACAGACGCCGCGAACACTGGCGCTGCAGAACCACCGGCCACGATCGACTGCATCCCCGACACGCCGTAGGTCAGCGGCAACAGCGGACTGACCCATTGGAATGGCGCTGACAACAGCTGCAGCGGATAAAGTCCACCGGTCGAGGTGACCTGCACGGCGAGCATAAGTATCGACACCACCAGACCCGCTTTGCCGAACGCGATGCTGAGCAGGTGGTGGAACGCCGTGAACGCGAGCGCGGTGAGCACCGCAAAAGGCAGGGTCGCGCCCACTGCTGACCAGGGCACCCCGACGGCGGTGTGGAGCAAACCAACCAACAGCACGGCCTGTGCCAGTGTGATGGCCGCCGCTCGCACGAGACCCGACCAGACCAGTCGTCCGCTGGCGGCGGTGGAAAGCATCGCCCGCCGGGAGAGCGGCTGCAGCACCAGGAAGACGGCGAGCGCCCCGATCCAAAGACCGAGCGGGACGAAGAAGATCGCGGCCACCTGACCGATGTTGCTGACCTCGTGATCACGCACCACGGTAAGGCCCACCGGGTCCGCCGCGATCTTGGCGGTCGCCGCGGCGGTGTCGGCATCGCCGGAGGGAACCTTCTCCGCGCCGGATTTCAATCCCCGGGCGAGGTCCCCGACACCTGTCGCCAGTTGGCCGGCTCCCGACGACGCATTGGCTGCGCCCGAGCTCACCCCCACGAGACCGTCTGCGATGGAACTGGCTCCTGAGCGCAGCCCTGCCGAACCAGACGACAGCTTCGCCGCTCCCGACGCGCTTTGCGCGATGGCGCCCTGGATTCCGGTGATCGCCCCCGAGGTTTGCTGGCTGAGGCTGGTGCCGCCGGCATTGACCTGGTCCAGCCCGCCGACAAGGCCTTGAACCGCAGCGGTGACGGCGGCTATGGCGCCTTCATCGCCCGGATGCGCCTGCAAGTTCGCAAGAGCACCCCTAATCGCGGGTCCCTGCTGCGCGAGCTGCGACACGCTGCCGGTATAGCTCGCAACTCCCTGGCTCACGCCGCTCAGCCCTACCGCACCACCTCGCAGTTTCGCAAGCCCACCGCTGAGCCCGTCGACACCTCGGGTGTAGCTGTCCACGCCGCCAGCAAACGATGCCGCACCGCTTTGCGCGGAGGCGGCGCCACCGGACAGCGTAGACAGTCCACCGCTGAGGGAGGCAGCGGCGTCTGCGAGGGAGCCGGCTCCCGCCGCCGCCGCGCTCAAGGACCCGCCGAGTTCGCCGACTCCCGATGTGATCCCGGAAATATATCGTTCAGTGATCGTCTTACCGAACGTGCCCACCATGCTCGAGCCGACCGATTGCGCGACGACGCCGGTGAGATAGCTGTGCGAGTCGTCGGTGCGAATAGATAGATCGGCTCGCTGCGGTGCGTCGGAGGAGAGTGACAGGATCGACTTCGAGAAGTCCTTCGGGATCGTCAGAACCGCGTCGATGTCACCGGCGCGGAGCGCCTTCCTGGCGTCGTCGGCGTTGCTCACGCTCCAGTTGAACCCGGAGCCGGCCTTTGTCAGCTCGGTCACTAATTGCCGCCCGGCGAACACCGGAGTCTTCGAACCATCCAATGCGTCCTGGTAAATCAACTGGTCCTGGTTGACGACTGCCGCGGGAATCGCATCCCGTGCATCGTCGCCGTGCGGCAAGGCTCCCACGAACAGTCCTGCGAAGGCCAAGGGAACGAGGATGACGGCCGCCACGGCGACCCGGCGCCAAGCGGTGCGTCGTTTGCCTGCGGCTGA
>JBDTBD010000140.1:0-14807 GCA_039924285.1 Terrimesophilobacter sp. | reverse complement strand
CGGATGCGAGTGCCCGCGGCCTCGATCACCTCGCCGTCGGCCAGTGGCGGGCCGTCGATGCACAGCGCCGGGTCGAACGCGCGCACCGGGGCCCCGGTGAGGGCGGAGAACGCGGTACGGGATTCGGCGTGGTCCCGGTGGCGGTGGGTGAGCAGCACGAGCTCGACGGAGGCGGCGGCGAGCGCGGCGAGGTGCGCGTCGTCAAGCGGACCGGGGTCGACCACGACAACGCTGTGGGAGCCGGGCGCCGCAAGGAGATAGGAGTTGGTGCCGTCGAGGGTCATCGGTCCCGGGTTCGGGGCGAGCACCCGTTGCGCATGTGCGCTCACCGCTTCGGGGCCATGCACGCGGTCCACAGCCTCATCGCTCATACCAGCAGCCTAACCAGGCTCCGGTGGTCGAGCCGGTCTCCGGTGGTCGAGCCCGTCGAGACCCCTGCGGCCACCCGCCGCGCGCGATGTAGTCACGCTCAATCGCCGGGCGGTTCCGGCGGTACCGTAACAGCATGCAGCAACACTCACCTGAATCCGACGACACCCGCGTCGCCGCCACGGTCGTCCTCCTGCGCGACGGTGACAGCGGCCTCGAGGTGTTGCTCGTGGAGCGGCCGAGTGCTCGCGGCTCGTTCGCCGGCGCGTGGGTGTTCCCTGGCGGCAGCGTGGATCCCGAGGACTGGCCAGTGCGGCATCCGAATGCGCAACCAGACGAGGAGCTGGCGGCCAGAAATGCCGCAGTGCGGGAGGTGCGAGAAGAAACCGGTCTCGAGGTGTCAAGAGACGACCTCGTGGTCGCCTCCCGGTGGATCCCTCCGGCCAGCGCGCCGCGCAAGTTCCGCACCTGGTTCTACCTGGCTCCTGCCCCGGCGGGCGAGATCGTGCTCTCGCCGGACGAGTGCGTCGACCACGCCTGGCTGAATCCGGATGCCGCGCTCGAGCGGCACGCGACCGGCACCCTCGAGCTCGTGCCGCCCACCTGGGTCACCCTGCACGACCTCGCGGGTATCGACACCGCCGCCGAGGCTCTGGACCCGGTGCGGCATGCTGCCCGCCAGGACTTCGCAACGCACCTGCTCAGGCTTGACAGCGGCGCCGTGATGCTCTGGGACGGCGATGTCGCCTACGAGGACGACGCGCTGTTCGAGCACAACGGTGCCCGGCATCGCCTGGACGCCCGCGCTCTCCCCTGGGTCTACACCAGGTCGCCGGAGGCCTGAGTCTCTCCGGTTTGTGAAACGATATTCAGCGTGCGACCCTATTTCGCAATCCTGCTGGCGTGCCTGTGTTTCGGTACGACAGGCACGGCTCAGGCGTTGGGCGCGAACGGAGCGTCCTCGGCGTCGATCGGCGCCGCGCGCATCCTGATCGGCGGCGGGTTGCTCGCGCTGATCGCCGGCGCACTGTGGGTGCGCCGTCGAGCGCGGCGAGAGTTGCCGTTCCGGCTCACTGTTCCCGTTGCGCCGGGCACAGATAGCCGGAATGGGCACAATAACCAGTCGGGAGCCCGGCCGGCCCTGCGGCCGTCACGGATCCGTATGCTGGCGCTGGTCATCGTCGGCGCGCTCGGGGTGCTGGCCTATCAGCCCACCTTCTTCCTTGGCACGAGGCTGAACGGCGTCGCGATCGGGACGATTGTTGCGCTGGGCTCCGCGCCGATGATCACCGGTGTACTCGACTGGGCACTGCGGCGCCGGTTTCCCGGCTTCGTGTGGCTGACGGCGACCCTGGTCGCGACCGCCGGCGTCACACTGCTCAGTGGATTGACGAGCCGCGGCGTAACGGATGCCGGCGGCGGCACGATCAGCGCGCTGGGGATTGTCAGTTCGCTCGGCGCGGGCGCCTCCTACGCCGTGTACACCCTGGCGAGCAAGGCGTTGCTTGACCACGGCTGGAGCCCGATCGGCACGATGGGCGCGGTCTTCGGACTCGCCTCCGCCGGCTCGGTACCCCTGTTGCTGGCCAGTGGCACAGGATGGCTCGCGACGCCGTCCGGGCTGGCGATGGCGCTGTGGCTCGGGGTGATCACCACGACGGTGGCATACCTGTTCTTCGCGTGGGGGCTGCGTCGGCTCCCGGCCGCGACGGTGTCTACGCTGACTCTCGGCGAGCCGCTGACCGCGACGCTGCTGGGCATCCTGCTGCTGGGCGAACGCCTGCCGCCGGTGGCCATCATCGGACTGGTCGTGCTCGCGGCTGGACTCACGATCCTGATCGCGCCGTGGCGGCGTAAGCGGGACACGGATGCCGCCGTGCTGCCGGCCGCCGCCGACCGGTGAGGTCGAATCCGGCACTGCCCGACAGCACACCGCCGCAGAACCTCCGGTGACGGTGCGCAACCACCTCGTGCACTCGATCGAGCTCATCCCGGGTTCCAGGCATGCGAAATCGGACGACCCGATCCGGTGACGCTACGCGGCGACGAACCGATTCCGGATGCTGCCCAGGCCGGAGATGGAGCACGTGACGACATCTCCCTGTTGCAGGAACCGCGGCGGCGTGAAGCCGAGACCCACCCCCGGCGGCGTGCCGGTGAGAATCACATCCCCAGGGTTCAGGGTGATGGTGGCCGACAGGTAGCTGATGATCTCCGCGGTGCTGAAGATCATGTCGGTGGTCGCGCCACTCTGCCGTGGCTCCCCGTTCACGATGGATTCCAACTCGAACCCTCCGGGTCCGTCGAATTCGTCCGCGGTGGTGATCCACGGCCCGATCGGGCAGAACGTGTCGGCACTCTTGGAGCGGGAGAACTGGCCGTCCGACCGCTGCCAATCGCGCGCAGAAACGTCGTTGGCCACCGCATAGCCGAACACGTAGTCGAGGGCGTCCTCCTCGGACACACCCTTCGCGGCACGCCCGATTATTACGGCCAATTCAACCTCATAGTCCGCCTGTTCCGTCACCCGGGGGCCGATCTCAACGTCGGCAAATGGCCCGGTCAGCGAGTTGGGGTACTTGGCGAAAATCAACGGGCGCTCGGGTACCGTAAGGCCTGTCTCCCTGGCGTGACTGGCATAGTTGAGTCCCACCGCGAGCATCTTGCTCGGGCGCACGACCGGGCATTCGAATGCATCCTGAGGCACTTCGACACCGTTGACCGGCCGCGCCTCCAGGCGAGCGCGGATGCTGTCCGCATCCGCGATCAGTGACTCGGTATCTGGATAGTCGAGGCCCAGTTGAGTGAGGCGCACCCACGTGCCGTTGCTGCCGGACACGGCGAACTCCGGCGCCGCATTCCCTCTGATTCTGCCGACCCTCATCGCTGCCACTCCTTTATTCGGTGTCTAACTTTTTTCCGTGTCTAACTGCTTGGGGTTGTCTTCTTGGGGTTTCCGTGATCACTCGTCGCCGACCAATCCCAGGTACTGCGCCGTGCTGACGCCCTCGCTCACCTGTCGCATGAGTTCGACTTCCCCCGCCACGACGGCCCGCGCGGCAACGAGGATGTGGTCCTTGTCCGCCCACGGCACGGCCACAATCCCGTCTTCGTCCGCCACGATCAAATCCCCCGTCGCGACCGGGACTCCGCCGCACGACACGGTGCCGCCCCACGAGCCACCACCCGCCTTATGCGGGCCGGCAGGAGTGACCGCTGCGGAGTAAATGGGGAAGTTCCGACGGCGAATCCCCTCGACGTCTCGGATCGCGCCATCGATAACGGCACCCACCACGCCCTTCGACTGGGCAGCTGCCGTCAAGACCTCGCCCCAGACGGCCCGGTCGGTGTACCCGCCGGCGTCAACGACGAGTACCGCCCCATCCGGTGCGCTCTCCAGCGCGAGGTGCAGAGATCCGCTGTCGCCGACCACCACCCGCACGCAGTAGGCGCGCCCGACTAATCCGGCGCCGGTGCGCGGCCGCAGCCTGGCATCGAAGACGTTGTGACGGCCCATCGCATCCGAGATGGCAGTGGTCGGTAATTCGGCCCACTCGCGCTTTTCGGCCGCGGTCAGGTGTCTCATGATTCCGCTCCCGTACCGCCGCGGGTGACGACCGATGACGGGCCGATCCCCCCAGGAACGATCAAATCGACCTCCAGCTGCCGCCCGCATCCTGGGCAGTAGAACAGTCGCATCGCGATCGGCACGGCGGATGCCTCCACGTAGTCGCCGCCGTGAATCGGACCCGTTTTCCAGGCGGGCACCTCCTCGACGACGCAGCCGGTGCGGACGTCTGCGGTGGCGCGAGTCAGGCGGTAGCCGCAGCCGGTGCAACTGATCGAGTCGGCCGCCTGGTCGATCGTCAGGATGTCCCAGTACCCGACCGACTCCCCGCCAGAAGGCGGCTCACCCTCGCCGGAATCCTTCGGCAACGGATACGCCTCGACGAACGGATGCGACCTGGCCAATCGGCCTCGTCGGAGCTCGGCGCGCAGCGCTGTGGTTGCGTCACGATCGAGCCCGTCGTCGAGCACGACCCCGTAGGTTGTCCGCGCCTGCTCCGCAGACACCAGACCGAGACGCACGTCGTCGGATACTTTCTGCGAGTCGCGATCCAGCGGGTCGCCGAATCCTCCGCCGCCCTGCCAATTGTGGTATTCAACCGTGCGCAGGTCGAACTCGATCTTGGAGGAATTCAGTGGGCCAGCCGTGCGTGGGCCTGGGATGTCCGCGAGAGTGCCGACGAGCCGCGCACCGTCCGAGCCGATCGCACTCGCGTCCTCGAACCGCAGATAGCGCACCGTCGCCCCGGGCATGCCGCCGGCAATACCCACCGCGTTCGGTGTCACGGAACCGACGCCGGCGAACGAGGTCGACAACGGCTCGGTCGTGTCGTACGGCGTGATGGCCACCTCCCCGGACACACCGCCGCGGAATCGTCCGGCCCCTCCGGAGTCGGTCAACTGCCGCCGGAACAGGTACAAGAGGGGATAGGCGTCCTCGGTGGCTTCGATCGACGGGATGTTCGCCGTGGTGTTGATGATAATGCCGCCCGTGTCGACGCCGTCGGCATAGGACCTCGCACCGCACCCGGCCGCGAAGTGGCTAGCCTCGGGCGCTACTGTCAGGATGCCGTCGCGGTTCACCCCCACCATTGAGACGCCGAGCGACGTACCGCACCAGCTCGCCATCGCCTGTTCGTGGTGTTTGGGGCTGGCCAGGAGCATCCGCGACAGCACCACGAGGGTGAGATTCAAGGTCACGATGATCGCCGAAATGGTCGACATGGAGACCGGAGTCGGGTATTCCGCGGTAACGATCGTGCGCCGGGGCGCCTTGATCGTGACGCACTCGGACACTCCGTCGTTCCACGTCAGGTCGTAGCCCAGCGCAATGCACACCCCCGAGAGCACGGCGGCGCGCAGCCCGCCCGCGGCACAGTTCGCGAAACCGTTCACCTGCGGGTCGGAACCGGTGAAGTCGAGGGTCAGCTCCTCTCCGCGTTTGGTCAGCGTGCAGACGATCTTCCGCACGTTCTGCCGATGACCGTCGTGGTCCAGGTACTGCACCTCGCGCCACACGCCGTCGGGCAGCGATCGGAGCCGCCGCCGCATGCCGGAGGCCACGTGGTCGATTCCCCGCCGCATGACGGTGTCCAGCACCGCCGGTCCCACATCGTCGGCGATTTCCAGCAGACGGGTCCGGCCCACCTCATTGGCCACGAGCTGGCCACGCAGGTCGAGCTCCGCCAGCGGCTCACGGATCTGCGCCATGATCAGCTCGACGATGTCTTCGCGGATCTCCCCGCCCTCGACGATCTTGGTCGGCGGCAGCCGCAAGCCCTCATCGAACACGGACTCGGCATTCATGTTGAACCCGCCCGGCTCGCTGCCGCCGATGTCCAGCCAGTGCCCGGACGAACCGACCCAGGCCCGAAGTTCCCCGGAGTGGTGCACCGGCGCGACGGTTGCGACATCCGGCTGGTGGGTCGCGCCCAGGTATGGGTCGTTGCAGATGAGCATGTCGCCTGGGTTGATCCCAGGGTTCACCGACCGGGTGCGCAGCACGGACTCGACGATGAGGTTGAGCACGTGCGCCTGGGTGGTGATGTAGGGGCCCATCGCCACCAACCGCCCGTCCGGCAGGGTGATCCCGGTGCTGGCGTCATACGCACCGACGAGCACCGGGGAACCGGAGGTGCGCATGTACTTGATGCCCATCTCCTCGGTGATGTCGAGCAACTTGTGCCACACCACCTCGAAGAGCACCGGATCAACCTTGGTCATTTCATGCTCCCTAGTGCCACAGCGCCCGTATCCTCGCGTTCCGAAAGGAGGGTGCCCTGCGTGTCGTCCAGTGTGATGATCAGATTCCGCAACGAATCCACCCGGGCCCGCGCCCTGGGCGGGATCGCCACGCTCGTGCCTGGCTGTTCCACGATCGCCGGTCCGCTGACCACGTGCCCGTCGCGCAGCGCTTCGCCGTCGTACACGGCGGTCGCCAACCAGCCGGAATCCTCGGGCCAGTACACCGGTCGCGATCCTTCGGGTTCCGGGTGGGCGGATGCTGCTGTATCGGGTGAGCTGTCCGGGGAGAGCGTCCCTGCGCCTGCCGCGATTCCGCTCGGTGCGGTCGCGTCGACTCCGATGCGCAGGATGCGCGGATTCGCGTCCTTGAGCCGCGCCGTCTTACCGAACAACACCTCGTAGCGGTCGGCGAACGCCTGCGACAGCCCGGTCACGAGTGACCGATCCGGCGCAGCACCGTCCTCGTCACTGTCGCTCACGTGCACCCGCACATCGTGCAGTTGTCGCTCGTACCGCATGTCCGCCCAACGGTTGAGGGTGATGGACTCACTGGACACTCCCTGCGTGTTCAGCGCGGCGATCGCCTGCGCGCACACCTCGTCGTAGCTCGCCGCCAGGCTCGCGTCGTCACGGCCGAGTTCCGGGCTGATCGAGCGCTGGACGCTGCGCACGGTGTCCGAGATCACCACTCCGTACGCCGAGAACGCCGTCGCGCTCAACGGCACCATGATCTGGCGCACCCCCGCCGACCTCGCATACGATGCGGCGTGCACCGGACCGGCGCCCCCGTACGCAGCGAGCAGGAAGCTGCGCGGGTCGAAGCCCCGCTCGAGGGTCGCCTTGCGGATCAGATCCCCCATCTGAGAGTCGACCACTCGCCGCACTCCGGCTGCGGCCGCAATCACGTCGCCGCCGAACAGCGGATCGGCGACCTGATCGCGCATCGCCTCCGTCGCCAAGTCCAGACGCAGCTGGATGCGACCGTCCAGGAAGCGGGCCGGGTTGAGGTAGCCGAGCAGCGCATCCGCGTCGGTCACCGTCGGCCGCGTGCCGCCCCAGCCGTAACAGGCCGGACCCGGCGCGGCGCCGGCCGATTCCGGTCCGATCCGCAGCCGGCCAGCATCCGCCCACGCGATGCTGCCACCGCCGGCGCCGATCGACACGACATCGATCATCGGCGAGAGCAGCGTGTACTGGTTGATCACGGTTTCCGGCGCCATCGACCAGCGCCCGTCGACGATCAGGCCGACCTTGAACGTCGTGCCGCCGACATCGGTGGCGATGACGCGGGGGCGACCGATCTGCTCGGCCAGTTTCTGCACGGCGACCATCCCCGCCGCCGGCCCGGACTCGATCGTGCTCACCGGCAGCACGGACGGAATGTCGTTGACGCCGCCGCCGGCCTGGAAGATCAGGATCGGAACTTGCAGGCCGTTGGCGCGCAGCCGCTCCTCGAGCCTGACGAGATAGCGCTCCAACGTCGGCGCCACGAAGGCATTCACGACCGTTGTGGAGGTGCGCTCGTACTCACCGGTGACCGGCGCGATGTCGCTGGACAGCGACACGTGCGCGTGCGGGGCAACCCGACGGATGACCTCGAGCACGCGCTGCTCGTGCGCCGGGTTCTGGTGGCTCCAGAGCAGCGCCACGGCGAACGAGGTGACCCCGGATGCGATCAGTCGTTCTACCGCACGCTCGACGTTCTCCTCGCGCAGGTCCTCGAGCACTTTGCCTGACCGGTCGACGCGTTCGGCAAGCTCGATGATCCGGTCTCTGGGCACGATCTGTGCCGGCTTGTCGGTGAGGCGAAGGTGTCGCCGTTCCGCCAGCCCCAGCCCAGCCACCCTGCCACGGGCGCGCATGATGAGCAGCTCGTCGCCGAATCCGCGGGTCGTCAGCAGACCGACGATCGCGCCATCCTGCCAGGTGAACATCACGTTCGTGGTTTGTGTGGTGGCGTGGGAGAACCGCTCGGTCGCGGCGAGCAGTTCGGGCAGTGTCAGCTGAAACTGCGCCGCGGCGCGCTGCACGCCGTCGAGCAGGCCTTCAATCAGGTCGTGTGGCGTGGTCGGTGATTTGGCGATGACTTCCCGGCCGGTGTTCCGGTCGATCACCGACACATCCGTGAATGTGCCGCCGATATCGACGCCGACAACGTACTGCATCTGGATCCTCCTCGACCTGCGGACGCGATTCGCATCATGTGCACAATCGTTTTCGCTAATCTATGGGTAACGCCTCGAACAGTCAAGTCGGTCGGCCCGTCAACACGCCACGGCGCGGCAACCTGGTAGTTTGCGGTTGGAGATTGAACATGGACACACCGGGGCACAAGGCCACCCTCAAAAGCATCGCGCAGGCCGCGGGCGTGCATCCGTCGACGGTGTCGCGAGCGCTGATGGGCATGCCGGGGTCGCGGATTCCAGCGGCCACCGTGGAACGCATCCGGGCAGCGGCGGCGGAGCTCAACTACGAGCCGGACCCGTGGGCGAAGAGCCTGCGCACCCGCCGCGGGATGATGGTCGGCCTGGCGATTCCCCGGCTCACCGACGTGGTGCTGGGGCAGATGTTCGAAGCAGCCCAGTGGCGGGCGCGTGACTTCGGCTATCAGACGATGACGGTCAGCGCCGAGAAAGAAGGCGCCGAAAGCACCTCGATCAAGAGCCTGATGGATCGCCGAACGGACGGTCTGATCCTGGCAACGGCCACGCTCCACGATCCGTTCTTGCAGGTGATCGAGGCATCCGGTCTGCCGTTCGTGCTCTTGAACCGCAGCTCCGGTGACTACCCCGCGGTATGCGGCGACGACCTGGTCGGCGGGTATCTCGCGACCACGCATCTGCTCGACCTCGGTCACGTCCGCATCGGCCACATCAGCGGACCCACGAGCGTGAGCACAGGCAAGCTGCGCGCCCAGGGCTACCGCAAGGCGCTGCGCGAGGCCGGAATCGAGCCGACCCGCGACCTCGTCGCCCCCGGCGAATTCGACGCCGATTCGGCCATCGAGGCTGCCGAGACACTGCTCGGCCTGCCGCACCGGCCGACCGCGATCTTCGCGATCAACGACATCAGCGCCCTGGCTGCCATGGCCGTGGCCCGTCGGCATCGGCTGCGGGTGCCAGAGGATGTGGCGATTGTGGGCTACAACGACTCCGAGATGTCTCCCCTTCTGCCCATTCCGCTGACGAGCGTGCGGGTGCCGCTGCTGGACATGGGCAAGCTCGCGGTCGAGCTGCTCATGAAGCGCCTGGCCGGCGAGAAGGTCGACTCGGTGTTGATGGAACCGCAGGTCGTCGCCAGAGAGTCCTCCGGCGCAGCCGGCTGACCAGCGTCATCAACCGCCCGCATCAACCGCCCGCATCAACCACTGAGCATCAACCACTGAGCATCAACCACTGAGCAACGGAATGATCCAGTTGTAGGTCTGCGGCACCAGGGTCACCACGACGGTCAGGATCAACAGCGCGACCAGGAACGGGAGGATCGCGATCGACAGCCGCGACATCGACACCTTGCTGATCGACATCGCAACGAACAGGCTGGCGCCCACCGGCGGCGTCGCAAGACCCAGCGTGAGCGCGAGCACCATGACGACGCCGAAGTGCACCGGGTCGACACCGAAGCTCAACGCCGCGGGCAGCAGCACCGGAGTGACGATGATGATCGCGGGCACCGGGTCAAGGGGCATTCCGATGATCAGGAGCAGCACGAGCACGATCAGCAGGAACACCGTCTGGTTGTCCGTGATCGACAGCATGAACTGGGCGACCAGTTGTGGCAGTTGCGAGTAGGCCAGCGCCCAGTTGAGCACGGAAGATGCGACGACGATGATCATGACGACAGCGGTCATGATGACCGACCCGCGCAGCACCTCGATCAGCTTCTGGATGCTCAGGGTGCGGAAGACGAACACTCCGACGACGAGTGCGTACAACACCGCGACGGCCGCGGCCTCGGTCGGCGTGAAGACACCGCCGAGGATGCCGCCGATGATGACGACAGGCATGAGAATTGCGATGAGCGCATCGCGCACCGAGAGCGCGAGGGCCTTGCCCTTGAGGTCCTGCTCGACGGTGAGCTTGGGGGTGACGAAGTCTGACCGCTTGAGCAGGATGTAGTTCGTGATCATCACGGCGATCCCGATGCCGATCCCGGGGATGATGCCGGCGAGAAAAAGCTTGCCGATCGAGGTGCCGCTCTGAACGCCGTAGATGATGAACGGGATGCTCGGCGGGATCACCGCGCCCATGAGCGATGCCGTGGTGATGGTGGCGGTGGAGAACTCGCGCTTGTAGCCGTCGCGCTCCATCTGGGGGATCATGGTGATGCCCACGGCAGCGAGATCGGCGGATGCTGCCCCGCTCACCCCACCGAACAGCATCGATACCAACACGGCGACCTGGGCCAACCCGCCGTACACCCGGCGCAGCATGAGCCTGGCCAGGGTGACCAGCCGCTCGGTGAGGCCGACCTCGTTCATGAGGAAGCCGGCCAATACGAACAGCGGGATGGCCATTAACGTGAAGTCGTCCATCCCGGCGAACAGCCGTTGCGCGACGATGGAGAGCGGCACGTCGGTCGCGAACATGATGTAGAGGGTTCCGGCGCCGATGATGACCACCGCGAGCGGTACGCCCAGCGACATCATTCCGACGAACCCGCCGAGCAGTACTGACGTCATTCTGGGGCCGCCTCAAGCGTAGGGTCGTGGGGCGGTGGCGTCAGGAACACCCGCACAAGAGACTGCAGGGAGAGTAGACCGAAGCCGACCGGGATGGCCAAGTAGATCCAGGCGATCCCGATCTGCATGGCGGGGCTCACCTGGTGATTGGCGAAGTTCCCGGCCGTGGCTTGCACGCCGAACCAGGTGATCGCCGCGCAGAACACGAGAGTGATCGCCTCGCCGAGACGCCGGGCCAGCGTCGGGGTGACCCCTGGGATGCGGCCGAGAAGCGACTTGAGGGATACATGCTCATTGCGCCGGTGCGCGCTGCTGAGGCCAAGAAACACGAGCCAGATCGCCATGTACCTGACCAGTTCCTCACCCCAGAGCAGCGACGAGTTGACGACGTAGCGGAAGAACACCGCGAGAATCACGACGGCGAACAGCCCGAACAGCAGCAAGCAGCAGGCGGCTACTACGAACCGGTCCACACGCCCGAGGGCGCGGTCGACCAGCTCGATGAGCCGGACGGCGCGCCGCAGAACGGGCGATGACGCGCCCTCGGGGTGGTGTGTGACCGGTGTTGAACTCACTGACGAAGGTCCAGAATTCCCTTGAGGATGTCCTCGGCGGCGAGATCCTTGGCCCACTTGTTCCAGACGGGCTTCAGTACCTTGAGGAACGCTTCCTCGTCGATTTCGGAGATCTGCACGCCGGCATCCTTGACAGCCTTGATCGCGCCGTCCTGAATGTCCTTGAAGGTCTGGCGTTCGAACGCCGCGGCTTCGGTCATTGCCTTGGTGACGGCACCCTGCTCCGCCTTGTTCAGCGACGTCCAGAATGCGGCGGACATGATCACCGGTCGCGGCTCCGCGAGGAAGGCGATGTTCGGCGAGGTGGCGTGTTTCACCAGCTCGTAAAGGTGCATGGAGTTCACCGAACCCCAGTCGAGAGTCGCCCCCTTCACGACGCCGGTCTGGATGCCGGTGTACACCTCGCCATACGGCATCGGTGTCGGGTTGGCCCCGAGCGCCTGCAGTGCGGCGGCGAGCGCCGGGTTCTCGATCGCCCGGAGCTTGAGCCCTTTCATGTCGGCGGGGGTCTTGATCGCCACGTCGGTGGTTTCAATGGCGCTGTCGCCGGTGCTGAACCAGTCGAGCACCTTGAACTTGCCCTGATCCTGGATCATGCCCGCCAGTTTGTCCCCGACCGGCGACTCGATGATGCGGTTCATGTGATCCTGACCCTGGATCATGAACGGCATCTCGAGCAGATTCATGATCGGGGCCAGGGTGGCCAGCGCGCCGGCACCGACACCGATGTGCACGGATCCGGTGAGGATCGACTCGTTGATGTCGCGTTCGCCACCGAGTTGTCCGCCCGGGTAGACCTTGACGGTCATCTTGCCGTCGGTTTGTTTCTCCAGGAGTTCCTTGAACTTCAGGGCGCCTGCCTGATACGGGAAGGATTCTGCGGTGATGTGCGCGAAGACGAGGCTGTGGCTGCCGATCTCCGCCTTCTCACCCGGTTTCACCTCCGCATCGGCGGTGCCGCTGCACGCGGTAAGAGCCAATGCGGAAATTGCAAGTGCCGCTAGTGCGACACGACGATAACTTGTGACCAATGTCTTCACGTCCTTGTGTTCGGGGAAGCCGCAAGCGGCGCTATGGTGCGGGAATTAGTGCTGTTTTCAGTGGTGCGCGTGTTGTGTTCAGGGCGTATCCCAGGTCAGCTCAGCAGACCAACCTGAACGAGGGTGGCTCGGATCTCCTCCTTCTCCAGCTCGGTGACGGCGGGCTCCGGGGCGCGCGCGGTGCCGGTGGGGATACGTCCCATCTGCACGAGCGCTTCCTTGATCCGGGCGATGAAGGAGAAGGTCGTGTTGCCGAGATCCTTACTGAAGGTGTTGATAAGAGGAACGATCTTGGTGTTCGCGTGCTCAACGGCGGCGGTCGGGTCGCCGGCGTCGATAAGCCGGTTCAGTTCGGCCCACAGCGGAACTCCGACGTTGCCGATGCCGACCATCGAGCCGTCCGAGCCATAGAGCAGCATGCTGACCAGCGTGTAGGTGTTGTTGTCGGCGTAGAGCAGCTTCCTACCGGCGACCGCCTTGAAGTCGGCCTCGTAGACCTCCATCTCGACCGCCTCCTTGAAGCCGATGATCTTCTCGTTTTCGCTGAGCCTGGCGATCGTGCTCGCCGGGTAGGTCAGGCCACTGGACCGCGAGTACTGGAACACCGTCATCGGCAGGCCGACGCCGGCGGCGAGGTCGGCGAAGAACTTCACCGCGATCTCCTCGTCCTGCAGGAATCCGCGACGGAGGATGTTGTAGAAGGGGGAGTTGATCTGCAGCGCGTCGACACCGGCGTCCTTCAGCTTGTTGCCGAAGTCGATCGTGTCTTTGGTTGAGGTGGGGCTGATGCCGCTGATCACGGGGATGCGGCCGTTCACGGTCTCGGTGACGGCGCGTACCACGCTCAGCTGTTCGTCACGGTTGAGGCTGCCGCCTTCGCCGCTGTAACCACAGGTGAGGATCCCGTTCACCCCTGGGACTCCGACCACGTACTCCACGTACTCCCGGAGTGCAGGTAGGTCTAGAGACTCGTCGTCCTTGAACGGGGTCACTACTGCAGTGACGACACCCCTCAGGTCCATTACCGACATTCCTGCTCCTTTGCGAAAGTTGCGAAAACGATTGTGCGACGTTGTGCCGAGCATAATAGAGCCCCAACTTGAAAGTCAAGACGGGATGCAGGCAGCGGGTCTGCCGGGCTAAGCGGCGCCGAAGATGTGGGTGGGTCCCCGACCACATCGCGCAGACATCTTCGCGTCAGGCACGGCGAGAGTGCGAAGCTAGAACTCTCGCGAAAAGGAGCTTTCCACGCCGTCCATCCTGATCTTCCTGACCACGTGGCGCCTTGATCCGGCGGCACTGGCGGTCATGGTTGTCGCCGCGGCGCTCTACGGCTGGGGCATCGCGGCGCTGCGTCACCGCGGTACGAAGTGGCCGGTGCTCCCGACGCTGGGTTTCTATTTGCTCGGACTCGGTTCCTACGCGGTCGTAAGCTTCGGCTTCCTCACCGCATACACCACCGAATTACGCTGGGCCTTCACCACCCGCATTGCGCTCTTGCTGTTCGCCGTGCCCGGACTCATCAGCCTCGGCAAGCCGGTGACCCTCGCCAAGGCCGTGCTGAGCGGTCTGCCGTTGCACGTCGTCGACTCCGTCCTCACGTCGTGGGCGGTCCGAATGCTCGGAAACGCCATCTTCGGTCCGCTGCTGGCGATCGCTGCGTTCTGCGTCTTCCTCACCCCATTGGCCGGTACCCTGCGCGGCAGCACGATCGGCGAAGCCGTGATCACCGTCGTCGTGCCGATCGTCGGCCTTCTGATGGTGTTGCCCATCGTCGAAAACACGACGCAGCGCACCAGTCTGTTCATCACGGCCGAGTTCATGCTCGCGCTCGTAGAGCTGGTGGCCGACGCCATCCCAGCCATCTTCCTACGCCTCAACGACAGCATCCTCGATCATGCGCCTGCTGTGCTTGGTGTTCTTCCGGTGTGGTTCCCGAATCCGCTCCGCGATCAGCAATTGGCTGGTGACTTCCTCTGGTTCTTGGCGGAAGTCTCTGACGTCCCGCTGCTCATCCTGCTGTTCATCCGCTGGTCGAAGACGGACCGACGCGAAGCCAAAGAGCTCGACGGACTCACCGACGAAGAGATGGATGCGAGAGTGCAGGAGCACCTGCACATGCGGCGGGAATAGCACCCGCCGCGGCTGGTACCAGCCCGGTAGAGCGATCTGCGCAGCGGCCCGCCAGTCAATCACGTCCTCGTGGCCGACGTGGTTGGTTCGGTTTAGTGGCGGAGTTGTTGTAGTACCGTGTCGAGTTGCTCGATCGCGAAGTCCAACTCGTCGGCGGTGATCACCAGTGGTGGGGCCAGCCGGATCGTGGAACCGTGA
>JBDTBD010000139.1:0-47546 GCA_039924285.1 Terrimesophilobacter sp. | reverse complement strand
GGAACAGTTCGGCAGCGTCCGGCGTGCACGGCATGTTCGCACCCTCGCCGACCGCGATCACTCCGTTCTTCACCAGTTCCGCTGCGTCGTCGGAGCCTAGCTCGTTCTGAGTCGCCGACGGCAGCGCAATTTGGCCGGGCACGTGCCAGACCTGCCCGGAGCTGACGAACTTAGCGCTGGGCCGCCGAACCGCGTATTCGGAAATCCGCGCCCGCTCGACCTCTTTGATCTGCTTCAGCAACGCGAGATCGATTCCGTCTTCGTCGACGATGTAACCGGAAGAGTCCGACGCGGTGATCGCCTTCCCACCCAGCTGCTGAACCTTCTCGATCGCGTAGATGGCCACGTTTCCGGAGCCCGAGACAATCACTGTCTTGCCTTCGATGCTGTCACCGCGGGTGGCGAGCATCTCCTGCACGAAGAACACGAGGCCGTACCCGGTGGCCTCGGTGCGCACCTGAGCACCGCCCCAACCCAGCCCTTTGCCGGTGAGGGCTCCCGCCTCGTGGCGGTTGGTGAGCCTGCGATACTGGCCGAACAGGTAGCCGATCTCCCGACCGCCGACGCCGATGTCGCCGGCCGGAACGTCGGTGTACTCGCCAATATGCCGGTGCAGTTCGGTCATGAAACTCTGACAGAACCGCATCACCTCGTTATCCGACTTCAGATGCGGGTCGAAGTCGCTGCCGCCCTTTCCGCCACCGATACCCTGGCCGGTAAGCGCATTCTTGAAGGTCTGCTCGAAGCCAAGGAACTTGATGATGCCGAGGTTGACGCTGGGGTGGAACCGCAGGCCACCCTTGTACGGGCCCAGCGCCGAATTGAACTGAACCCTGAAACCGCGGTTGACCTGAATGGTGCCGGAGTCGTCGACCCACGGCACGCGGAACATGATCTGACGCTCGGGCTCGACGAGCCGCTTGAGAATGCCGTTTTCGCAGTACTCGGGGTGACGTTCCAGCACCGGAGCGATGGACTCGAGCACTTCGCTCAATGCCTGATGGAACTCAGGCTCACCCGCGCTACGGGCAACCGCTTTGTCGTAGACATTTTGGATAACAGGGGAAAGGGATGATTGCATGGATGTCTTTCGTGAGGAGACGTAAATACAAGACGAGTGTTTATGCGCAGCCAGTCGTGTCAGCCGTGCGGTGGGCGGGATTCGCCCCTGCTACGACGTTGGAGGCAGTGGTAGACGCCGCTCTGGTCAGCGCGTCGTGAAAACAGCGTACCGCTTCATGCCTAGTGGCCGCGCGTCAGTCTGTGTAGCTGTGCTCCGCAGCGGGGTACTGGCCGGAGGCGACATCCGCCTGATACGCGACCGCCGCATCCGTGAGCGTCTGTCGCAGATTGGCGTATTGCCGCACGAACTTGGGGATGCGGCCGGTGCTGAAGCCCGCCCAATCCGTCCAGACCAGCAGCTGGCCGTCGACGTCCGGGCCGGCACCAACCCCGATGGTCGGGATTCTCAATTCTTTTGTGACACGGGCCGCCGCGTCGGCGGTTACCATTTCGAGAACCACCGCGAATGCTCCGGCGTCTTCGACGGCGTGCGCGTCGGCGACGAGTTGCTCGACCTGGTCGCCGCGGCCCTGGATACGATGGCCACCCAATCCGTGCTCGCTCTGCGGTGTGAAACCGATGTGCGCCATCACCGGAATTCCCGCCGACACGATGCGGCGGATCTGCTCGGCGGAGCGGACTCCGCCCTCCAGCTTCACTGCGTGGGCGTGCGCCTCCTTCATGAAGCGGAACGCGGTGTGCAGTGCCTCGTCGACTCCGGTCTCATACGACCCGAACGGCATGTCGGCGATGACAAAGGCGCGTTTGGCGGCTCCCGCGACGGCCCTGGTCAGCGGGATGAGCTCATCCACGGTCACCGGAAGAGTCGTGTCGAAACCGAGGACATTGTTGCCCGCGGAGTCACCGACCAATAAAAAGTCGATTCCGGCCTCGTCGAAGATCTGCGCGGTCAGCTGATCGTAGCTGGTCAAACCGGTGATCTTCGTACCGGCGTCTTTTGCAGTCTGGAAGTGCCTTGTGCGTACCCGCTTGAGACTGGCCTGCGCAGCGGCCGAGCTTGGATTCGTCATCGATGCCACAGTGATCACTGTACCTGCCTGGAAGCCGCTAGCCTGATATCCCAGGCTGGCCAGTGAAAAGAGGGCTGATGGACAAGCAACGCGACTTCGTTCTTCGAACCATCGAGGAGCGGCAGATCAAGTTCGTGCGACTGTGGTTCACGGACGTGATCGGCACGCTGAAGTCGGTCGCGATCGCGCCGGCGGAGGTGGAGGGAGCCTTCAACGAGGGCATCGGATTCGATGGTTCTGCCATCGAGGGACTGACGCGTACGTTCGAGGCCGACGTGCTGGCGCATCCGGACCCCGCGACCTTCCAGATCTTGCCGTGGCGGGGAGAGGTTGACCTCACGGCGCGGATGTTCTGCGACATCAACACGCCGGACGGGCAGCCCGCTGTGGCCGACCCCCGCAACGTGCTCAAGCGAACCTTGGCGAAGGCGGCGGAGCGCGGGTTCACTTTCTACACGCACCCCGAGATCGAGTTCTATCTGCTGAAGAGCTCGCAGTACGGCATCGAGGGGCCGAAACCGGTGGACTCCGCCGGATACTTCGACAACGTGCCCGGCGGCACCGCGCACGACTTCAGGCGGCGTTCGGTGCGGATGCTGGAAGACCTCGGGATCTCGGTGGAGTTCAGTCACCACGAGGCCGGGCCCGGTCAAAATGAGATTGACCTGCGCTACGCCGACGGACTCACCACCGCCGACAACATCATGACTTTTCGCACGGTGGTCAAAGAGGTCGCTATCGAGCAGGGCGTATACGCGTCGTTCATGCCGAAACCGCTCTCGGGCCACCCCGGCTCCGGCATGCACACGCACATGTCGTTGTTCGAGGGCGACACTAACGCGTTCTTCGAGGCCGGCGCGCAGTATCAGCTTTCGAAGTTGGGCCGGCAGTTCATCGCGGGTCTGCTCAGACACGCTCCCGAGATCACCGCGGTCACCAATCAGTTCGTCAACTCCTACAAGAGGCTCTGGGGCGGGGATGAAGCGCCGAGTTTCGTGTGCTGGGGCCACAACAACCGGTCCGCTCTCATCAGGGTTCCGCTGTACAAGCCGAGCAAGGGGCAGAGCTCCCGCGTGGAGTACCGCGCTATCGACTCCGCAGCCAACCCCTACTTGGCGTTCTCGCTCATGCTTGCCGCCGGACTCAAGGGCATCGAGGGCGACTACGAACTCCCGGTCGAAGCGGAGGACAACGTGTGGAGCCTCAGTGACGCCGAACGGCGGGCGCTGGGTTACAGCCAACTGCCAGCCAGCCTCGATCATGCCGTGTCGATCATGGAGGACTCCGAACTCGTCGCTGAGACCCTCGGGGAACAGGTGTTCAACTACGTGCTGCTCAACAAACGCCAGGAGTGGAAGGAGTACCGCGCCCAGGTGACGCCGTACGAACTCCAGAGCAACCTGGAAAAGCTGTAGCAGGCGCACCACATGGCCAGGCAGGAGAGCGCGCTCACCGGCCTGGCGCGGCTCGGGTTCACCCGGTTGCAGGCGGCGGCCGAGCGGTTGCAGTCCTGGGACGGCGCTGACGCGTTTCTTCCGATGCTGTCCACCAGTGCAGATCCCGATCAGGCGTTGCGGATGCTCGTCGAGCTTCGGGAGCACGCCGCTGTCGAAACCGATGCCGTGCTCGCCGAACCGGTCGCGGCGGTTCGGCTGATCCGGGTGCTCGGCGCGTCGATGGGACTGGCCGAATTCTTCTTCAGGCACCCGGGGGAGCTGGCGGCGCTGCGCGACGTCGTGCCTCACCTGCCGGATGCCGACGTCTATCGTGCCGACCTGCTCGCCGTGGTCGCCGGGGTGCGCACCGAGGTGGCGGTGAACATCCTCAGGAAGCGCTACCGCCGCCACTTGGCGCAGATTGCAGCCTGGGACCTGGAACAGGTCGATCAGCTGGCCGCGGTGGACAGCGTCGGGATTGCGTTGGCCGACCTTGCCGGGGCGGCGCTCGACGCCGCGCTGTCGATCGCCCGTGGCCAATCGCGGTTTTCGAAAGAAGAGACCGCCGCCACTCGGCTTGCGATCATTGGGATGGGCAAAGCGGGAGCACGCGAGCTCAACTACGTCAGCGACGTCGACGTGGTCTTCGTCGCCGAGCCCTCCGGCTCGCTGTCCCCCGAGCGGGCAGTGCAGATCGGTACTGCTCTGGCGATCGCGACCTCGCAGGCTATCTTCGGCCTGGCCACGGAACCGGCTCTGTGGGAGGTCGACGCGAATCTGCGACCGGAGGGCAAGGACGGCGCCCTGGTGCGCACCCTGGATTCTCACCTGGCCTACTACGCGAGATGGGCCAAGGGGTGGGAGTTCCAGGCGCTGTTGAAAGCCCGCCCGTTGGCCGGCGATCTGGAGTTGGGAACCGCGTTCGTGGATGCCGTGGCGCCCGCAGTCTGGTCGAGCGCGTCCCGGGAGAACTTCGTCGAGTCGGTGCAGCGGATGCGGGAGCGGGTCACCGCGAACATCCCGAGGGACGAAGTGGACGTGCAACTCAAACTCGGTCCGGGTGGACTGCGCGACGTCGAGTTCACTATTCAACTGCTGCAGCTCGTCCACGGCCAAACCGATTCGAACGTGCGCCAGCGAGGCACGCTTCCGGCATTGCGTGCCCTGGCCGAGCGCAGCTACATCGGACGCGAGGAAAGTTCGGAGTTCTCCCAGGACTACCGGTTTCTGCGACTGCTCGAGCACCGGCTGCAACTTTCTCACCTGCGCCGCACCCACCTGATGCCGCGGGAACCGGAAGAGTTGCGAGTGCTCGCCAGGGCCAGTGGCCTGCGCGGCGAGAAGGAACTCACCGCCCAGTGGCAGCGCACCAAGACGGCGGTGCGCGGTCTTCATGAACGGCTGTTCTACCGGCCGTTGCTGGCGGCGGTGGCCCACCTGCCCGAGGGCGGCATGGTGCTCAGCAGCAAGGATGCCGCGGCGCGACTGGCCGCCATTGGCTTTGCCGATCCACAGGGGGCGCTACGACACATCGCGGCACTGACGGCAGGAGTGTCGCGCCGGGCCGCCATTCAACGAAACCTGCTGCCGGTGATGCTGGAATGGTTGGCCGAGGGTGCCGATGCTGATCGCGGACTGCTCGCATTCCGCCGCCTCAGCGACGAGCTGGGGGAGACACACTGGTATTTGCGGATGCTGCGCGACTCCTCCGGCGCCGCGCACCGGCTCACCCAGTTGCTGTCGGGCTCGCGCTTCGTCGGTGACCTGTTGGAGGGGATCCCGGAGGCGGTGGCCTGGCTTGAAAGCGACGATCAGTTGCGTCCGCGAGAGCGTGAGCAGCTCCTCGACGAGGTGCGCGCAGTGGTGACGCGGCACGCCGGCAACCAGGCGGCCGGCGCGACCGCAGTGCGGGCGATGCGGCGGCGCGAGGTGTTGCGACTGTCGATTTCCAGCATCCTGGGTCTCATTACCGTCGAGCAGCTCGCCGGTGGCCTCACCAACGTGGTGGACAGCGTGCTGACCGGAATGTTGGCGCTGGCTCGACCCGCTCCCGACGGGATCGAGTTCGCCATCATTGCAATGGGCCGATACGGTGGAGCGGAACTCGGCATCGGCTCCGACGCCGACGTGATGTACGTCTACCGCGCGGTAGCAGCATCCGGGGAGCAGGCCGGGGCCACAGCCGAGAAGATCGTGAGCACGCTGTCGCGCTTGACCGAGGATGTCAGGCTTCCACTGGATTTGGACATCAACCTGCGGCCGGAAGGCAAAAACGGCGCGGTGGTGCGTTCACTGGATTCATACCGCGCCTACTACGCGAGGTGGTCGCTGACGTGGGAGGCGCAGGCGCTGTTGCGTGCCCGTTCCGCGGCGGGGGACGAGGCGCTGCTGCGGGATTTCGAAGCGCTGGCCGACGAGGTGCGCTATCCCGAGACGATCTCGGACAAAGATGTTCGGGAGATCAAGCGCATCAAAGCGCGGGTGGAGTCGGAGCGACTGCCGCAGGGTGCCGATCCGTCCCGGCACCTGAAGCTCGGCCGTGGTTCGCTCAGTGACGTGGAGTGGTTTGTGCAGCTTGCGCAACTGCAGTACGGCGCGCGTATTGGCAGTCTGAGAACAACGTCGACTCTTCAGGCCCTCGCCGTCGCGACGCGGGAGAACCTCGTGAATCAGAGCGATGCCGATCGGCTGCGAGAGGCGTGGTTGTTCGCCTCTCGCACCCGCTCGGCGATGACCCTGTGGATGTCCAAGACCACCGACGTGCTGCCGGGCGCGCGGGCGCAACTCGAAGGTGTAGCCAGGTTGATGGGGTATCCGCCAGGCTCGGCGAACGCCCTGGAGGGCGATTACCTGAGAGTGACGCGCCGGGCCCGCCACGTCTTCGAGAAGGAGTTCTACGGGATCACACCGGGATCCGCGCCGGAGGCAGGCTAGCGGTCCACCGGCCTGCCGACTCCGGCGGGTTGGCTATACCCCGTAGTACAGTTCGTACTCGAACGGATGCGGACGCTGCGCGGCCGGGATGATTTCGAACTCGCGCTTGTAGTTGATCCACGTTTCGATGAGGTCCGTGGTGAACACGTTGCCCTCGGTGAGGAAGTCGTGGTCCGACTCCAGGATGCGTAGCGCCTCTTCGAGGGAGGCCGGCACCTGCGGGATGTTCTTTGCTTCTTCCGGCGGCAGCTCGTACAGGTCCTTGTCGATCGGCTCGTGCGGCTCGGTCTTGTTCTTGATGCCGTCAAGGCCGGCCATGAGCTGGGCGGCGAACGCCAGGTAGGGGTTGCCGGAAGCATCCGGCGCGCGGAACTCGATGCGCTTGGCCTTCGGGTTGGTGCCGGTGATCGGGATGCGGATCGATGCCGAACGGTTGCCTGCCGAGTAGACCAGGTTTACCGGGGCTTCGAATCCTGGCACCAGCCTGCGGTAGGAGTTGAGTGTCGGGTTCGTGAACGCGAGCAGCGCCCCGGCGTGTTTGAGGATGCCGCCGATGTACCACCGCGCGATGTCGCTGAGCCCGCCGTAGCCGCTTTCGTCGTAGAACAGTGGCGTGTCCCCGTTCCACAGCGACTGGTGGGTGTGCATGCCCGACCCGTTGTCGCCGAACAGTGGTTTAGGCATGAACGTGGCGGTCTTGCCCCACTCGAATGCGGTGTTCTTCACGATGTACTTGAATTTGAGGATGTCGTCCGCCGCGTGAATGAGCGTGTCGAAGCGGTAGTTGATTTCGCACTGCCCGCCACTGCCTACCTCGTGGTGGCTGCGCTCAAGAACCAGTCCCGCATCTCCCAGGCGGAGGCAGATGTCGTCGCGAAGGTCGGCCAACTGGTCGACCGGACTCACCGGGAAGTAACCACCCTTGACCGGTGTCTTGTTGGCAAGGTTGCCACCTTCCTCGACGCGTCCCGTGTTCCACGCCCCCTCATTCGCATCCACCGCGTAGAAACTGGAGTTTTGCTTCACTTCGAATCGCACGTCATCGAAGATGTAGAACTCCGCCTCCGACGCGAAGAACGCCGTGTCGGCGATGCCCGTTGAGGCTAGATACTTTTCGGCCTTCTTGGCGACCTGGCGGGGGTCTCGGGAGTAGATCTCTCCGTTGCGCGGGTTGTAGATGTCGAACAGCATAATCAGGGTGCGCTCGGCCCGGAACGGGTCAACGTAGCCGGTAGTGACGTCCGGAATCAGCTGCATGTCCGATTCGTGGATCGACGCGAAACCGCGAATCGACGACCCGTCGAAGAGCTGGCCCACCGCGAAGAAGTCTTCGTCGACGGTGGATGCTGGGATGTTGAAGTGTTGCTGTACACCCGGCAGATCCGTGAAGCGGAGGTCGAGGAATTTGACGTCGGTGTCCTTGATGAAGGCGAGCACCTCGGATGGATCAGTGAACATGCAGAAGACTCCTTGAAGCAATGAACGGATTCGGCTGCCGTGCGCGGCCACTGCCGAGCGTAATCCAATCGGGTTTCCCTGCAGTGTCCCGATTGTTTCGCCCGTGTTACATACGGGCGGCCCAAATAGGATGAAGACATGGCAAGTTCGCAGCGCGCGGGTTCGGGTGCGTCCGGGCGGGACACTTCGAACTCCTGGCCGGGGCAGCGGCTCGGGTTGCCGGAGTCCGGCCGGCGCTCCATCGGGCGACTCGGTCGTCGCACAGTGGCACTGGCCATCGACTGGGGTTTGAGTGTGCTGGTCTCCGTGGCGTTCTTCGATTACAGCCCGTGGGCCACCCTCGACGTCTACGCGGTGACTCAAGTCGTCTTTCTTGCCACCGCCGGCGGCAGCGTCGGGCACCTCGTGACGGGGATGCGCGTCGTTCCGATCTCCGGAGGGTGGGTCGGAATCTGGCGGCCCATCGTCCGCACGGTCCTGATCTGCTTGGTGATTCCGGCGGTGATCTGGGACAAGGACCAACGCGGCGTGCACGATCGAGTTGCTGGGACGGTGCTGATCCGACTCTGAGGACGGGCCCGGAGTCTAGCGCGGCCGCTGCACCCGAGTCTTCATCGGGTCGATTCCCTTCGGGATAGGCAATGCGCTGCGGCCGGTCTTGACCAGCGACTTGATGCGGTTGTCCACCGCGTAAACCTCCGCCTTGTTGAGCGTGTTCTTGAAGCGGCGCACCTTGCGGGCCAGCTTGTGCAGCGGTACGGCATCCGAATCGGGGCCGACGTGCAAAAAATTGATCGGCACGTTCGGGAGGATCCTCACGACCCGCCGGCGTTCTTCCTCGAGCATCTTCTGCGTGCGGCTCTTCGGCCCTTCGCCGATCAGAACGACGCCGCCGCGGCCGACGGCCCGGTACACGGCATCCTGTGTCTTAGGGCTGACGGCAATCGGCATCTCGCTGCCGGTCCAACCACGGGGAAGCGAGCTCTTGAGCACGGCGCCGACCGCGCCCGGTTTGCCCTCGATCTGCGCATACGCCGCCTTTTCGGCGCGACGGCCCAGGATGATCATGAACGCGAGGATCCCCGACATCAGCCCGACGAGAATCCACAGCACAAAGCCGAACACAGTGCCATCGGAGGTCAGCAGACCGATAACCGCGCCGACGGCGATTGGTGCGATGAAGCCCAGCGCCATCCACCAGACGGACTGCGGATCGTGCTCCCGCGTCATTTTGTAGACGCGGTACATCTGCTTCAGACGACCTGGCGCTTTTTCCTTCTTGGGCCCCGCAGGTTTCTTCCTTGCCATGCCTCCAGGATACGGCCACCGTCTCCTCCACAAGTCCCGGTTGCGGTTCCCATGCACATTCTGAGGGAGAACGCGCGAGCGGTCCGCGGCGCGGGTGCAGCATGCCGGTGTGGACATGATCGGCGGCTACCGGCTCGTGCGCCTGCTCGGGTTCGGAGCGCGCGCCGAGGTCTATCTCGGCCACGCAGGTACCGACGCCTCCGGCGCAGCGCGCGTAGCGGCGGTCAAGCTCTATCGACCCGGTGTCGAGAGGCACTCGGTGGACACGGAACTTGAGGCACTCGGCAGACCGGATTCTCCGCACGTGCTCAGGCTGCAGGATGTTGCGACGGACCGGTCTGGAATGCCAGCGGCCATTGTGCAGCGACTCGAGGCCGATAATCTGACTCATCTACTGATCGGGCGCAAAGAACTGGCCGCCGGAGAAGCGGTGACGATTCTTGCCCCACTGGTGCAGGCGGTGGCTCAATTGCACCGCGTCGGGGTGGCGCATGGCGCGGTGCGGCTGTCGAATGTGCTTTTCGACTCGTCAGGCGGCCCGGTTTTGGCTGGGTTGGGTGCGGCGACTCTCATCGGAGCCAACCCCGCCCGCGGGGAACACAGTCTGACTGCGGCCCAACTGTCCTGCGACAGCGCGGCACGTGGTGATCTGCGCGACCTGGCGCTGCTGTGCGCGAGGGTTCTGGACCGGACCAGGCGGGACGGCAGCCGGCGCGACGGACTCTCCGGCTTTTTGAACGACTTCCTGGAGAGCGTAGCGAAAGATGCGGACGTTGACGCTCGTGCATTTCCGGATGACCTCGCGGACCGGCTGTTCACGTTCGCGGATCCACTGCCGGTCTCGTTCACCTCCCGGAATTTGTCGAGTACGGGCCAGTCGCCACCGCAGACCCGGTTGCCCCTCGCAGCAGCCCTGCAGCCGGTTTCCGGTAGCGAAGCGACGCATCACGCCCGCCATCGCCGCGCGCCGGACGGTGAGCAGTCAGCGGTCGCCGTCCGTGCGCGTACCGGGGTGCTGTCCCGGGTCCCGCTGTGGCTTCTAACCCGGCTGCGCAGGTTTCGGTTTCGACGCCTTCGGGTCCATAGGCCAGTCTGGGTGGCCGGTGCCGTTGGTGTCGCAGTCCTGGTCGGCGCTTTGGCACTGATTCCACCCCACGCTCCGCCCGGCGGGGTGATGCGTGGGGTGCCGTTCGCGTCGGGCACTGTGACGCCATCCTCGACGCCCGTGCCGCGGGCCGCCGCCGTGGTCGGGGATGAAGGGGCCGGCGATGACCCGGTCGCGGCGACTCGGCAGCTTCTCCAGGCGCGCGCCGGATGCCTGCGCGGGCGCGTCGCTTCGTGCCTGGCCGGCGTGGACCAGGACGACTCCGCCGCGATGGACAACGACACGCGCATTATCCGGTCGCGTGGAGGGACATCGTCTTCGCCTCAGGCCGGTGACACGGGGGCGAGCGAAGACCTGCTCTTCCCCATCGCCGGCGCCACGCTCGTCGAGCGCCTGGGTGACGGCGCGCTTGTCTCGGTGACTCTGCCCGGCAGTGGTACTGCGCCGGTGTCCGTCTTGGTTGTTCGCACCGGGAGTGGCTGGCGGATCAGGGATGTGCTCGTCGGCTAGAAGTCGGCGCCTGGATGGAGGCTCAGATCCCCAGACTGTCGAGGAAGTCTCCGCCTTCCAACCGGTCCTTGACCGCGGTGAGGAACCGTGCCGCATCCGCACCGTCGACGACCCTGTGGTCGTATGACAACGCGAGATACACGACTGAACGAATCGCAATCGCGTCCATGCCGTTGTCGGAGATGACGACGGGCTTCTTGGCGACGAGTCCGGTGCCGAGGATGGCTGATTGAGGAAGGAACACCAGCGGCGTGTCGAACAACGCGCCGCGGGAGCCGGTGTTCGTGACGGTGAAGGTGCCACCGGCGAGTTCGTCCGGCCCGAGCTTGTTGCTTCTCGTGCGGTCGGCCAAGTCGGCGATCTGCGTGGCGATTCCGGCCAGGTCGAGATCGGACGCATTGCGGATCACCGGCGTCAGAAGGCCACGCTCGGTGTCGACAGCGATGCTGATGTTCTCGTGTGCCGGATAGACGATGTTCTCGCCCTCGATAGAGGCGTTCACGACCGGGAACGCCTTGAGCGCCTCCGCGGCAGCCAGCGTGAAGAACGGTAGGAAGCTCAGCTTCACACCCGTCTTGCTTTCGAACTGGACCTTCACCCGGTCGCGCAAGTGCGCGATGAGGGTGACATCGGCTTCCACCACGGTGGTGAGCTGAGCCGATGCCTGCATCGACAGTACGGCACGCTCCGCGACCACCTTGCGCAGTCGCGACATCGGGACGCTGGTGCCCCGAAGCGGTGAGACCGGCGCCACCGGCGCCACCGGCGCCGCTGCGACGGGGCGGTCGGCGTCGAGAACGTCTTGCTTGCGGATGCGTCCGCCGACTCCGGTTCCTGACAATGTCGAGAGGTTCACACCGTGTTCGTTGGCCAGCTTGCGTACCAACGGGGTGACGTAGCCGCCGCCGGAGTGTGCCCCGGATGCGCGCGTAGCGGTACCGGAAACCGGCTCCGAAGTCTGCGGCGCGGCGGGCGCTTGGACAGTGGCCGCCGGAATCTGCGGCTGCTCGTCGTGCGCTTGTGCTGGAGCTTCCTCGGCGGGCTCTGCAGCAGCAGCAGCCGGCGCAGGCTCCGCAGATGGGACGTTCTCCGGTGCTGATTCCTGAACTTGTTCAGGCGCTGGCGGCTCTGCTGCTTGCTGTTCGGCTGCTTGCGGCTCGGCTGCTGGTTGCTCGGCGACTTCCGGGGCGGGAGTGGCAGGAGCTTGTCCCGCGCTGCCGTCGCCGATGGTGACAAGCGCTGTGCCCACCTCGACGGTCTCATCTTCGGCGACAAGGATCGCTTCGATGATTCCGGCAATCGGTGAAGGGATCTCGGTGTCTACCTTGTCGGTCGACACCTCCACCAGCGGTTCGTCGACTTCGACACGGTCGCCCACGTTTTTCAACCAACGGGTCACCGTGCCTTCCGTGACACTCTCCCCGAGTGCCGGGAGGTTGACGGATTCGCTCATGAGGTTTGCTCCTTTAGGCCGTTCGCTGTTTCTAGCTTAGTTTGACGCGCAGCGCATCTTCAGGCGGAGTGCAGCGGTTTGCCCGCAATGGCCAAAAAGGCCTCGCCAAGTGCCTCGTCCTGCGTGGGATGCGCGTGGACGAGCGGAGCAATGTCCTCCGGGTATGCTTCCCAGTTGACGGCCAACTGGGCTTCGCCGATAAGCTCGCCGACGCGGGCGCCGATCATGTGCACGCCGACCACGGGTCCGTCGTTGACGCGGACAATCTTCACCGATCCGGTGGTACCCAGGATGGCGCTCTTGCCGTTACCGCCAAGGTTGTAGTCGAGAGTGCTCACCTTGTCGTCACCGTACTGAGCCTTGGCCTTGGCTTCGGACAGACCGATCGAGGCGACTTCGGGGTTCGAGTATGTGACCTTGGGGATGTTGACGTCGGCAATCACGACGGGGTTCAGGCCGGCGATCTCCTCTGCGACGAAGATGCCCTGCATGAATCCACGGTGAGCGAGCTGCAGTCCGGGAACAATGTCGCCAACGGCGTACACGCCGGGAACGCTGGTGGCCAGCCGTTCGTTGGTGATGACGAACCCGCGGTCGACAGTGATACCCGCCTCTTCGAATCCGAGGCCGGCAGTCGATGCGCCGCGGCCGACGGCGACGAGCAGGAGTTCGGCCTCAATAGTCTCGCCGTTCTCGAGTGTGACGACGACGCCGCTGTCATTCTGGGTGACGCTCTTGAACCGGACGCCGATCTTGAAGTCGATTCCGCGCTTGCGGAACGCTCGCTCGAACTGCTTGCTCACCGACTCGTCCTCGTTCGGAACCAAGTGCGGCAACGCCTCGACGATGGTGACCTCTGCGCCCCACGAGCGCCATACGCTCGAGAATTCGACGCCGATGACCCCGCCGCCGAGCACCGCGACCTTCTTGGGCACGAAGTCGAGTTCGAGTGCCTGCTCGGACGTGATGACGCGGCCGCCGATCTCAAGGCCCGGAAGAGTCTTGGAGTAGGAGCCGGTAGCCAAAATGACGTTCTTGCCGGTGATGGTGTCCGAGCCGACCTGCACTGTGGTGGGGGAGACGAGCTTGCCCTCACCCTCGATCACGGTGATCCCACGGGACTTGATCAGGCCCTGCAGGCCCTTGTACTTGCCGGCGACGATGCCTTCGCGGTAGGTCGTGACAGCAGCAATGTCGATACCGTGGTAATCGGAGGTCATACCGTACTTCGCGGACTCTCGTGTCACATCCGCGACTTCGGCCGCGTGCAAAAGCGCCTTGGTCGGGATGCATCCGACGTGCAGGCAGGTGCCGCCGAGCTTACCCTTTTCGACGAGCGCAACGGAGAAGCCCAATTGGCTGGCGCGAAGAGCGGCGGCGTAACCGCCACTGCCGCCGCCGAGGATCACAATGTCAAAATTCTGTTCCGACATCCGGCAAACTCCCTAAGTGTTGATGATCTGTGGGATCGGCGCCCATGGTGTCTGAGCCGGTCCTGGCCAAGTTTTTCTTGCCACAAAGACCTTACTACGAGCGATGTTCGCTACAGGCTTGGCCGCCCACGCCGTGCGGCAAGAGATTCACCAGCGGGCGCGATTAGAGTTAAAGCATGCAAGATCCCGCCGGCCTGTACCAGCTCAATCCGGACGTCACCGACGTCCCGGAGGGGCTCCATCTTGTCGCCGGCCTGAGCGGATTCGCCGACGCGGGCGGCGCGGTGTCTCAGTTCACCGATTCGTTGCACTCGACCCTCAGCACTCGGTTGCTCGCGACCTTCGACGCGGACATCCTCCTCGACTACCGTGCCCGGCGCCCGATGATCTCCTTCGACCAAGATCACCTGACCGATTACCAGCCCGCTAGTTTGGCGCTGTACCTCGCGAATGATGAGGTCGGCCAGCCGTTCCTGCTGCTCACCGGGTTCGAGCCGGATTTCCAATGGGACCGGTTCACGGCGGCCATCTTGCAGTTAATTGAGCAATTCGCGGTCAAGTCGGTCACCTGGGTGCACGCCATCCCGATGCCCGTCCCGCACACCCGCCCGATCAATGTGACGGTCAGCGGCAACCGCACCGACCTGATCGAGACGATGTCGGTGTGGAAGCCGCGAACTCAGCTGCCTGCAAATGTGTTGCACCTCATCGAGTATCGGCTTCAAGAAGCCGGGTTCCCGGTCACCGGGTTTGTGCTGCTCGTGCCGCATTACCTGTCCGACACCGAGTATCCGGATGTCGCGGTGAAGGCGCTGGAGAGCATCAGCGCCGCCACGGGGTTGATTTTTGTCACCGATCCGCTGCGAACTGAGGGCCGCGAGTTCACTCAGAAGATCGATAGCCAGGTCGAAACCAATCAGGAACTGGCGCGGCTGGTCGGCGCGCTCGAGGAGCGGCACGACTCGTATATGGCTGGCAACCCGCTGCGCTCCCCGTTGACCGACGAAGACGGCGAACTTCCGACCGCGGACGAGATCGCCGCGGAACTGGAGAAATTCCTCGCGCTCCGGCGCGGCGGCGACGACGACCCGCGCGCGGTCTGACCTCAGACTCGACAGCGCCGAAGACCTCAGACGTGAATTCCGCCCGCTCCTGGCTGATGTGGGGCGTGGCACTTTTCGCCTACGTGATCGCCGTGCTGCAGCGCACGTCGCTGGGCGTCGCCGGCGTGCAGGCGGCCGACCGGTTTGAGATTTCCGCATCGGTGCTCTCGAGCCTGGTGGTGCTCCAGATCATCGTGTACGCGGGTCTGCAAATCCCAGTGGGTGTGCTGCTCGACCGGGTCGGGCCCAAGTTTCTGATCGCCACCGGCGCGGTGCTGATGATCCTCGGTCAGGTCGCTCTCGCGCTATCACCATCGGTCGGCATCGCCATTGCCGGCCGGATTCTCGTCGGCGCCGGCGACGCGATGACCTTCATCTCCGTGATCCGACTGCTCGCATCCTGGTTCAGCGGCAGAATCCTGCCTCAGTTGTCGCAGTGGACCGGGAACATCGGTGCACTCGGCCAGGTGCTCTCGGCTGTTCCGCTGTCGTGGGCGCTGCACAACGTGGGCTGGTCGACGTCGTTTCTCGCAGCAGCAGCGCTGTCGGCAGTGGCGTTCGTGCTCGTGTTCGTGTTGCTGGCGGACGGCCACGAACCGGCCTCGGTGGCCGCGCATCCGACCAATTGGCGTTCGGCGATCGGCCAGTTGCGACAAAGCTTGGCCAGACCGGGGACGCAACTGGGCTTTTGGGCGGCGTTCGTCACGATGTCTTCCGGGACCGCATTCAGCCTGTTGTGGGGCTTTCCCGCCATGGTCGGAGGCCTCGGTTACAGCCCGGCGCTAGCGTCCGGTCTGCTCACGCTCACCGTGGGGGTCGGGTTGATCAGCGGCCCGATCCTGGGAATTCTCTCGGCGCAGTTCCCGCTGCGCCGTTCCAGCTTGATCCTCGGCATCGTCGCATCGATCGGGGTGGCCTGGAGCGCGGTGTTGCTCTGGCCGGGCGTGCCGCCGTTCTGGCTCATCGTTGTGTTGATCGTCACGATGGGCATCGGCGGCACGGGAGCGATGATCGGATTCGACTTTGCACGCACCTTCAACCCGCTGCGCAGCCTCGGTTCCGCGAACGGCGTCGTGAATGTCGGCGGCTTTCTCGCCTCGTTCATCATGATGTTTTTCATCGGCGTGCTGCTCGATGTGCAGAACCAGCTGCGCATCGGGCAGGGGTATCCGGACGATCTGTTCTCCTGGGATTCCTTCCGGGTGGCGTTCCTGGTGCAGTACCTCGTGATCGGCACGGGAGTGGTCTTCCTTGTCGTCGCCCGCAGGCGTACCCGCCGCAAGCTCCATGAGGAAGAAGGAATACAGGTGGGCCCATTGTGGGTTGCATTAGTCAGAGCGTGGCGTCGGCGTAGGCGATGACGGCCTGCGCCACTGGCAGGGGCGCCCGCGAAAGCATGCAATAATTGAGCTAGGACCCGTTCATTTCCGTAGGGGACGAAGGCACCATTGGTGCGCATCGGCCGAGGACTTGACATGGGTCTTAGTACTGCCCGAATTCGGCCACAGCACATCGATCCCACCTGGCAGGGGGGACTGTGGCCAGGAGAACGACAGACGATCCGATCCGAAAGGTGTCCGTATGGCTGCCCGAAATAATTCCACCACCCTTCCAGACACGAAGTCTGCCGATCCGAGCGACCCGGTCGCCCAGGAATCTGCCGTTGACCAGAAGAAAACTGTAGCGACAAAGAAAACTGCCGAGAAGAAGTCAGCAGCCAAGTCGGCGACGACCGCCAAGAAGGCTGCGGCGAAGGCACCGGCCGTCAAAAGGAAGCGTGCCGCTCACGACGCCGACGACGCGGGCAAAACCGAGGATGACACCGTCGTCGTGGCAGAGCCAGACGATGACGCGGACAAGAAGAAGAAGGAAAACCTCCCCAAAGACGCCATCGTGCTTTCTCTGGTCGATGACGACGACGACGTTCCGGTGTACTCGGCGGCCATCACCGGCGCCACGGCCGATCCCGTCAAGGACTATCTGAAGCAAATCGGCAAGGTGGCGCTGCTCAACGCTGCCGAAGAGGTCGAGCTGGCCATGCGCATCGAGGCCGGGCTGTTCGCCGAGGACAAGCTCGCGAACACGCCGGGGATGACCAGGGAACTCGAGCGAGAGCTGCGTTGGGTCGCCAAGGATGGGCAACGCGCCAAGAGCCACCTGTTGGGTGCGAATCTGCGTCTTGTCGTGTCCCTGGCTAAGCGCTACACCGGACGAGGGATGCAGTTCCTGGACCTGATCCAGGAGGGCAACCTCGGTCTCATCCGCGCGGTCGAGAAGTTCGACTACACCAAGGGTTTCAAGTTCTCCACCTACGCAACCTGGTGGATCCGCCAGGCAATCACCCGGGCGATGGCCGACCAGGCCCGCACGATCCGCATCCCGGTGCACATGGTCGAGGTCATCAATAAGCTCGCGAGGGTGCAGCGGCAGATGCTGCAGGACTTGGGCCGTGAGCCCACCCCGGAAGAGTTGTCCCGAGAACTGGACATGACGCCGGAGAAGGTCGTCGAGGTGCAGAAGTACGGCCGCGAGCCGATCTCGCTGCACACCCCGTTGGGTGAGGATGGCGACAGCGAGTTCGGCGACCTTATTGAGGACACCGAGGCTGTGGTACCCGCAGATGCCGTCGGGTTCACGATGCTGCAGAAGCAGCTGGAGTCGCTGCTGGACTCGCTTTCTGAGCGCGAGGCGGGCGTCATCCGGATGCGTTTCGGCCTGGGCGACGGGATGCCGAAGACGCTCGACCAAATAGGGGATACCTTCGGGGTGACCCGCGAGCGGATCAGGCAGATCGAGTCGAAGACGATGGCGAAGTTGCGCCACCCGTCACGGTCCCAGTCGCTGCGCGACTACCTCGAATAAAATGGCCGCTGAAGCGAACGAGGGCAAACGACTCGACACCGTGCTTGACGGTGTCACCTACCTGCGGATCCCGATCAAGACCAGGCTCATCGGGCCCGAGGACGACATTGTCGAAGTCGTGGCCAGCTTGGCGGATGCCGAGCTTCACGACGGTGACACCCTGTTCGTGACGGAGAAGATCGTTGCGATCACCCAGGGCAGGGCGTTTCCGGTCGAGTCAATTCTTCCGAGGCGGCTCGCAGTACTACTGTCCCGGTATGTGACGAAGACCCCGAACGGGATCGGGCTTGGGCTGCCGCAGACCATGGAAATGGCGCTGCGCGAGTGCGGGACACCGCGAATTCTGTTGGCCACTGTGGTTGCCGCCGTCACGAAGTCGTTTGGGCGACGCGGCGACTTCTACAGGGTCGCCGGCCCCAAGGCGCGCGGAATCGACGGACCGACCAGTGGCACGATCCCACCGTACAACTCGCAGGTAGTGCTGGCACCGGCGCATCCGAACCGGGTCGCGACGCAGCTTCGCGCAGCGCTTAGCACCCCGGTGCATGTGCTCATCGTAGACATGAACGACCTCGGCGGCAACGTCATCGGGTCGACGCTGGACCGTGCCAGCACCCGGACGATGGAACGCGTTCTGGCCGACAACCCGCTCGGTCAGGGGCACCAGAGCACGCCGATGGGCATCATTCGGATTGTGGCCCAGGGCGGCGCTGAAACGTCGGGTGCTTAGAAGCCGATAGCCTCGCGGAACCGCGGCAGGCTGCCGCGGCGGATGCCCGTGGCGCTCGGCTTGTTCTCGTAGACACCAGCGGCCCAGTTGCCCTCGACGAGCACCGGTCCGCGTTCACCGATCACGATGTCCCAGCCGACGTATTGCACCTGCGGCACCACTCTGGTGACCTTCTCCATGAACGCGTATAGTTCCGGCATCATCGGCAGTGTGAAGTCGACGATGGAGACTCCTGACTCGGGGTGTACCCGGTGTACGTGGCCGTGCGAGTCGTATCCGGGGCCGCAGGATGTGCCGTTCTCGTCAAGCATGGTGTAAAAGCCGCCGTAGGTTTGTTGGTCGCTCGCCGCGCCGCGGCCGAATTTCTGCGCCATCGACAGCACGTGGGTTTTCTCGCCGTCGAAGAAGGTCGTGACCCTGGTTGTATTGGCGGTGCCTGGGCAGATCGCCGCGAGAACCGGATGCTGCACGATGTACTCCTCGAGGAGGGTTTGCCCCTTGGCCAGGAGTTCGGCGCGGAGGCCGTCCCAGTCGTCGATGGAGTCGGCCTCGTAGCGTTGCACGCCGTGTCCGGAGTCGCTGAATGGCACTTTGCCCATCACGCGGCTGTGGCGGCGCACGAACCCCTGCACCTGCGCATCTGATGCCGTTCGAACGTCGAGCCACTCGCGTCCGAGGAACTCGTCGAAGGTAAGGTTGAACTCGAGCTTGTCGTGAAACAGCGAGCGGAAGTTGGGCTGGTCGAACTTCATCGCGATGTGGTTGGACAGCGAGTGCGTCATGAAAGTGGCGCGTTCTTCACTGTTGAGGATGGCGAAGTCGAAGTCGACGTAGTCCTGGAATGCGGTATTGCGGAACGCCGCCGACCACAGCATGTCGGCGAGCACGCCCGGCAGGGCCTTGTGGTGAGTCGCGGCGACCTCACGGGCTCGTGTCACGAGGGAGGCGGCGTCGAAACCACGGACACGTTCCCCGAGATAGCGCAGGCGGGTCTTCAGGCCAAGGCCCTTCACAGTCACGGTGATATGTCTCCCAGTTCTTTCTCGGTCAGTAGCTCGTCGTGCGCTCGCACGGTGCGCAATCCAGAATTCAGCGTACCTGGTCGGCTTGCGAGCCGGCACCGAGCCCGGAGCGGGAGAGCTCTGGTTATGCTGGATCGGCGCCCGCACCCGACTCGGGCAGGGGCAAGGCACAGTCAGATGACACGGTAGGGAGGTGCACAGTGGGGTTGCCACTGCGGGTCGCGCGGGTCGACACCTCCGCCATCGTGCACAACCTGCAGCTGCTGGCGAGCACCGCACAAACGGAGGTGCTCGCCGACGTTTCCGCAGATGCCTTCGGTCATGGCGCTGTGCCTGTCGCCGGCGCCCTGGAGGTCGCAGGCGTGCGAACGTTCGTTGTCGCGACCGTCGCCCAGGGGGTGGCTCTGCGCCGTGGTGGCATCGACGCGGCGATTGTAGCCTGGTTGCATCCGGTCACGGAATCGTTCCGGATCGCGGCGCAGCACGGCATCACCGTGGCGGTTTCGTCGGAGAAACAGTTGGCCGCCGCGCACAGCGCCGGCGTATCGTCGGTGCATCTGGCCACCGCGATCGGCGGCAACGCGGTCGGATGCAAAAAGGAGCTCTGGAGCTCACTGGTGGACTCAGCGATTCGGCTCCGGGGTGAGGAGCTGTCCGTCACCGGCATCATGGGCATCGCCCCGCAGCGCACCCCGGCCTCCCGCGCCGACCTCGAGCTGGTGCACTCTGACCAACTCGAATTCCGGCGCAGTGTCACGGCGGCGCGCCTCCTCGGCCTGGAATTCGAGCTGAGCCATCTGTCCGGCAGTGCCGCCGCGTTGGCCGGCGCCGTTGATCAGCACGGTCTCAATCAACACGGTCTCAAACAACACAGTGCAGTACGGGTCGGCCGTGCCCTCTACGGGCTGAGTCCGTTTACCAGCCACAGCGCGGCAGAGCTCGGCCTGATCGGGGCCATGTCGATCACCGCCCGCGTAGTGGGAACCAAGACGGTCGCCGCAGGCGAGGGCATCTCCTACGGCTACACCTACCGCACCACGGCGCGCAGCAACCTGGCTCTGGTCGCCATCGGATACGCCCACGGAATCGATCGCTACGCGAGCAACACGGCAACGGCGCGGCTGAACGGCACTGACTATCCCATTGCCGGTCGGGTGGCCATGGATGTCTTTGTCCTCGATCTCGGCACCGACACCGCCGCGGTCGGCGACGACGTGCTGCTGTTCGGCGGGCCGGGAGGCCCGAGCGCGGAACACTGGGCGGCCTCAGTGGGTACCACGGCGCAACGGGTGCTGTCGAGCATCACCGCCCGAGTTCCGAGGGCCTACCCGGTTCCGGTGCCGGGAAGCATCGCGCCCGATTCGGGGCACGCCGCCGCACCCGGAGTTGCCACCATCGACCTTGAGGCATACCGCGACAATGTCGCGCGTGTGCGCGACGTCGTTGCGCCGGCCGAACTGATGGTGATGATCAAGGGCAATGCGTACGGTCACGGCCTGCTGCCGATTGCCAGGTCGGCCATCGATCAGGGGATCACACGGATCGGGGTGCTCGAGATCGCAACGGGCCTGGAATTGCGTCGCGCCGGCGTCGGCCAGGAGGTGTCCCTGTTCGCCTGGCTCCTGGCGCCCGACGACGACTACGCTGCCGCCATCGATTCGGGCATCGAACTCGGAATCTCAGACGTGGCCCAATTGCGTGCGATCGCCAGCAGCGGCGCCACCAAACGCGCCATACTGCACCTGAAGATCGATACCGGCCTGCATCGCAACGGCGTCACCGAGGAGAACTGGCCTGAGCTGGTCCGCGAGGCGGTGGCGCTCGAAAGGGCCGGGAAGGCACAGCTGTACGCGGCGTGGACACACATTGCGGAAGCATCCGAGGAAGACGACACCGCCGCAGTGCGACGGTTTGAGCTCGCGATCCGGGTGGCCGAAGAGTTGGGAGCGCGCTTCGAGCTGCGGCACTTGGCCGCCAGTGCGGCCGGCTATGCCAGAGCGGACTGCCGGTTCGACCTGGTGCGGATGGGCGCGTTCACGTTCGGAATTTCGCCGGGAGGCGGCGTCACGCCGACGCAGCTGGGTCTCGTCCCGGTGATGACACTGAGCACTCACGTGGCGCAACTCGCGCGCGACAGCGCCGTGGTTCCCCTCGGCTACGCTCAGGGGGTCCCCAGCGGGGCGCCCGGAATCCTGCCGGTCACGATCCGCGGCACACGGCATCGCGTGCTTGCTGTCGAGCAGAACCACACTGTGATCGACGCCGGTGCAGGGGTCGCTCTCGGAGACCCGGTGGTGATCTTCGGCAGGGCACAGCGCGGTGAATTGACCCTGCAGGACTGGGCGGATGCGCTGGGCACGATCGGCGAGGAACTCGTTGTGCGAGTGGGCCCGGATGTCCCGAGGGTCTACCTGAACTGAGACCTACCGGCGCTGAAAACTATCGGCGCTGAAAACTATCGGCGCTGAGACCCATCGAGACTAATGACCAGTGATCAGGCGTGGCGCTCTTCGAGCAGCCGACTCGTCTCATCGTGCCAGTCCGTCGCAATCGCCGAAAGCTTCTCCTGGTGGCGGCGGCCGTGGTGCGCGCAGAACAGCAACTGACTATCGCCGATGCTCACACGGATGTACGCCTGGGCGCCGCAACTGTCACAACGATCTGCCGCGGTGAGTTCGTACGCATCGCGGGCAATAACCGCTGTCGATTCGGGTGCTACATGAGACATGGGGCGCTCCTCCCGGCTCGTGGATGACTGTCTGTTCACTAATACAAACACGCTTGGCCGGGTTTTGTTGCTTTCGGGAGCAGATTTCGCTGAACGCGTAGGAACGTGTCGAGGGGAATACTGGCGGCGGGTGTCGGTTTTCGGATGCCGGGACGCGGCTGGTTATGCTTGGTGCGCTTCGAAGGGACAAATAACTGTGACCAATTCCGACTACTCCGCCCGCCACCTCTCGGTGCTCGAGGGGCTTGAGGCGGTCCGGAAACGTCCCGGCATGTACATCGGCTCGACCGATTCCCGCGGCCTCATGCACTGCCTCTGGGAGATCATCGACAACAGCGTCGACGAGGCCCTGGGCGGCTTCGGCACCGGAATCGACGTCATCCTTCACGCCGACAACAGCGTCGAGGTGCGCGACACTGCACGCGGTGTGCCGGTAGACATTGAACCGAAGACGGGACTCTCCGGTGTCGAGGTGGTCTTCACCAAGCTGCACGCGGGTGGAAAGTTCGGCAACGGCTCCTATACCGCATCCGGAGGCCTGCACGGTGTCGGAGCCTCGGTGGTCAACGCCCTGTCCCAGCGACTGGATGTCGAAGTCGACCGCGACGGCAAGACCTGGGCGATGTCGTTCCACCGCGGCGAGCCGGGTACCTTCGCCGACAAGGGCGAGCCGCAGGCGGATGCGACATTCACGCCGTTCCTCAGTAAGAGTGAACTGCGGATCGTCGGCAAGGTGCGCCGCGGAGTGACCGGCACCAGGGTGCGGTACTGGGCGGATCCGGAAGTGTTCACCAAAGGCGCGACCTTCCAAACCGAGGAACTGCTCGACCGGGTGCGCCAGACAGCCTTTCTGATCCCGGGGCTGACGCTCAATGTCACGGACAACCGTTCCGAATCGCCCACCGAAGAGTCGTTCCGGTTCGATGGCGGCATCTCAGAGTACGTCGACCACCTCGCACCGGATGTGCCGCTCACCGACACGTGGCGCCTCACCGGTTCCGGCACCTACACCGAAACGGTTCCCGTGCTGCAGCCGAACGGGCACATGGCACCCACCGAACTCACCCGGGAGTGCACCGTCGACATCGCGTTGCGCTGGGGCATCGGCTATGAGACTGTCTTCCACAGTTTCGTGAACATCATCGCCACCCCGAAGGGCGGCACACACCAAGCCGGGTTTGAGCACGGGATGATGAAGCTCCTGCGCGCGCAGGTGGAACAGAATTCGCGTCGCCTCAAGGTCGGCAACGACAAGTTGGAAAAGGACGACATCCTGGCCGGCCTGACCGCCGTGCTCACGGTGCGCATCCCGGAACCGCAGTTCGAGGGGCAGACTAAGGAAGTGCTCGGCACCCCTGCCATTCGCGGCATCGTCTCGAACGTCGTCGCCAAGGCGATGGCGGAACGGTTCGGCTCGTCCAAGCGTGCCGACAAGGCACAGGCTACGTTGTTGCTCGACAAGATCGTCGCGGAGATGAAGTCCCGGATTTCCGCGCGCACCCATAAGGAAACCCAGCGCCGCAAGAACGCCCTGGAGAACTCCTCACTGCCGGCGAAGCTCGTCGACTGCCGCAGCAATGATGTGGGTAACAGCGAGCTGTTCATCGTCGAGGGAGACTCGGCGCTCGGGACGGCGAAACTGGCCAGGGACAGCGAGTATCAGGCGCTCTTGCCGATTCGCGGCAAGATCCTTAACGTGCAGAAGGCCTCAGTGTCCGACATGCTGAGCAACGCCGAGTGCGCCTCGATCATTCAGGTGATCGGTGCGGGTTCGGGTCGCAGCTTCGATTTGAGCTCAGCGCGGTACGGCAAGGTGATCATCATGAGCGACGCCGATGTTGACGGGGCTCACATCCGCACGCTGCTGCTGACCCTGTTCTTCAGGTACATGCCGGACATGATCAACGACGGCCGGGTGTTCGCGGCGGTGCCGCCGTTGCACCGGGTGATCGTCGCCAATGCGGGCACCAAGCCCAACGACGTGATTTACACCTACTCCGAGGCGGAGCTCGACGGAATCCTGGCCGGCTTGAAAAAGGCGAACCGACGCTACCAGGACCCGATTCAACGCTACAAGGGCCTCGGTGAGATGGATGCCGACCAGCTCGCGTCGACGACGATGGACCGGCGCTACCGCACCCTGCGCCGGGTACGGGTGCGGGATGCGGAGCTTGCCGCGAGAACGTTCGAGTTGCTGATGGGCAACGATGTGGCCCCGCGCAAGGACTTCATCGTGGCCGGCAGCGACGCGCTCTCTCGCGACCGCATCGACATGTAGCCGGGCGGCGAGCGTGAGGGCGCGCGGACCGGGGTTACCGGGCGACGGCCATGGATGCGCCGATCGAGCCGACCGCAGCCTCCAGAAGCGCTCCGGAGGCATCCCGCTTGGCACCGGCATCCGGCAGCGCACGTACCACGCCGTCGTGGGCGACGGCCAGTGCTGGTCCGGGGCCTGCCCACGCCAGCGCGAGTGTGTCTTCGCCCTTGAGGAAGGCGTGGGCGCGCACTCCTCCGGTGGCACGGCCCTTGGCAGGGAACTCGGAAAGATACGACACCTTCGCGTGGCCGGCGTCCACCCCGGCGATGGTCGCCGAGTCCGCGGAGACGGTGGCGACGACCGCGTCGGCGGAGACAGCGACGCTGGTGAAGAAGATCGCTTCGGCGCCCTGCGCGAGGCGGATGCCCGCCATGCCGCCAGCTGACCGGCCCTGCGGCCGCACGCTGGCAGCGGGGAACCGGAGCAACTGGGCATCGGAGGTGATGAACAGCAGCTCCTCGTCCTCGCCCGATTGCCTCGCGCCGATCACCTCGTCGCCCTTCTTCAGTCCGATCAACTCGAAGTCGGGGCGGTTCGGATGGTCGACGATGCTGGTGCGCTTCACCACACCATGGCGGGTACCGAGCGCGATCGCGTCCACCGAGGTGAGCGACACCAGCGCGAGCACCTTTTCCTTGGCGCGGTCAATTCCGAGGTAATCGGCGATTTTCACGCCCGCGGCCAGCTGAATCGAGTTCTCCGGAACGACGGGCAGGTCGACGGGGGAGAGGCGGATCAGCCGTCCCAGGCTGGTCACCGCGCCAATTTCCGACCGGCTGGTGGTGACGATGCTGGTGCGGATGGCGTCGTGCCGCACCCGGCGGACGGCCCGCTCAGGCGCATCAGCCGCATCGTCCCTCAGATCGATCCGGATGGCGCGTCCGGTGGTGCTGAGGATCACCCGGCACGGCACGTCTGCCACTTCCAACTGCACCGGAGCCTTGCGAGACGACGACGTGGCGGCACTGGGCGGCGCTTCGGTCAACAGGGTGCGTCGAGGCGTGCCGAACCGCTCCGCGACCTCTTCCAGCTCGTGCGAGACGAGCTGTCGGATGTGCGCCGGGTCTGACAGCAGCAGCTCCAACTCGGCGATCTCCGCCCGCAGCTTGTCACGCTCGGCTTCCAACTCGACGCGGGAGAATTTGGTGAGTCTGCGCAGCCGCAGTTCGAGGATGTATTCGGCCTGCAGCTGGCTGAGGTCGAATACGCTCATCAGCCGGGTCCTGGCGATTTCGGAATCGTCGCTGGCCCGAATTACCTGGATCACCTCGTCGATGTCGAGAATGGCGATGAGCAGGCCGTCGACGAGGTGCAGTCGCTCCTGCCGCCGCGCGAGCCGGTATTGGCTCCGCCTGGTCGTCACTGAAATCCGGTGGTCCAGGTACACCTGCAACAGTTCGCGCAGCCCGAGCGTCTTCGGCCCGCCGCCCACCAGTGCGACGTTGTTAATGTTGAACGAGTCTTCCAGCGGGGTGTGTCGGTACAGCTGTTCGAGGACGGCGAGCGGACTGAAGCCGGTCTTCACTCCAACGACGAGCCGCAGGCCGTGTTTGCGGTCCGTGAGGTCGGTGACATCGCTGATCCCGCTGAGCTTCTTGGAGTTGACGCCGTCCTTGATCTTCTCGATCACCTTTTCGGCGCCGACCATGAACGGCAGTTCGGTGATGACCAGTCCCGATTTTCTGGCGGTGATGCTCTCCACCGTGACGCGGGCCCTAGTGCGAAAGCTGCCCCGCCCGGTCTCGTACGCCTCCCGGGTGCCTGTCAGGGAGGTAATGGTCCCGCCGGTCGGCAGGTCTGGGCCGGGCACGTACGACATCAGGTCGTCCAGGGACGCATCCGGATGCGCGAGAAGGTAGCGCGCCGCCCCCACCACCTCGACGAGATTGTGCGGTGCCATGTTCGTGGCCATCCCGACGGCGATGCCGCTCGCGCCGTTGACCAGCAGATTCGGGAACGCTGCCGGCAGCACGTCCGGCTGGGTCAACTGGTTGTCGTAGTTCGGTACGAAGTCCACGACGTCTTCGTCGAGGTTCTCGGTCATCGCCAGTGCCGCAGGAGTGAGCCTGGCCTCGGTGTATCGGGGCGCCGCCGCGCCGTCGTCCAGGGAGCCGAAGTTGCCGTGGCCGTCGACCAGGGGCACTCGCAGCACGAAGGGTTGAGCGAGGCGCACGAGTGCGTCGTAGATGGAGGCATCCCCGTGCGGGTGCAGTTTTCCCATCACCTCGCCCACGACGCGGGCTGACTTCACGTGGCCTCGATCGGGCCGGAGGCCCATCTCCGTCATCTGGTAGAGGATGCGGCGCTGGACGGGCTTCAAACCGTCCCGCGCGTCCGGCAAGGCGCGTGAGTAAATCACCGAGTATGCGTACTCGAGGTACGAACCCTCCATCTCGGTGGACAGGTCGACATCGGTGATGTTTTCGACCGGATGAGCGGCGGGCACGGCCTGCGGGGTCTGGTTCTTCGGTGTAGTCATAGGATTGCGACCATGTTACCGGCCATGAATTCCGCGTCGGCGAGCCTTGCCGATGTCATGCCGAGTTGCGTGAGTTCTCTGACCGGGAAACCGAACGTTTTGCGCCTGCCGCCCGCCGACGGCGCCGTGGTGTTGTTGGTCGATGGGCTGGGTGCCTCGTGTCTGCGCTCCCGGTCAGGACACGCGCGCACGCTGGCGGCCGCGTTGTCGGCGACGAGCACGATGCGGTCCGGATTTCCGACCACCACCGCGGCGGCGTTGGCGACGTTGACGACGTCGGTCACTCCGGGAATCCACGGGATCGTCGGATACACGGTGCTCGACAGCGCCGGTGACCGGGTGGTGAACCAACTCACCGGCTGGGACGGCGCGCTTGACCCGGAACGGTGGCAACGAGTGCCGACGGTGTTTGAGACTGCCGCGGGCGACGGAGTCTCGTCGTTCGCGATCGGCGCCGAGCGGTTCCGGGACTCAGGGTTCACCAAGGCGGTGCTCCGCGGTGCCCAGTACTGCAGCGGCGGGACGATCGCCGAACGATTTGCCCGGGCTCGTAGCGCGCTCACGAGCACGGCGGGCGCTCTGGTGTACGTCTACGTGCCGGAACTCGACCAGGCTGCCCACGCTCTGGGTTGGCAGTCAGGCAAGTGGGTCAGAAATCTTGAAGAAGTCGACGCCGCGGTGGCCACGTTCGTCGCAGGTTTGCGCCGCACGGAGGGACTGTTGGTGACGGCCGATCACGTGATGCTCGACGTGCCGACCCGTTCCCACATTGTGATCGACTCCGAACCGGAACTGGTGGACGGCATCCGGTTTGTCGCGGGGGACCCACGCTGCCTTCAGCTGCACTTCGAGCCGGATGCCTCACCGTCCCACCGTGCGGCGGTACTGCAGCGCTGGCGTGCGGCGGAGGGCAACCGGGCATGGATCGCGTCCCGCACCGAGGCCATTGACGCCGGCTGGTTCGGTGCCGAGGTACACCCGGAGGTGGTACCTCGAATCGGTGACATCCTCGTTGCTGCCCGCAAGGCCGTCGCCTATTATGACTCACGGTCGGCGACCCCCAAGGCGCAGAACATGGTTGGTCAGCACGGCTCGTTCTCCAGCGACGAGCTAGCCGTGCCGCTACTGCGCTTCGGCGCGTACGCCTAAGCGGGGTCGTCCTCTGGGCGGGCGCCGAAAACGATCTCGTCCCAACTCGGCATCGTGGCGCGGCCTTTCCTGCTGGTGCGCGGGTGTCCGGACAGCGGCGCGGGCGCGGCCTGGAAAAGGCCGTCCTCGGTGTCGTCGAACGTCGGCAGCGGCGTATTGACCAGGTGGATGCCGCCGGAGCTGGGCAGAATCGGATCGTCGTCATCCGCGAACGCAGCAGCCTCGCGCTCGCCTCTGCGGCGGCGTAACGCGTCAAGGAGATCTGCCGTTTGACTCGAGGCAGCCTTTTGCTCCACGGCACGGTGGATGGCGCCGGGGGCGAACGCGGGACCATCGTCGGGTTCGCCGTGCACATGCTCGGTCGCGGGCTCCCGACCGGACCGCCGGAGCTCCTCGTCGCTGAATGCTCCGCTGTCGAATCTCGAGGAGTCAGCGGCGTGGGATTCGCCGCCCACCGCACGCAAGCGCGGGACGAATGCGCCGGAGATATCCCCCTGCTGGGAGAGTGTGACGGCCTCGCCGTTGGACGGTGCAAGCGCAGCCTTTTTCGGTTCGAAACTCCATCGGGCATCGTGGTCGATGTCGGCGGAGGCGAACGTGAGTTTCACCATCCAGTTTCCGGCGGCATCCTTCCAACTGGTCCAGCTCTCGCCCGTGGCACCGAGCGCCGTCAGCCGTTCCCGAATCGCCGTGCCGAATGTGACCACTTCGGTGACCGGGTCGACGTCCATGGCCGTGTGTACGGGAACACCCAGAGCGCTCCGGACGATGTAATCGCGCTCCGCGAGCACGGGGCCTTCGAACCGCTCGATGTACTCCAGAGACGCACCGGTGGCCGAGGCAACCTCCGACGCGGACAGTCCTGACCGGATTTGAGCTTGGATTTCGCGAGGGCTCACCTTCGGTCCCGGGGCGGGGCGGGACGCTTTTTGGCGCAGTTTCGACTGCAATGCATCGTCGATCGCAACACGGAATCGTTCTCCATCATCCGCTGCGACCAGGAGTGCGTCCTGCTCCACTCCCACCACTTTCAGATCCTGCATGCGCAACGCCTCTCTGGCTCTGGAGATTCCCTCCTAGGGTGGCATGGACTGGGCGTGGAAGTCGGGAATAACGCGGGCGCGCCGGAAGTTATCCCCGGCGATCGGGTGGGTCAAAAAGATCATGGTTTGCTTTTATCCAGTGGATGATGCAAACTGTGCCCGCTGATTTCGTTAGATTGACCGAAAAGAAGTGGATGGGCATGGCGACCGACTACGACGCGCCTCGCAAGACCGACGACGACTCAGAGTCGATCGAGGCACTGAAAGAGCGCGTTCCAGACAAAATGTCTGGAGTTGTCGACGTTGATGACGCCGATAATCCCGGCGGATTCGAACTGCCCGGGGCGGACATCTCCGATGCCGACCTCGACGTGGTGGTGTTGCCGCCGCAAGCCGACGAGTTCACCTGCGTGAGTTGCTTCCTGGTGAAGCACCGCTCGCAAATCGACCATCAGGAAAAGCTGGGGCCGATCTGCATCGAATGCGCCATGTAGCCTTGCAACCGCGCAGCCCTACCTCAGGGTTTCGCTTGCGCGCTGCCGCGCCGCGTCGAGCGCCTCGACCAGTTTCTCCGGATGCCTGGTCGACACGAGCCAGTACGGCGTCGGGTCGTCCTGGTCGGTGATGGTGACACGAACCACCGGCGACACCCAGCCGCGGATGAGCGGCCAGGCCCTGGTATCCAATTGCGCCCCGCGCTGCGTTGTCGCTTCCGGTTCCCGGTACGCGGTCGCCGCTCCGGCGAACGTGATCGGAAGCCGAGCCCGTCCCGCGTAGAAGGCCTCGCTGGTCACCTGGAGCACAGCGGAGTTGGCGATCAGCACGGCCACACATGCCGCGTAAAGCAGCGCGGCCACGCCGACGCCGATACCGATGCTGATCGGAAAAAACACCAGCAGCGTTGCCGGGATGACGAGCGCCGTGGCCAAGAAGAACCACACGGATGCCCAGAGTCGTTCGCGATAGAGGGTTTCGGGCGCGGTGGTTGTCATGGTTCTATTCGATCAGACTTGACCCTCGTCCGGTTCCTCCGCTGTTCTGCACTACCCTCGACTCGTGGCAGAAACCGTTGAAGTGCTCATCGCAGGCGAGGCGATTCCCGAATATGCCCACCCTGGGGATGCCGGGGCAGATCTGTGCGCGGCTGAGGCCGTCCAACTGGCGCCCGGCCAGCGGGCCACCGTGGCCACCGGTGTGTCGATCGCGCTTCCGGACGGCTACGCCGGCCTGGTTGTTCCGCGCAGTGGATTGGCGGCACGGCACGGCATCACTATCGTCAACAGCCCGGGGACAGTGGATGCGGGATATCGCGGGGAGATTCGAGTGACCCTGCTGAACACCGACAGCACAATGACGTATTCTGTCGCAGTCGGTGATCGGATCGCCCAACTTCTCGTCATGCCGGTCTCACGAGCGCGTTTCATCCCGGTGGATGTACTGCCGGGAAGCCATCGCGGCACATCGGGGTTCGGCTCCACCGGTTATCGCGGCAATAGTTCAGGAGAACAGGTGTGAGCGACACAAGCGGAAATCCCACGGATCCATCGGGTCTGTCGGCGGAGGAGTCTGCAGAACTCGACCAGGTGAAGTCGGCCCCGGCCGACCGGGCCACCGCCGGGCCACTCGACGAGAGCGAAGCCAATCCGGCGCGCCCCTACGTCGATCTCGGGGGAGTGAAGATCCTGCCCAGGGAAGGGCTGCAGTTGCGCCTCGAGGTCGAGGAAGGCAGCAAGCGGGTGGTGGCCGTCGGGCTCGACTATGCGGAATCGACGCTGCAGGTGCAACCGTTCGCCGCACCGCGCTCGACCGGGTTGTGGCACGAGATCCGTCACCAGATCGCCGACCAGATCGCCAAGCAGGGCGGCACCACCAAACTGACTGTCGGCCCGTTCGGGCCGGAATTGCTTGCGGAGATCCCCGCCGCCGGGCCGGGACAACCCGGCTCGACCCGGCTTGCCCGATTCGTCGGGGTTGACGGACCGCGCTGGTTTTTGCGCGGTGTGATCGCCGGCGAGGGTGCCATTCACCCGGAGGCCGCCGAAAAGATCGAAGACCTGTTCCGTTCGGTTGTTGTGGTGCGAGGCGCCCAGCCGATGCCGCCGCGCGATTTGATTCCGTTGCGGATGCCGCAGGCCGCCACGGTGCAGCAAGATGCGCCATCCGAGACCAACGTCTAGGCAATGCGCGACCTGGATCACACCAGCAGCACCGACGACGACGGCTCGGCCGACGTTCCGGTTTCCTCCGAGAGCCTGGGCTTTCGCGAGAGCCTGGGCGCTGCGGCGCGAAAAGCCGGCATCGGACAGGTGACACCGGGCGAGGTGCCGACGGCGGCGTCCCTGATGAAGGCTGTCGGCGGCGTCCGTGGCCTGGTTGAGGCTCTGGTGCCCGGGCTCATCTTCTTGGTGGTTTATACGATCACCGGGGACGTTGCACCGTCGGTGTTGATCCCGGTGGCTGTCGGTGCGCTTTTCGTGGTGGCGCGGGCGGTGGCCCGCACCGGCATGACCTCCGCGATTGCCGGTCTGATCGGCATTGCGATTTCGGCGGCGTTCGCCCTAATCACCGGGCGTGCCGCGGACAACTTCGTTCCCGGACTGATCACGAATGTGGTGTCGCTGGTCGTGCTGCTTGTGTCGCTTGCGGTGCGGTGGCCTCTGATCGGCCTGATCGCGGGTTTGCTCACCAACGAGGGCACCGCATGGCGGGCCGACCGGGGTAAGCGCCGTGTTCTTACTGTGGCTACGTGGTTGTGGGCCGGGCTTTTTGCGTCGCGTCTGGCGGTCCAGGTGCCGCTGTACTTCGCCGACCTTCCGGAGTGGCAGGCCGCGGCGAAGCTGATCATGGGCATCCCGTTGTACGCCGGCCTGCTATGGGTGACCTGGTTGATGGTGCGCGCCGTGTACCGGCGCGCCCAAACCCCTGCAGACTGAGCATCCGACGTCGCCGAGCCGGGCGTCCGTCAGTGCTATATTTATCTTGATATCAAGATAAAATGACGAAAATGTCAGCAAGGAGACGGCGCAATGACGGCAGTCGACAGCTTCGGTTCGAAAGACACCCTCACGGTGGGATCGAAGACCTACGAAGTGTTCCGCATCGATAAGGTTCCCGGTTACGACAAGTTGCCGTTCAGTTTGAAGGTGTTGCTGGAGAACCTGCTCCGCACCGAAGACGGCCACAACGTGACCAAGTCCCAAATCGATGCGTTGAGCACCTGGGATCCGAAGGCGGAGCCCAGCACTGAGATCCAGTACACGCCAGCCCGCGTGATCATGCAGGACTTCACCGGCGTGCCGTGCATCGTCGACCTCGCCACGATGCGCGAGGCCGTCATGGATCTCGGCGGCGACCCGGACAAGATCAATCCGCTCGCCCCCGCCGAACTCGTCATCGACCACTCGGTCATCGCCGACACGTTCGGCTCGGTCGATTCCTTTGGGCAAAACGTTGAGCTCGAGTACGACCGCAACAGTGAACGATACAAATTCCTGCGCTGGGGCCAGGGCGTCTTCAACGACTTCAAGGTCGTCCCGCCGGGGACCGGAATCGTGCACCAGGTCAACATCGAGTACCTGGCACGGGTCACCATGGCCCGCGAGGTGGCCGGCGTCTTGCAGGCGTATCCGGACACCCTGGTCGGCACCGACTCGCACACCACCATGGTCAACGGCCTCGGCGTGCTCGGTTGGGGCGTCGGCGGCATCGAAGCCGAGGCGGCAATGCTCGGCCAGTCGGTGTCCATGCTCATCCCGAAGGTCGTCGGTTTCAAGCTCACCGGCTCGATCCCGAGCGGCGTGACCGCGACGGATGTCGTCCTCACTATTACGCAGCTGTTGCGCAAGCACGGTGTGGTCGGCAAGTTCGTCGAGTTCTACGGAGACGGCGTCGCCCAGGTGCCGCTGCCCAACCGGGCCACGATCGGCAACATGAGCCCCGAGTACGGGTCAACGGCCGCGATCTTCCCGATCGACGACATCACTATCGGCTACCTGCGGCTCACCGGCCGCAGCGAGGAGCAGATCGCGCTGGTCGAGGCCTACTCCAAGATGCAGACGCTGTGGCGCGACCCGGCAAACGAACCGGTCTTCAGCGAGTACGTCGAACTCGACCTCGGCACCGTGGTCGCCTCCATTGCCGGCCCGAAGCGTCCGCAGGACCGCGTCGAGCTGACCCGGGCCAAGGAACAGTTCGAACTGGACCTCGAAAAGTACGCCACTGTCGATATGTCCATGGTGGACGCGGCGGTGGAAGGTACCTTCCCGGCATCGGACCCGATCGGACTCACCTCGCAGGACGAGGAGAGCGCCCACGAGTTCTCGCATTCCAGTGCCGACTCCAAGTTCGCGAGTCCGCGTCCGTCAAACCACTCCAACCCGGCCGAGGTCACTCTTGCCGATGGGGAGACGTTCACGATCGATCACGGCATTGTGGGCCTGGCGGCACTGACCTCGTGCACTAACACGTCGAATCCGTCGGTCATGATCGCGGCCGGGCTGCTCGCCCGCAACGCGAGCAAGAAGGGTTTGAAGTCCAAGCCGTGGGTGAAGACCACTCTGGCCCCCGGGTCCAAGGTAGTCACCGACTACTACGCCAAGGTCGGGCTGGACAAGTACCTCGAGGATCTTGGGTTCTACCTGGTCGGCTACGGCTGCACGACGTGCATCGGCAACTCCGGCGGCCTGCTCAGCGAAGAGGTCTCCGCGGCCGTTCATGAGAACGATCTGGCGATCACCGCGGTGCTCTCCGGTAACCGCAACTTCGAGGGCCGGATCAACCCCGATGTGAAGATGAACTATCTTGCTAGCCCGCCGCTGGTCGTCGCCTACGCCCTGGCCGGATCGATGGACTTCAACTTCGAGACCGATCCGCTGGGCAAAGACAACGACGGCAACGACGTGTTCCTTCGAGAAATCTGGCCGGACTCGATGGAGGTGCAGAAGGTCGTCGACGAGGCGATCGACACCGAGATGTTCAAGAATCAGTATTCCTCGGTGTTCGACGGGGATGAGCATTGGAACTCGCTCGAGACCCCGACCGGCGCGATCTACGACTGGAACGTCAAGTCGACGTATATCCGCAAGCCTCCGTTCTTCGACGGTATGACCATGAAGCTCGACCCGGTGCAGAACATCGCCAGGGCGCGGGTACTAGCCAAGCTCGGTGACTCGGTCACGACCGACCACATCAGCCCGGCCGGCAGTATCAAGGCCAACAGCCCCGCCGGAATGTACCTGGATGCGCACGGTATCGACCGCAAGCACTTCAACTCCTACGGGTCGAGGCGCGGCAACCATGAGGTGATGATTCGTGGCACGTTTGCGAACATCCGGCTGCGCAACCAGTTGCTGTCCGAGGCGAACGGCGGAGCAGGCGTCGAGGGTGGATACACTCGCGATTTCACCCAGCCGGATGGTCCGGAATCGTTCATTTACGACGCATCGCAGAACTACCAAGCTGCGAACATCCCGTTGGTGGTGTTGGCCGGCAAGGAATACGGCTCGGGTTCGTCCCGAGACTGGGCAGCCAAAGGCACCGCTCTGCTGGGTGTTCACGCGGTTATCGCGACCAGCTACGAGCGTATTCACCGGTCGAACCTGATCGGCATGGGCGTGGCGCCGTTGCAGTACCTGGAAGGTCAGAACACTGACTCCCTGGGCCTGGACGGCACCGAGTACATCACGATCACTGGTCTCGACGCGCTCAACGATGGGCCGACGCCCGCAACGGTGCACGTGCTGGCGGAGCCGAGTGAGAACTCCCCGGCCGGCAAGAAGCCGATCGAGTTCGACGTCGCGGTGCGCATCGACACCCCCGGTGAGGCAGATTACTACCGGCACGGCGGGATCCTGCAGTACGTGCTGCGGTCGCTCGCCGCGTAGTTCGCGCAGCTGTTCCCATTCCGGCTAATTGTGCCCCGTGCAACGGGCACAATTAGCCGGAACAGGAACTAACGCCACCACAGCCGGTGAGTCAGTGCCATCCGCGCTACGCTACCCGGACATCCTGATCGAGCAGCAGATTGCGGGTCTTCCTCAGGCCAGGCCACGGATCGGCGGATTGTGGAACTTTCCACCGAAAACACGCTCCGAGGCGCCGACACGATCTAAGTAGGGGGTTGCCCCGCCCATCTGGAACGGCCAGCCCGCACCGAGAATGAGACAGAGGTCGATGTCCTCCGCGGCATGGACGACGTCGTCGTCCAACATCCGCTTGATTTCATCGGCGAGACCATCCTCGACGCGCAGCCGCAACTCATCGCCAGTCATCGGCGTCGTGCCACCCTTGACGATCGCCACCGCCTTCTTGTCGTAACCCTTGACCTTGCCCTTGGCGTCCCGCTCGAAGATGTGCCCCAGCTCGGCCAGCTTGTGCAGATTTTCGCTCTCGAAGAACCGGTCCGGGAAGGCTGCGTGGTGGGTGTCCAGCACGTGTGCGCCAACGGTGAGGCCGACGAGTTCCAGCAGTTCGAACGGTGTCATCGGCAGTCCAAACGGCCTGATGGAAGCATCCACGACCTCGAATGGCGTTCCGGTATCCACCGCGTGCATTGCTTCGCCCAGCAGCTTCGCCAGAATGCGGTTGACCACGAAGCCCGGAGTGTCCCGAGTGATGACCGCGGTCTTGTAGAGGCTCGCTGCCGTGACCATGGCGGTGCTCAGCGTCGCGTCGTCGGTCGCCGAGGCGCGAACCACCTCGACCAACGGCATCACCGCCACCGGGTTGAAGAAGTGAAAGCCAACGAGTCGTTCCGGGTGCTTCAACCGCGCACCGATTTTCTCCACTGACAGCGACGAGGTGTTGGTCGCGAGCACGGCGGTTTCGGACAGGTACTGCTCGACTTCCTCGAACACTGCCTGCTTGACGCCGAGTTCCTCGAACACTGCCTCGATCACCCAGTCGCAGTCCGAGAAGTCGGCCTTGTTAGTGGTACCACTGATCAGGGAATTCAAACGGTTGGACTCATCGGGGGAGATGCGGCCCTTGGCGAGTAGCTTGCCAATCTCGTCCCTGATGTAGCCCAGACCCTTGTCGACGCGAGCCTGATCCAGGTCGGTGATCACCACCGGAAGCTTCAGACGGCGTACAAACAGCAGAGCGAACTGGCTGGCCATCAGGCCTGCTCCAATGACGCCGACCTTGTTGACCGGTTTGGCGAGTTTCTTGTCGGGCGCACCGGCCGGATGCTTCGCACGCTTCTGCACCAGGTTGAAGGCATAGATGCTGGCATGCAATTGGTCGCCGGCGACCAGGTCAGCGAGCGCCTCGTTTTCCGCAGTGAACCCGGTCTGTTTGGTGGTGTTCTTCGCTGCCTTCAGTAACTCGAGCGCCCGGTAGGGGGAAAGTGCCACGGTCCCGATCCGACTCTCCAGCATCTTCCGGGCAATTCCCACCGCAACGTCCCACTTGACGGCGCGTTCGATCTTGCCAGGCTCATTCTTACGGGTGACCTTGATGTGCCCCGCCAGTACGTCGTCGGCCCACCGGATCGACTCCTCAAGGAAGTTGACCGGCGAGAAGATCGCATCCGCGATACCGAGCTCGTACGCCTCCGGACCCTTCAGCATCCGGTTGTTTTTCAGCGGGTTCTCGATGATCACCTTGAGGGCGTTCTCGATTCCGATCAGGTTCGGCAGCAGCCACGCGCCACCCCAACCGGGAATGAGCCCGAGGAACACCTCGGGGAAGGCGATCGCCGGCACCGAGCTGTCAACGGTGCGGTAGGTGGCGTTGAGAGCGACTTCCAGCCCGCCGCCCAGTGTGAGGCCGTTGATGAACACAAAGGAGGGAACGCCGAGTTCGGTGAGTTTTCCGAACGTCTCGTGGCCGAGCTGAGCCATCTGTCGGGCGAGCTCCCGGTTTGGCATCTCGCTGATTTTGCTGAGGTCGGCGCCGGCGGCGAAAATGTAGGGTTTACCGGTGATACCTACGGCAGCGATCTCGCCGCGACCGGCGCGTGCGGCCAATTCGTCGAGCGCACCCGACATTTCGATGAGTGTGGCAGGCCCGAGAGTGTTCGGCCTGGTGTGATCGCGTCCGTTGTCCAGTGTGAGTAATGCCATGGTTTTGCCGCTGGGCATCGTCACGTCGCGAATATAGGAATGAGTGATGACTTCGTCACTCGCCAGCGCCGAAAGTTCAGTGGTGTCCATACCCATGATCACTTGCCTCCGTTGAAGTGCGGGTTTTCCCAGATGACCGAACCGCCCTGGCCGAGTCCGACACACATCGCGGTGAGGCCGTAACGCACCTCCGGATGCTCTTCGAACTGCCGGGCGAGTTGGACCATCAGCCGTACCCCGGTGGATGCCAGCGGATGCCCGACGGCGATCGCACCACCCCACAGGTTCACCCGCGGGTCGTCGTCGTCGATGCCGAAGTGGTCGAGCAGCGACAACACCTGCACCGCGAAGGCCTCGTTCAGTTCGAACAGTCCGATCTCATCGATTCTCAGTCCTGCTTTGCGCAGCGCCTTTTCGGTGGACGGCACGGGGCCGAGACCCATGATCTCCGGTTCAACCCCGGCGAACGCGAAACTCACCAGTCGCATCTTGACAGTGAGGCCGAGCTCCCGCGCCACGGTCTCGTTGGCCATCAGGCTCACGGTTGCGCCGTCGTTGAGACCGGAGGAGTTGCCCGCAGTCACCCGACCGTGCGGGCGGAACGGCGTCTTCAAGGTGGCGAGAGCCTCCATGGTTGTTCCGGGCCGAGGCGCCTCATCCCGGGTGGCCAAGCCCCAGCCGTTGGCGGTGCGGGTCGCCACTGGGATGAGATCAGGTTGGATCTTCCCGTTCTCGTAAGCTTCGGCCAGCTTGCGCTGACTGTTCATCGCATACCGGTCGGCACGTTCCTTGGTCAGGTGGGGAAAGCGGTCGTGAATGTTTTCGGCGGTGCAGCCCATGTTGAGCGCTTCCACTCCCACGAGCTTCTCGGTGAGGAAACGCGGGTTCGGATCGGCGCCCGAACCCATCGGGTGGTGGCCCATGTGTTCCACGCCGCCGGCAATGGCAAGGTCGTAGGCTCCGAAAGCGATGGCGCCGGCTATCGTCGTAACCGCTGTCATCGCCCCCGCGCACATACGATCCAGGGCATATCCGGGGACGGACGTCGGCAAGCCGGCAAGAATCGCGGCGGTGCGGCCCAGTGTCAGTCCTTGATCGCCAGCCTGGGTGGTGGCCGCGATCGCCACATCGTCAATCTTTTCCGGAGCGACACCGGGATTGCGCGCCATTAAGCCGACCATCGCTTTCACGATGAGGTCGTCGGCTCGGGTCTGCCAGAACATGCCTTTCTCACCGGCCCGTCCGAATGGGGTGCGAACCCCGTCAACGAACACTACTTCGGCCCTGGTTGCCACAATGCCTCCTGCTTATTAGGTCTGGATCGATCCTAAGCTGGCGATATTGCCGGATGGAATCCTTTGACTCTTCCTACGACGCGGCTTGCGGCGACTGCTCGGTGATTTGGGCCACTTCGACAAACGCATCCACAATTGTCTGTGCAGTAGCGTCAATTTGCCAGGGCCGGGCACTCAGTCCGGCAAGAGAGTTCCTCACCGACAACAGGTCGAGGGTTTCCGGCGGCGTCCACGCAAGCCTGCGAAGCGTCTCGGGAGTGAGCAGATTCTCCACCGGGATGCTGCGCGCCGTCGCGATCGCAGAAAACGCTGTTCGTGCTGCCTTCAGACGCTTGTCCGCCTCGGGATTCCGCTCCGACCAGGTGCGGGCCGGAGGCATCCCGTCACCGCGGTGTCGGAGGCTGGGCAGGTCGTCCGTGGTGCGCCCGATTTCAATGGCGGCCCACCAACGAGTCAGTTCGGTGCGACTGGCCCGCCCGGTGAACTCGCGCAACCGTGCCAGGTCGTGCCGCGACTCTGGCATCATCTTGGCAGCTGCCAGTAGGGCCGAGTCGGGGACGAGCCGACCGGGGGCAGTGTCGATTTCCCTCGCGTAGTTCTCGCGGGCGTCCCACAACTCGCGCGCTACAGCAAGATTGCGTGCCGAGCTCAGCGAGTGCAGTCCAGAGAGGCGCCGCCATCCATCGGCGTGGAACGGTTTGGGCTCGTGCTGCAGCACAGCGCCGAATTCTTGCCTGGCAATGTCGAGCTTGTCGGCGTCCTCGAGCAGGCCGGCCACCTTGTCGCGCACATCGACGAGCAGCTCCACGTCGAGGGCCGCATAGACCAGCCAGGACTGGGGCAGCGGACGGGTCGACCAGTCCGCCGCCGAGTGCTCCTTCGCCAGGTGAACCCCCAGTAGCGATTCGACAACTGAGCCCAATCCCACGCGGGGCAGACCGAGTATCCTCGCACCCAACTCGGTGTCGAAAATGAGATCCGGATCCAGGCCGACCTCACGCAGGCACGGCAGATCCTGACTTGCAGCGTGCAGAACCCACTCGTCGGCTCCGATGGCGTCGTTCAGCTCGGCGAAGCTTCCGACGGCCGGTGGATCGAACAGAAACGTTCCCGCGCCGCGCCGATACAGCTGGATCAGATAGGCGCGCTGAGAATATCGAAACCCCGAAGCACGCTCGGTGTCTATCGCGATCGGTCCGGTCCCGGCGCTGATCGCCGTCACCGCGCGGAGGTATGCATCTCGGGTCTCGATGACTGACACGATGACGTGCGGGGCTTGTACTCGCGGCGGCGATTGCTCGCCGGTGTCGCTGAGCTGGTCCGTTGATGGGGAATCCGCAGGCGTACTACTCACGTCCCACTCGTCGGCTTGACAACAAACTCACTCCTTCAACCGCCGGCGGTAGGCCGGCAAACATGCACAACAGGTCACCCCAGCTTTCCACATGTGCGCCAAGACCGGCTCGGGAAACCGCGTCGATGGCGACGGGAGTCCAGGATGCGCGCAGTTCAATCTGAGATCCATCGCCTTCCGACGACAGTTCGCCATAGCCCGTAGACAGAATCCGTGTCGCGGTGCCGGAGGGTGCGGCGTAGCAAGCGCCACGCGCATCCAACGCGTCGATAAGCCAGGACCAGGCGACATCGCTGAGGAACGGATCGAGACCGATTTCCGGCTCCAACGGTGCCTGTGCGAAGCACACCACACGGAACTGACCGCCCCAGGCCTCCGGTGCCGACGGATCGAACAGCAGCACGAACCGGCCGGTGCCGAGTTCGGAATCGCTGTCGTGGCGGGCGGGAGTGACGTTGGCGGACAACGCGATCGCGTGCGGGGCCAGCCCCAGCGGTGCCTTAATTTCGGTCACCACAAGCTCCGGTCGGGTCTGAGCGGCACGGATCGCGTCCAGCGCGTCGCCGAACGCGCTCGGTACCGGTGGTCCAGGAACTTTTTCGGGCACGAACAAAGACTAAAGTTTGACCGTGGCAGATCCCCGCAGGCACGCCGTTGCGTGCTCCCTGCGCGGTGCAGCTGCACTCGCGGCGACTTTGGCGGCATCGGCGGCGCTCGCTTTCGGACTCGTCACCTTCCACTTCGCCAAGACCGTCGTCACGGTGCCACGGAAACGGCCCGATGACGTGCGGGTGCTGGCGTTCGACGGCGACACTATTACGCTGAGCGCGACGCCGGACTCCGTCCTCGAGGGCCGATACGGCTTCTGGTTCGCCGGTTCGACTGGGCACGCCAGGCTTGGGGAGGTAGAGAGTCGCACCGGCCGAACCGTGACCAGGCACGTGCTCGCCGTGGATGTCGGCGACCTGTCGCAGGCGCGTCGCGGCCGGATGGGCGGCTGGTACTTCCTGCGGCCCGACGATCTCGAGTTGCCGTTCGAGGACGTGGTAGTGCCGACGCCGGTGGGCAACGCGCCTGCCTGGCTGATCCCGGCGCCGGGGGACGGGCGGCGGTGGGTGATTCAGGTGCACGGGCGCGCGGTCACTCGTGACGAGGCGTTGCGTGCCGTGCCCGTCTTCCATGCCGGCGGATATACGTCGTTGCTCATTTCGTACCGGAACGACGGTGTCGCCCCATCGAGTGTCGATGCGCGCTACGCGCTGGGTGATACGGAATGGGAGGATGTTGCGGCAGCGGTCGAGTTTGCCCGAGATCGCGGTGCACGCGAGGTGATCATCATGGGATGGTCGATGGGCGGCGCCATTGCCCTGCAAACGGTGACCCGGTTGACTCCCGATCTGGTCCGAGGCATTGTGCTCGATTCGCCGGTGATCGACTGGGTCGATGCACTGGACTTCCACGCCGCGCAGCTGAAGCTGCCGCGGCTGGTCACGCGTGGTGTTTACCGGCTGATCGGAAGCGTGTGGGGGAGTCGGCTCACCGGTCAGGCGCAGCCGATCAACCTGGACCGGCTCGACTTCGTGCGCCGTTCGACCGAGCTTTCCCTGCCGATCCTGCTCATGCACAGCGACGACGACGGATACATCCCCCCGGCGCCGTCGCGCGCGCTGGCGTCGGCGCGGCCTGACATCGTGACCTTTGAGGCTTTTCATGACGCCCGCCACACCAAACTGTGGAACTACGACCAGGAGCGCTGGAACGCGGCGATCAGGCAGTGGCTGGGCGCTCTGGAAACATCCACCGCGCATACAGCGCATCCGACTCGTCAACCAGAAGCTGCGCCAGACTGAGCCTGCCGTCCTCGACGGCACCGGACAGCAGGGGGAGCCGCACCTCGCCCAGGATCGGGCTGGTGGTCAGACACAGTTCGTCGACCAGCTTGGCCTTCACGAGATGTGCCGCGAGTGTCGGGCCGCCCTCGCACACGATGTTGGCGAGTCCGCGGGCCCGCAGTGCCGCTAGCACCTGCTCGACGGGCACGACTTTCGAGTCTGAGTCGATCGGGATGACGTCAACGGCCGACGGCAGCCCTGAGCGAACTCGCCCTGCGACATCATCCGGGCAGATCACGAGCAGTCTGCCGCCGGCGATATCGGTGGGTATCCGGTGCCCGGTGAGATTGCCACTGCTGGTGATCACGGCCAGGGGGGTGGTGCGGGGGAGTAGGTATCCCTCGGCACGCACGCTGGATGCTCCCACCAGCACCACGTCGCTGAGCCTGCGAATCACGCCGAGTACGGCGCGGTCGGTGCGGCTCGACAGCGAATCGGAGGTGCCGTCCGTTCCTGCCGTGTTCCCGGTGAGGCTGGTCACGAAGTTGAGCCGCAACCACTTCCGCTTCGGCGTCGAATACAGTGACGCCAGCCTGTCTCTCGCGTCGGCATCCTTTAGATCCACCGTCTCGGGCGCCCGGGCGCCGGGCGCCACCGGATAGACCCGGGTCAGGCTCACGCCGCGGTTTTCGTGCGGATCTGACGTTTCGTGCGACTGAGCAGTGCCATCATGCCCCGGATGCGCAAAGGACTGACTGCTTCGGTCAGCCCGATGGTGAGCGGGTAATCCTCCGGCACTGCGAGCACCTGCTCCACGGTGAGACCCGCGAGGCCTTGGGTGAGGATTGAGGCAAAACCGCGGGTCGTCGGGGCCTCTTTTGGCGCGGTGGCGTAGAGGTGGACGATATTGTCGTCGTCCACCTCTACAAACAGATACACCGGGGACTGACATTCCTCGACCCGTTCGAACAAGTCCGGGTGGTTGCGGTAACGCTCCGGCAACTCCGGCAGTTCATTGGCGAACTCAAGCAGCATCACGAGACGATCGTGAAGTCCGAGGGCAAGAAAGTCGTCCCGGATCTCCACCAGGGCGTCAGAAAGATACTGATCGGTCATTATGACAATTATCTCACTGCAGGAACGGCACCCGGCTCGGCGCCGCGCACGATCGGGACACGCACCGCGCTGCCCCACTCGGTCCAGGAACCGTCATAGTTGCGCACGTCCGTGAAGCCGAGCAGATAGGTCAGGGCGAACCAGGTGTGGCTGGACCGCTCGCCGATGCGACAGTATGTGATCACGTTGTCGCCGTCCTTCAGTCCGGCACCGTCGCGGTAGATGGCCTTCAGTTCGCTCAACGGCTTGAAGGTTCCGTCGGGGGCGACGGCCTTGCCCCACGGCACGCTGCGGGCCGTCGGAACATGGCCGCCGCGCAGCGCCGACTCTTCCGGGTATCCCGGTCCGGTGGTGCGATCGCCCACGAATTCCTCGGGAGACCGCACGTCAATAAGAGGATTTCCGAAATGGGCCAGGACGTCGTCCTTGTACGCGCGTATCGGGGCGTCGTTGCGTTCCACGACGGGGTAGTCTACGGGAGTCACGGTGGGCTCGTCGGTCGTATACGCCCGACCGTCTGCCTCCCACTTGGCTCGTCCGCCGTCCAGCAGGCGCACGTCTTCGTGGCCGAACAGGGTGAACACCCACAGCGCGTATGCCGCCCACCAGTTGGTCTTGTCGCCGTAGATGACCACTGTGGTGTCGCGGGAGATGCCCTTGGACCCCAGTAGCTTCGCGAACGATGCCCCGTCGATGTAGTCGCGTTCCACCGGGTCATTGAGGTCGGTGTGCCAGTCGATCTTCACGGCGCCGGCGATGTGGCCGGTCTCGTAGAGCAAGACGTCTTCGTCGGATTCGACGACGACCAGGCCGTCAGTGCCGAGGTGCTTCTCTAGCCAGTCGCCGGTGACCAGACGCTCGGGGTGCGAGAATTCGGCGAACTTGGTGGACGGATCGACCTCAACGGTCATGGTGCTACCTCCTGTTGTCGCCACTGTCGGCGAAATCGAATGGGATGCGCGGGTTAGGCTTTATCAGTCCCGCTCTGTTACGAACTTAGCTACCGGCCCGCCGCAAAGACAGCGTGCCGTAGAAGTTCCACACAGTGGCCAACAGCATCCTTGGACGATAAATGCCCGATACCGCCATCTCAGAACCCAACGCGAGGTCTCACGAATTGACCGCCGAACATCCCCGGTCGATCGGCAGTCTGCTCGAGCGCACGCCGAAGCTGTCCGGAGCCGAAATGGTGGCGCATCTTGTGCCGCCGCGGCAGTTCGAGCATGCCACCTTCGAGTCGTACCGACCTGACGAGGACTATCCCTCGCAGGCGGAGGCAGTGGAGTTGATGACGGCGTTCGCGGCTGCGGTCAAACCGGAACGAGGCTGGTTCTTCCGAAGACACGCGCCACAAACCCTGCCCGGCATTTACCTCGATGGCGGCTTCGGCGTTGGCAAGACCCACCTCCTTGCCGCACTGTGGCATGTGGCGACAGGGCGCAAGTACTTCGGCACGTTCATCGAGTACACCGCACTGGTCGGCGCGCTCGGATACCGAACTGCGGTGAAGCTGCTGACCGGCGCCTCGCTGCTCTGCATCGACGAATTCGAACTCGACGACCCCGGCGACACCCGGCTGATGTCGCGGCTGCTGTCAGAATTGGTCTCTTCCGGCACCCGCATCGCGGCGACATCCAATACTCCACCGAACGCGCTCGGTGAGGGACGCTTCGCCGCGCAGGACTTCCTGCGGGAAATCGATGCGTTGTCTGCGCAGTTCCAGACCGTCAAAATCGACGGCGTCGACTACCGCAGGCGTGCCATCGAGGGACACACGGTGTCCCTCGAGCCCGAAGAGTTCAATGCGGCGGTCGCCGGTGTGCCCGGCTCCGTTACCGTGGACAGCTTCGACGACATCCTGAAGCATTTGTCCAGCGTGCATCCGTCACGCTATGTGAAACTCGTCGACGGGCTCGACGCGATCGGCATTCGCGACGTGCACACGCTCAAAAGCCAGACCGATGCACTGCGCCTGGTGGCGTTCGTCGATCGGCTGTACGACGCCCAGGTTCATGTGTTCGCGCAGGGGAAGCCACTGGACAGTGTCTTCGCCGACGACATGCTGGCCGGCGGCTACCGCAAGAAATATCTGCGTGCCACCTCCCGGATGATCTCGCTCACCACCGGCGACATCGACTAGCCCTCCAACTGCGGCGAAACATAACGGATACGCACGGCCCGCAGCCGTAACACGCTCGAAACGACTACCGGCGCGCCCCGAAACCTGAGTGCGTGAAGCTTTCCTTTATCTCGTACGAGCCGAAGGAGAGCCTGAGCAATGGACGTTTCCGACACCATCACGAACAATCTGAACTCGCTGTGGTTATTGATTGCCGCGGCGCTGGTGCTGCTGATGACCCCGGGGCTTGCCTTCTTCTACGGCGGCATGGTGCGCGCCAAAAGCGTCATCAGCATGATGATGATGAGTTTCGGATCGATGGCGCTCGTCGGAGTGCTCTGGGTGCTTTACGGTTATGGGCTGGTGTTCGGCACACCGCTGATACCGGGCTTTCTCGGCAATCCGAGCGGACTGTTCGGCCTAGAGTCGCTCGTCGGCATTGGTGAGGGCGGCGCCGCGCACCCCGACTTGGCCGGCCTCGCGTTCGCGGGCTTCCAGGCGACGTTCGCCATCATCACCGTCGCGTTGATCTCCGGTGCGATCGCGGGTCGGGCGAAGTTCGGCGCGTGGATGGTGTTCACCGGGGTGTGGGTCACCGTCGTTTACTTCCCGGTCGCGTACTGGGTGTTCAATCTGGCGGATGGATGGGCCGTCTCGGCGCTGCACGTCAACGACTTCGCCGGCGGCACCGCCGTACACATCAATGCCGGAGCCGCCGGTCTCGCACTGGCGTTGGTGCTGGGCAAGCGGAACGGATTCGGCAAGGGGCTCGGGAAGCCGCACAACGTACCGCTGACGATGCTCGGCGCCGCGTTGCTCTGGTTCGGGTGGTTCGGCTTCAACGCCGGCTCGGAGGCTGCGGTAGACGGCATTGCGGCCCTCGCCTGGATCAACACCCTCGCCGCGCCGGCCGCCGGCATCCTGGGCTGGCTGCTCGTAGAAAAGCTGCGCAACGGAAAGCCGACATCGATCGGTGCGGCCTCCGGCGCGGTCGCCGGGCTGGTCGCAGTCACCCCGGCCTGCAACATCCTCACTCCGGGCTGGGCGATCGTGCTTGGGGTACTCACCGGTGCGGTGTGCGCCCTCGCGATTGAACTCAAGTACAAGCTCGGCTTCGATGACTCGTTGGACGTCGTGGGCATCCACTTGGTCGGCGGGCTGATCGGAACACTGTACGTCGGCGTCTTCGGGATGGGCATCGGCCTGGTGGACACGGGAAGTCTTTCGCAGTTGTGGGTGCAAGCCGTTGCGGCACTATCGATCGCGGCGTACTCGTTCATGCTCGCTTATGCGATCGGGTTGGCCATCGAGAAGACCATCGGCTTCCGCGTCAAGACCGAGGACGAGGCCGCCGGTGTGGATTCGCTGGTGCACGGCGAAGCGGGCTACGAACTGGTCGGTTGAACGCTGCGCTGCACTTGCGGACGGTAGAACCCCCACGCAGGGTCCGCAGCACCAATACAGTAGTTGCTGGCCCATACCGCGAATTGCTGGAAAGGACGCGTCGGATATGACAGTGCTTGTGGCAACGGTGCTCTCGCTGGGGACCATTCCGGGGCTCGCCTTATTCTACGGCAGGGTGGTTGGCGCACCGATTCGCATCGCCGCACTGTCGCTGGCCGGCCTGGTGGTCGCGGCAGTGGTCTGGGTCGCGTACGGGCATGGTGTGGTCTTCGACGTGCCGCTGGTAGATGGCCTGGTCGGCAACCCGGCTGGTCGCAGCGGGTCATCCTTCGGGTCGGGCTCTTTCGTGACTTCTGCGTTCGGGGTGGCTTCGGCGTTCGTCGCGGTGTCCGTGGTGGCCTCTGCGGTCGCCGGGCGGATGCGGATGGGCCGATGGCTTCTCTTCGCCGCGCTGTGGATCAGTGTGGTCTTCCTTCCCGTCTCCTATTGGATCCTCAACGAGAACGACGGCTGGGCCGCCGGCATGCTGGTCGCCGACCTCGGTGGCGGGGCGTTCGTGCACATTGTCGCCGGGGCGGCAGCGCTGGCGCTGCTCGTCGTGCTCAACAGGAAGCGGCCCGGCGCTCGGCAATCAGCCAACCGACTCCCTCAGCACCGGTGGCGCGGTGCGTCTTTGCTGGGGGCACTCTTGCTCTGGCTAGGGTGGTTGGGGCTCAATGTCGCGGCGGAGGGCGTCGTCGACGACGTGACCGGCCTCATAGTGCTCAACACGCTGGTCGCTCCTCTCGCCGGTGTCATCGGCTGGGTCCTTGCCGAAGTGCTTTCCACCGGTCGGGTCTCGCCGTCCGCACCGGCCGAAGGGCTCGTGGCTGGACTAGTGGCGATCGCGCCGGCGTGTGGAAGCTTCGCGCCCGGCGGAGCGATCGCGCTCGGGTTGTTGTCGGGAGCTGTCTGCGCGTTCACCGTGCTCGCCAGCCGTCGTCGGGGCTACCCGGTCCGTTTCGTCGTCCCGGGTATCCACCTGGTCGGCGCGACTGTGGGGATGCTGTCGATCGGCGTGTTCGGGGACACTGTCGGGTTCATCTACAACGGCAATCCTGCCCAGTCCATCGCCCAGATCAGTACCATCGTTGTCGTCGCCGGCTACTCATTCGCCGCAACCACGATCGCGGGGTGGCTGCTTGTTGGTCGGGTCGGGCC
>JBDTBD010000138.1:0-3294 GCA_039924285.1 Terrimesophilobacter sp. | reverse complement strand
ACCACATCCGTGCTCAGTTCACCGCCACTGTATGCCACGATGAGCTCGCTACCTCGGTTGAACACCGACCGCACGATGGCGGGGCGCCGCACTCGCAGGTGAAAGTGGTCCTCGTACTGCCGGTAGTAATCGGCGACGACATCTTTCGCCGGGAGGGTGCGCCCGGCGTTTTCGAAGCTCAAACCCAACTGGTCCATGCCCGGCAGGTCGTTGATGCGATGCGCGGAACCAATGCGCAGCGCCTCCCAGCGCAGCTGCCACGCGCCGCCGGTGCCCGGGCCCCTGTCGAAGACCACAAAATCCACCCCGGGAGTGAGGCCGAGACGCGCCAGGTAGTAGGAAACGGACAGTCCGGCCTGCCCGGCACCGACGACAACGACCGGGGCGTGGGTCGGGACGGGGGTCACAACTTCACGTTACCGGTATGGAGCATGCTAATTTGCTGTAGCGTATGGCCCTGGGGTGCTGCGCATAGTTAAAAGGCGCATGCTAAAGTTAGAAGTTAGTTTTGCATCCTTGTAGGCCAATCCTGGGGTCATTTTCCCCACAGGCTGGAATTCGTGATGGGGTTATCCGTGGGACGTGGTCGTCAGAAGGCCAAGCACACCAAGGTCGCCCGGGAGCTGAAGTATTTCAGCCCTGACACCAACTACGGCGCGCTTGAGCGCGAGTTGACGCACGGCGCCGAAAATCCGGCGCTCGATGAAGATCTCGAGAAGTGGCCCGAGTACGCGGCCGGCCCAGCGGCATCCGAGGACGATGACGAGTTCGAGGGTCACACGAAGCGGGCGTAGCTTTCACTGGTGCCGTTACAACAGCAGCCAGCCCTGCTCCGCAGCGATCCCGGCGGCATCCGATCGGTTGCGGGCGCCCGTCTTGCCGATCGCCGATGACAGGTGGTTGCGCACGGTGCCCTCCGACAGGTGCAACTCGAGGGCGATGTCGGTCACGGTGCCGCCGTGGCGGGCGGTCGCCAGCACCTCGGCCTCGCGTGCGGTCAAGGGTGAACCGCCGATTGCCAACGACTCGGCAGCGAGCACCGGGTCCACGACCCGCAGGCCGGATGCTACCCGGCGAACGGCACTCGCCAGTTGGCTCGCCGGGGTGTCCTTGACGATGAATCCGGAGGCGCCGGCCTCCATCGCACGACGCAGATAACCCGGGCGGCCGAACGTTGTGACGATGAGGCTGCGGCATCCGGGCGCCCGCTCGGAAAGATCAACGCCGTTGACAGCCTTCACGTCGCCGAACGACTTGCTGAGACCGGTGAGTTGGATGACTGGTATCTGATTCATGCGTTCAGCTTCGCGCGGGTGAGCGTTTGGTTCCTCGTGCGTGAGTCAGCAGTTCGGGGTGACATTTGTCACGACCCTCACCTGCGGGCGCGAGCGCTCCCGGCCAAACCCGTTTCACGGAGAAACTGACACTCGGGAACCTGAACTCCGGCCAGGATGCCCCATCAAGTCAGAAACTCCGTGAAACGGCTCGCGGGAGCCCCTGACGAGTTTGGCCAGTCCGGCAGGCCCGGTCAGGCGCGGCAAGCACCGGTCAGCCGCAGGTTGGCCCGGTCAGGCGCGGTAGGCACCGGTCAGTCGCACGGCTCCGCCGTCGACACCTTTAGCGCCCTGCTCGAAACCGGCGAGGTCACGGGAACTGGTCGAGACGACACCGGCCTGCCAGGCCGGAATGCCGGCCGCGGCGAGCGAGGCGACGACGGCACCCGCGGCATCCGGCGCCACGATCGCGATCATGCCGACGCCGAGGTTCCAGGTGCCCTCCGCGCTTTCCAGGCTGGTGCCGGCCAGTTCGCTGAGCACCCGGAACACGGATGCCGGTGACCAGGTCGCGCGATCCACCTCCACCCAGGATCCGACCGGCAGCACGCGCGCGAGGTTCGCGGCGATGCCACCGCCGGTGACGTGGCTGAGCGCGTGAACGGCGCCCGGATGCTCGGCGAGCAACCCGAGCAGCGGCGTCGTATACAGCCGGGTCGGCTCGAGCAACCCCTCGCCGACCACACCGCCGAAGTCATCCGAGTGGTCCAGATAGCCGATGCCTCGCCGCGTCAGAATGTGGCGCACGAGGGAGAATCCGTTGCTGTGCAGGCCGGAGGAGGCGAGCGCGATCACGGCGTCGCCGTCCCGCACGCGGTTCGCACCGAGCAGCGCATCCGCCTCGACAGCGCCAACGGCCGCGCCGGCAACGTCGTAGTCGCCGGGGCCGAGCAGGCCGGGGTGCTCGGCGGTCTCACCGCCGACGAGGGCGGTGCCGGTGGCCGAGCAGGCACGCGCGATGCCTGCGACGATGTCCGCGATGCGGGACGGGACTACCTTGCCGCAGGCGATGTAGTCGGTCATGAACAGCGGCCTCGCGCCGACCACGACGATGTCGTCGACGACCATGCCGACCAGGTCTTGGCCGATGGTGTCGTGTTTGTCGAGCGCCTGGGCGATCGCGATCTTGGTGCCGACGCCGTCGGTGGAAGTGGCGAGCAGCGGATGCGCGTAGGCCTTGAGTGCTGACGCGTCGAACAGGCCCGCAAATCCGCCGACACCGCCGAGCACCTGCGGACCGTGGGTTGCCGAAACCGCGGCCTTCATCAGCTCGACAGCAAGGTCACCTGCCGCGGTGTCGACGCCTGCGGCGGCGTAGCTGTCGCCCTTCGAGACGCTCGCCGGCGCTCGTCCATCAGGGACCGACGGGGCGCTCACTCTTGGCGGCCCGGGTCGCCGAGGATCGGGCCACCGATCTGTTGCAGGGCGTGGGCGCGCAGGCTGTCGGCGTCGAACAACACGCCGGCCAGTTCCGCGTCGGGGCCCGGCTCGCATCCGTCGCCCGCCGCAGTGAGAGTCCGATCAACACGCTGCGCATCCGGAATCGCGATCGGATACTTGCCGGTGAAGCATGCGGTACACAGGCTCTGCCGCGGCTGGTCGGTCGCCGCGATCATCCCGTCCTCGGACAGGTAGCCCAGGCTGTCGGCGCCAATCGCCTGACGCACCTCGTCAACCGCGAGACCGGCGGCGAGCAGCTCGGCTCGGGACGCGAAGTCGATTCCGTAAAAGCAGGGCCACTTGATCGGCGGGCTGGAGATGCGCACGTGCACCTCGGCGGCGCCCGCCTCCCGCAGCATCGCCACGAGCGCGCGCTGGGTGTTTCCGCGCACAATGGAGTCGTCCACGACGATGAGCCGCTTGCCCTTGATCACGTGGCCGAGCGGGTTCAGCTTGAGCTTGATGCCCCGCTGCCGCAGCGTCTGGGACGGTTGGATGAAGGTGCGGCCGACGTACGCGT
>JBDTBD010000137.1:0-7598 GCA_039924285.1 Terrimesophilobacter sp. | reverse complement strand
CATGATGTCGATGCGGAAGTCTTCCATTGCCAGATAGAGCATCTCTTCCGCCGAACGCGCCATCCGGTGGATTTCGTCGATGAACAAGATCTCGCCCGGGACCAACGACGAAAGCACCGCGGCAAGGTCCCCCGCATGCTGGATCGCCGGGCCGCTCGACATGCGCAGCGGATGCCCAGTCTCTTCGGCCACGATCATGGCCAGCGTGGTCTTACCGAGCCCCGGCGGACCCGCAAGCAGGATGTGATCGGGAGTCCGGTTTTGAATCTGTGCAGCCTGCAGCAGCAGTTGAAGTTGGGCCCGCACCTTGGCCTGTCCGATGAACTCGGCGAGAGTTTTTGGCCGCAACGCTCCCTCGAACGCCAGCTCGGCCTCGGACTCCGGCATCGGGCGCACGATGGCCACGCTGGGGTCCTCGGAAATCCGTGTGCCCGGAATCCGGTTCTCCTCCATGGCGGTGTCGTTCACCGGCTGTTCGATTCGCTGAGCTGTCCCGAACTGTGTTGACCGGGTCCGAGACGACCGAGTGCGCTGCGCAGCAGCGACGAAACGGTGACGTCACCGGTCGTGGCGGCGGCCATCGCGTCGTCGATCGCGTCGGCGGCAACGCGCTCGGACCAGCCGAGACCGATCAGTGCGGCCAGGACGCTGTCACCGGCGGCCGTCGGGCCGGCCTTTCCCGGCGTGCGCGCGGTGATGCCCTGCATTTTGCCCGAAAGGGACAGGACGATGAGCTTGGCGGTTTTCGGGCCGATTCCAGACACCTTTCGAAACGCAGCGTCGTTCTCGGCGGCGACGGCGGTGGCAATGTCGGCAGGTTCCATGACCGCGAGCACCCCCATTGCCGACTTGGGTCCGACGCCCGTGACGCCACGAAGCAGGTCGAAGACCGCTCGCTCGTCGGCGTCCGCAAAGCCGTAAAGTGACAAATCGTCTTCCCGGACGATGAGCGCGGTGCGCAGCGTCGCTTCGGTGCCCACGCGCAGCCGCAACGCGTGCGCCGGTGTCACCACGATGTCGAGCCCCACTCCCCCGACCTCGATGATGACACGAGATACTCCCGCCTCGAGCACTGTGCCGCGAACCGACGAGATCATCTGCCCAGCCTACGTTTGGCCACCGACTTTGCCGCGTGACGCTCCGCGGCGAGCCACGCTTCCTGGGCGGGGGTTGCCTCCGACGATGTCGATGCCACCGTCGCGCCTCGTTTCCAGGCATGACAGATCGCCAGCGCGAGGGCGTCGGAAGCATCCGCGGGCGTCGGCGGAGCATCCAGTCTCAACACACGTTGCACCATGGTCGCCACCTGTTTCTTGTTCGCACCCCCATAGCCGGTGATTGCGGCCTTGACTTCGGTGGGAGTGTGCAAGCCGACGCTCAGCCCTCGGCGGGCCGCAGCGAACATCGCGACCCCGCTGGCCTGCGCGGTTCCCATCACCGTGCGGGTGTTCAGCTGCGCGAACACTTCCTCCAGCGCCACTGCCTGCGGCGCGTACTCCTGAAGATACTTTTCGAAGCCGTTGCCGAGCTGAAGCAGCCGCTGCTCCAGCGGCATGTCGATGGGCGTTCGGATGACGGTGACGAAAACAAGTGACGCCGTGCGGTTGGCCGCAACGTCGACGATGCCGACGCCGCAACGGGTGAGGCCGGGGTCGACCCCCAGCACCCGGATCACGCTATTCTTCGTCGAGCTCAGCGAGGACGTCGGCCGGAACGTCGAAGTTGCCATAGATGTTCTGTACGTCGTCGGATTCCTCCAACGCGTCAATCAGTTTGTACACCTTCCGCGCATGCTCGACGTCGACTTCCACCAGCAGTCCGGGCACGAATTCCAACTCCGCGGATTCGTAGTCGATTCCGGCGTCGGTGAGGGCGGTGCGGGTGGCCACCAGATCCGTTGGATCGGTGATGATGTCGAAGCCCTCCCCGCGGTCGGTGATTTCTTCGGCGCCGGCGTCGAGCACGGCGGTGAGGATGCTGTCCTCCGTGACGCCGTCGACCTTCCTGACCGAGACCACTCCCTTGCGGCTGAAGTTGTAGGCGACGCTGCCCGGGTCTCCCATGGTGCCGCCGTTGCGGGACATGATCGTGCGCACGTCGGCGGCGGCCCGGTTGTGGTTGTCGGTGAGGCATTCGATCAGCAGTGCGACTCCACCAGGCGCATAGCCCTCATACATGATCGTTTTGTAGTCGCTGCCGACACCGAGTTGCCCCGATCCGCGCTTGACCGCGCGGTCGATGTTCTCATTCGGCACCGAGGTCTTTTTAGCCTTCTGGATCGCGTCGACGAGAGTCGGATTTCCGTTCAGATCGCCGCCGCCCATCTTCGCGGCGACCTCGATGTTCTTGATGAGCTTGGCGAACGCTTTCGCGCGCCGCGAGTCGGTGACCGCCTTCTGGTGCTTCGTGGTTGCCCACTTGGAATGACCCGACATTAATACTCCCGTTCCACTGTCGCTGACAGTCTAAAATACCAGCGCGGTCAACCCGGGAATCCCACCTTGGCGACCCGGTCAAGGAAATACTTGTGAAAACGGTGGTCGTTGGTCATTTCCGGGTGGAACGAGGTGGCGAGCAGATTACCCTGCTCTACCGCGACAACCCGACCGTCGTCGAGCTTGGCGAGAGCGTGGACTGCGGGGCCGACACGCTCGACCACCGGTGCGCGAATGAATACGGCGTGCAGTGCCGGACGGCCGATCTCGGGGATGTCGAGGTCCACCTCGAACGAGTCGGCCTGGGATCCGAACGCATTGCGGCGCACGTCGATGTCCAGTCCGCCGAGGCCTTGCTGGCCCTCGATTCCGTCGAGGATGGTGTCGGCCAGCATGATCATGCCCGCGCAGGTGCCGTAAACCGGCAGCCCGGCGGCGATGGCCTGACGCAGCGGCTGTGCCAGGTCGAACAATCGCGACAGCTTGTCCATGACGCTGGACTCCCCGCCGGGAATCACCAGGCCGGCGACTTCGGCCAGCTCGTCGGGTCGCCGCACGGCTCTGGTGTCCGCGCCGAACGACTTCAGAACCGCGATGTGCTCGCGGAAATCGCCCTGCAGGGCAAGAACGCCGACCGGTAGGCCGACGTTACCAGCCACGTTCTGACAAGCGGTGCGGTGCAGCAATGTCGGCGACGTTGATGCCGACCATGGCCTCGCCGAGCCCCCGGGACGCTTCCGCGATCACGGCGGCGTCGTCGTAGAAGGTGACGGCCTTGACGATGGCCGCGGCGCGTTTCGCCGGATTTCCCGACTTGAAGATGCCGGAGCCGACGAAGACTCCGTCGGCGCCGAGCTGCATCATCAGCGCGGCATCCGCGGGGGTAGCCACACCGCCGGCGGTGAACAGCACAACGGGGAGTTTGCCGGTCTCGGCGATTTCCCGAACGAGTTCGTACGGCGCCTGCAGTTCCTTTGCCGCAACGTACAGTTCGTCCTTGCTCTTGGTCTGCAGCGCGTGGATTTCACCCAAGATGGTGCGGATGTGCTTGGTCGCCTCAGAGACGTCGCCCGTGCCCGCCTCGCCCTTGGAGCGGATCATCGCTGCGCCCTCGGTGATGCGGCGCAGCGCCTCTCCGAGGTTGGTGGCGCCGCAGACGAACGGCACGGTGAACTTCCATTTGTCGATGTGGTTCGCGTAATCGGCGGGGCTGAGCACTTCGGACTCGTCGATGTAGTCGACCTTCAGTGCCTGGAGGATCTGTGCCTCGACGAAGTGGCCGATGCGGGCCTTGGCCATCACCGGAATGGACACGGCCTCGATGATGCCGTCGATGAGGTCGGGGTCGCTCATGCGCGCGACGCCGCCCTGAGCGCGAATGTCGGCGGGAACTCGCTCCAGCGCCATGACTGCCACTGCGCCGGCGTCCTCGGCGATCTTGGCTTGGTCGGCGGTGACGACATCCATGATGACGCCGCCCTTGAGCATCTCGGCCAGGCCCCGCTTGACCCGGCTGGTCCCCGATTGTTCGTTGTTCTCAGACACTGTCGTCGCCTCTCCCGTGTGCCTCCCGATGTTCGGCACGCCCGTCCATTCTATTCGTGCGGCGCCCGGTCCTCGCTCAGTGGGAACCCTGCTTCGGCCAGGCCGCCGCGGTCGCGTCGCGAACGTCGCCGAGCAGGCGCGGGACGGCTTTGGTTCCCGCGATGATCGGGAAAAAGTTCGAGTCCAGCGCCCAGCGAGGAACGATGTGCTGGTGGAGGTGCTCCGCGATGCCGGCCCCCGCGATCCGACCCTGGTTCATCCCCAGGTTGAAGCCGTCGCAGTGTGCCACCGTGCGCAGCACACGCATCGCTGTCTGCGTGAGGCTGCCCATCTCCGCCACTTCAGCTTCGTTCGCTTCGTCGTAGAGCGCGATGTGGCGATACGGACACACCAGCAGGTGTCCCGAGTTGTACGGATACAGGTTGAGCAGCACGTAGCAGAACGTGCCCCGGGCGACGATGAGCGCCTTCTCGTCCGACAGCGTATGGGCAACACAAAATGGGCAGTCGTGCTCTTCGTGCTGCTGGCCGTCTTCGATGTAGACCATGCGGTGCGGCGTCCAGAGGCGTTGGAACGCATCCGGTACCCCGGCGAAGTCGGCCGCCGACTCGATCTCGACGCCCGCCTGCGCATCGAATTCGTTCCGTTCGTAGTTGTTCACGCTTACACCTGGGCTCTGGTGGCGATCGCCGAGGTGATCCGTTCGATGGCCTCGTCCACGGGAATGCCGTTCTCCTGCCGTCCGTCACGGAACCTGAAGCTGACTGCTCCGGCCGCCCTGTCGTCTTCTCCGGCAATCAATTGGTAAGGGACCTTGGACTTGGTGGCGTTGCGGATCTTTTTCGGCATCCTGTCGGTGGAGTGATCGACTTCGGCACGAACTCCCGCCGCCTTCAGTTTCTCGATGACGTCATCGAGGTAAGGGCCGTACTGCTCGGCCACCGGGATGCCGACGACTTGCACCGGGGACAGCCACACCGGGAACGCACCGGCGTAGTGCTCGGTGAGCACTCCGATGAACCGTTCGATGGAGCCGAACAGGGCGCGGTGGATCATCACCGGACGCTGCCTCGAGCCGTCGGGAGCCGTGTATTCCAGGCCGAATCGCTCCGGAAGGTTGAAGTCCAGTTGGATCGTCGACATCTGCCAGGTGCGCCCGATCGCATCCCGGGCCTGCACGGAGATCTTGGGGCCGTAGAACGCCGCACCGCCGGGATCGGGCACCAGATCGAGCCCTGAGGCAATCCCCCCCTCGCGGAGGGTCTCGGTGGCTTCCTCCCACGCGGCGTCCTCCCCGACGTACTTGTCGGGGTCTTTGGTGGACAGCTCAAGGTAGAAGTCGTCAAGGCCATAGTCGCGCAGCAGGTCGATCACGAAGGTGAGGAGTTTTGCGAGTTCCTCGCGCATGTTCTCGCGGGTGGTGAAGATATGGGCGTCATCCTGAGTCATACCGCGAACTCGGGTGAGTCCGTGAACGACGCCGCTCTTCTCGTACCGGTAGACAGTGCCGAATTCGAACAACCGCATCGGCAGGTCGCGGTAGGAACGTCCGCTGGACCGGTAGATCAAGATGTGGAACGGGCAGTTCATCGGCTTCAGGTAGTAGTCCACCCCTTGCCTGATGACGTTGCCGTCCGCGTCGCGCTCCTCGTCGACGTGCATCGGCGGGAACATCGCCTCCTTGTACCAGCCGAGGTGTCCGCTCTCCTCGAACAGTGACGCCTTGGTGATGTGAGGAGTGTTGACGAAGTCGTATCCGGCCTCGATGTGCTTCTTGCGCGAGTAGTCCTCCATCTCCCGACGAATGATTCCACCCTTGGGGTGGAAGATTGCCAGTCCGGAGCCGATCTCTTCCGGGAATGAGAACAGGTCCAGTTCGGCGCCCAGCTTGCGGTGGTCCCGTCGGGCAGCCTCCTCCAGGTGCTGGCGGTAGGCGTGCAACTCGTCTTTGGTCGGCCAGGCGGTGCCGTAGATGCGCTGCAGTTGCTTGTTCTTCTCGGAGCCGCGCCAATATGCGGCAGCGGTCCGCATCAACTTGTGCGCGTTTCCGATCATCCGCGTGTTGGGCAAATGCGGTCCGCGGCACAGGTCCCGCCACACCGTTTCACCGGTCTTCGGGTCGACGTTGTCGTAGATGGTCAGTTCGTGGCCGCCGACTTCGACGGATTCGTCGGCACCGTCGCCGGCATCCGCGCCACCCTTCAAGCCGATCAGCTCGAGCTTGTACGGCTCCGTCGCGAGCTCGGCGCGCGCCTGCTCCTCGGTGACCACCCGGCGCACGAAGCGCTGACCCTGCTTGACGATGCGCTCCATCGCCTTTTCGATTTTTCCGAGGTCATCGGGGGTGAACGGGGTCTCTACGTCGAAGTCGTAGTAGAACCCGTCGACGATGGGCGGGCCGATGCCCAATTTCGCTTCGGGGTTGATTGACTGCACCGCCTGTGCGGCAACGTGGGCGGCAGAGTGGCGCAGGATGCGCAGGCCGTCTTCGGACTCCAGCGTGACGGGTTCGACGAGGGCACCCTCCTCCACCGTGGCAGCCAGGTCCTTCAGTTCCCCGTTGACCCGCATCGCGACGATGTTCCGGTCGGTGTAGAGGTCGAATCCGGTCTGCAGAGCGCTCATTTATCCCACTTTAGCTTGGGAGAAGGCGTGCTCAGCTCACCAGCGACGCGGCGGTGTCGATGGCGCCGTGCCACCGATGCGCACCTGCCTGAGGCTGAAGGTATCGTGATCACAATGACCGTGACGCCTCCCCACCAGGACGAACCACACCTCGACAGGCTTGGCAAGCGCCTGAATTGGTTACGCGCCGGCGTACTCGGCGCCAACGACGGAATCGTCTCCACCGCTGGCCTGGTGGTCGGTGTCGCCGGAGCGACTTCGGACAACGGCGCGATTCTCATCGCCGGTCTTGCCGGCATGGTCGCTGGCGCGTTGTCAATGGCCGGTGGCGAATACACGTCGGTCAGTGCGCAGCGCGATACCGAGCGCGCCGCCTTGGCGAAGGAGCGGTTCGAACTCGAAGCAATGCCGGCCGAAGAGCTGGCCGAACTCGAGGGGTTTTATCGCGACCGGGGTCTGAGCAACGAGACCGCTCGAGCCGTCGCGCGAGAACTGACCGATGCGGACGCTCTTGCGGCGCACGCGGAAATGGAGTTGGGCATCGATGCCCACCACCACGTGAATCCGTGGACGGCGGCATGGGCGTCGTTGATATCGTTCGCGCTGGGATCGGTGCTGCCGTTGCTGGCCATTTCACTACCCCCTGAAACGGTGCGCATTCCCGTTACATTCGTCGCCGTCGTAATCACACTGTCGCTGACCGGCTTCGTCGCAGCACGCCTCGGCGGAGCGCCGGTGCCGAGGGCCATCATCCGAAACGTTGCCGTCAGTGTTGTCACCATGATCGTGACACTCGCGATCGGCAATGTGGTGGGCGCGGTAGTGCTCTGACGACGAGTCGCCTCGATCACGCAGTTACCGAGAATTTTGTTGTGGGCGATACCGGGATCGAACCGATGACCTCTTCCGTGTCAGGGAAGCGCGCTACCGCTGCGCCAATCGCCCAGGGTGTCGTCCTGGAGGTGGAGACGGGATTTGAACCCGCGTGTACGG
>JBDTBD010000136.1:0-8202 GCA_039924285.1 Terrimesophilobacter sp. | reverse complement strand
CCGACTAACGCATCGCGTCCGCCAAATCTGCGTCCGACCTCTTTCAGCTCGAGGGACTCGAACGCGCTAGCCGTCAGTGCCATTACTTCGCCGTGTACTTTCCGGCGCCGACTTCGCGGTCCCAAATATCGAACGCCTTCACCAGCAGATCCGGGGTGAGCGGAGTTGCCTTGGGCGCTGATTCGATGAGATTGTCGTACCAGTCACGGCCGAACTTTTTGATGATGTCCTGGCTCGCCTGCGGCGCCTTCTCGAGGGTGGCACCCTTGATCGACGGACCAGGGTAGAAGTACCCGGCGTCGTACGCCATGGCGTTCGTCTCCGGAGTCAGCATGTCTTGCAGCAGCAGCAGGATCGCCGACAGCTTGTCCGCGGACTGCCCCTTCGGCACGACCGCGTAGTGCGCATCCGTCACCCAGGTGAACTTGTCGAACGGCGCGGCCTCGATGGTGTTCGGCTCCTGATCGAGCGCCCTCGGGTTGATGTCCCACCCGGTCGTGGTGGGAATGAGCCCCCACGACTCGTCGGCCATGTTGGAGATGACCTGGCCGGTGCCGGTCGGGTAGTTGTTGATGTACTGCCCGATGTCCTTCAGGTAGGCCCAGGTCTTGGCCCAGCCGTTGACCGGGTCAGCGGGGTCTTTGTCGCCGAGGATGTACGGCAGCCCCATCATGAAGGTGCGCCCGGGACCCGAGTTGGCCGGCCGTGCGTATCCGAACTTGTTCGGGTTGGCCTTGGCCCACGCGAGCAGCTCTTCCGGGTTGGACGGAACGTTCTCCACAATCTTCGGGTTGTACTGCAACAGCGGCCCGGACGGGTAGTAGGTCGTGACGACACCGAATCCATCCGCAAGCTCTTGCATCTTCTGCGCCGGGTCGATGTAGTTCTTCATGTTCGACAGACGGTCGCCATAGTCCTTCACCAACGGAATCCACAGGTCTTGGCCGATGCCGGCGGACAGTCCGTCGGTTCCCGTCATGACCAGGTCTACCGAGATGTTCTTGCTGTCCACCTGCGGCTTGATTGTGCCGACCAGGTCGGGTGCGCCGGCGCTCTCCCACGTGACCGAGGAGATGATGTCGGGATGCTTCTTCACGAACTCGTCGACCATGGGGCCGGTGAGCTTTTGATTGCCTGCGACATCCAGGATGTTCAGCGTGACGGGAGCGGACGGCTTCGCCGGTATTTCCTCTCCCGATTTGGCCGGAGCCGGTGTCGTTCCGCTGTTCGGCGCCGTGCACCCTGTGATTGCGAGGGTGAGCACGGCGACGGCGGACAGCAGGGCTGTGCCTTTACCTAGGCGCATGTCGTGTTCCTTTCTCTTGCTTGTTGCAACTAGACGTCCACGTCCAGAAGATTGTCTACGCTGGAATTCAGCGCTGCGGCAGGCACGACCCCCGAGGATTGCCGCACAAACAGTTCGACAGGCAGCTGGGTCGGCGGCCGCACTTTCGACGCCCCGTCCAGAACCATTTCAAGCAGCAGATCGACGCTCATGCGACCCATCTGAACTCGCGGCAGATCGACGGTGGTGAGGTTTGGCCACACAAAGGTTGACACCGCAACGTTGTCGAAACCGGTGACACTGAGATCGTGCGGCGCGCTGAGCCCGCGCTGCCGGAGCCGGTCGATGACGCCGAGCGCCATGATGTCGTTGTAGGCGACAACGGCAGTGGCACCGCTCGCGATGGCGAGATCGCCGGCCTGGATTCCTCCGGAGAAAAACGGTGGGAAGTTTCCCAGCTTGATGAGCTCGAGGCCCTCGGCCTCGGCTGCGAAATCAGCGAATGCCCGGGAACGCTCGCTGTTCGACCACGATGCCGCGGGCCCGCCGGCGTAGGCGATCCTGCGGTGGCCGAGTGCCACAAGATGCCTCAGAACGGTGCGCACCCCGCCGCCGTTGTCAAAGATGATGGACGAGATTCCGGTGAGGAACCGATTCGCCAGCACCAGCGGAGTCTGCTTCGCCAGTGCGGTAATTTCAGCGTCCGTGCCGCGCGCCGAGCAGAGAATGACGCCGTCGACCTGTTTGATCAGGCTCTGCACGATTTCGGTCTCGACGGCAGGGTCTTCGTTCGTGTCAGCGATGAACACCGCATAACCTGCGGCGCGTGCCCTGGCTTGAACGCCCTTGCAGACCGAGCCGAAGTACGGGTTCTCGAGGTCAGGTACGACGAGACCGATGCTGTTGCTGCGCCCCGTGACCAAGCTGCGCGCGTTGCGGTTCGGTCGGTACCCCATCTTGTGGGCGGTGGCCTGCACGAGAACCCTCGTAGATTCCGCCACCTGCTCGGGCGCGGCGAGCGAACGGGACACCGTGGAGATCGACACTCCGGCCGCGCGGGCAACATCCCGAATTGTGACCGCCATGTCCCACCACCTCGTGTGAATTTTCGCCTGACACTGCTGATGTCGTGTGTAAGACATTCTGCAAACCTTTTCAGTGTTTCGTCAAGTTAAGAATCCAATTCGTTACTTTTCCCATCACGGCCCGACGGGCGATATTCGTGACTTCACCGTCGTTACGGGTCTATAGTGATGCAAACAGTGACAGGCGATCCATAGAAGGATCGCCGTGTCACTGAAACACGTTTGAGTTTTGTTTCAGTGAGGAGGCGGATTTTGGCCGAACAGTGGAGGCTCCACCCCGATCGAGCGTTACCGGCGGAACCAGCCCAACGCGCGATCGCCCGCGAGCTTTATGCCCAGACCGCGAGCCTTCCGCTGGTATCGATGCACGGACACATCGACGCCGAACTGATCGCGGACAACGCCGCATTCGGCGATCCGGCCGAACTGTTCGTCATCCCCGACCACTACCTCACGCGCATGCTCGTGTCGCAGGGTTACCGGCTCGAAGAGCTAGGCGTGCCCTCGCCGCAGACCGATGTCGCGGCCGAACCGGACCACCGGCTGATCTGGCGGCGAGTCTGCGGGAACTGGAAACTGTTCCGAGGCACCCCGACGCGCTATTGGCTTGAGCACGAGCTCGTCGAAGTGTTCGGCGTCACCACCGAACCGTCTGCTGCTACCGCCGACCAGATCTACGATCACCTGCTCGAGGTGCTCACAACGCCGCAGTTCCACATCCGGCCACTGTTCGACCGGTTCAACATCGAGATCCTCAGCACCACCGACGCTCCGGACAGCGACCTGTCCGCGCACGCTCGGCTAGCCGCTGACGGCTGGGGCGAACGAGTCGTGCCGACGCTGCGGCCGGACGCACTTTTCTACCCGAACCACTCGAGCTGGGCCGTCGGCATCCGTGCCCTGTCGGCGCGAAGCGGCATCGACATCTCCGACTACGCGTCGTTCCTGGACGCGCTGCGTCAGCGCCGGTTCGCGTTCGCCGCCGCCGGTGCCAGAGCGAGCGATCACGGTCACCTCAGCGCGGATACGACCCCGCTGGAGCCGGCGGATGCGCGGCGGATCTTCGATGCCGCGCTGGCTGCCCCAGTCGACGATAGGGCCGCAGGCCGATTTGCGGCGAACATGCTCTTCGAGACCGCACGGATGTCCGTGGACGACGGCCTGGTCATGCAGTTGCACCCGGGAGTGCTTCGCAACCACTCTGACCACGTACTGTTCCGGTTCGGCGCGAACCAGGGCTTCGACATTCCCGTCGCGATGGAGTACACGCGGGGCCTGCAGCCGCTGCTGCAAGCGTTCGGGCACGACTCACGATTCAGGATGATCCTGTTCACCGTCGATGAAAACACGTATTCGCGCGAGCTGGCCCCGCTGGCCGGCGCCTACCCGTCGGTTTTGCTCGGAGCACCGTGGTGGTTCCTCGACTCGCCCGGCGGGATGTCGCGCTTCCGCGAATTGACCACCGAAACCGCCGGCTTCTACAACACCAGCGGGTTCGTGGACGACACCAGGGCTTTCGCGTCGATTCCCGCCCGACACGACCTGGCTCGTCGCATCGACGCGGGATTCCTTGCCAAACTAGTGGGGGAACATCGGTTGAGTCTCGATGAGGCCGCCGAGACGGCCGTCGACCTCGCGTACAACCTTCCACTTCGGGCCTACGCCCGCCCCACTGCCTAGCGTCCGATTTGTTTGAGGAGAAAGACACCCATGGCCGTCATTGAGAGTGCCGAAGTTTTCATCACCAGCCCCGGTCGCAACTTCGTGACCTTGAAGATCACCACCTCGGACGGAGTGACCGGGCTCGGTGACGCCACCTTGAACGGGCGTGAGCTGTCGGTGGCCACGTATCTCACCGAGCACATCGCGCCGATGTTGATCGGCCGTGACCCGCAGAAGATCGAGGACACCTGGCAGTACTTGTATCGGGGCGCGTACTGGCGACGCGGGCCGGTCACGATGGCGGCCATCGCCGCGGTGGACGTGGCGCTGTGGGACATCAAGGGCAAGGTGGCCGGCATGCCGGTGTACCAGCTGCTCGGCGGTGCCTCCCGCACCGGCGCGCTGGCGTACGGCCACGCATCCGGGTCGGATCTGCCGTCGCTGTTCGCCTCGATCCGAAATCATCTTGAGGCCGGGTTCAAGGCGATCCGAGTGCAGACGGCGGTGCCGGGCCTCGGCCAGGTGTACGGGGTGGCCACCGACCAGCATCCGGGGCAGCGTTACGACTACGAGCCGGCCAAGCGCACCGCGGTCCCCACGGAAGAGACCTGGGATTCCCGCGCCTACCTGCACCACGTGCCGACCGTGTTCGCCGCGGTGCGTGAGGAGTTCGGCTACGACATCCCGCTGCTGCACGACGCGCACCACCGGATGACGCCGAATCAGGCCGCGATCCTGGGCAAATCCCTCGAACCGTACGACCTGTTCTGGCTCGAGGACTGCACCCCCGGCGAGAACCAGGAGGGGCTGCGCCGGGTGCGCTCTCAAACCACCACCCCGCTGGCCATCGGCGAGGTCTTCAACACGGTCTTCGATTATCAGACGCTCATCACCGAGCAGCTCATCGACTACGTGCGCAGCGCCGTCACCCACACCGGCGGCATCAGCGCACTGAAGAAGCTGATGGATTTCGCGGCGATCTATCAGATCAAGTCCGGTTTCCACGGACCCACGGATGTTTCTCCGGTTGGTCAGGCCGCCGCCCTGCACCTGGATCTCGCGATCCACAACTTCGGCATCCAGGAGTACATGAAGCACTCCGACGACACTCTCGATGTCTTCCGCACCAGCTACACCTTCGAGGGCGGGCTGCTGAACCCCGGCGAGAATCCAGGTCTCGGTGTCGAATACGACGAAGTGCTAGCAGCGAAGTTTGAATACGCGCCCGCCTACCTACCCGTCAACCGCCTCCGCATCGACGGGTCAATGCACGACTGGTGAGGTCCGTCAGCTCCCGGATTGCCTCTGCACGTCGGCACCGGGCACTGGCTACACTGTGATGTAACCGGTTTCATTAGACTTTAGGGCGGTGACATGACGACGATTCGGCAGGTGGCCGCTGTGGCCGGCGTGTCGGTCGCCACCGCGTCTCGGGCGCTCAGCGGCTCACCCGCGGTTATCGAACCGACCAGAAATCGAGTACTCGACGCCGCCGCCGCACTCGACTTCACCGTGAGCCGACTCGCGCGCAGCCTCGTAACCGGCTCGACCGGCAACGTGGGAGTGATCCTTCCCGACGTGACCAACCCGTTCTACTCGTCGTTTCTCGCCGAGCTCGAGGCGGTGCTCGACACTCACGACATCGGAATTCTGGTCGGCGATTCCCGTGAGGACCCGGTGCGGGAACTCACGATCGTGCACCGGATGACTAGTCAGGTCGACGCCGTCGTTCTCGCCTCCAGCCGCCTCGCCGATGCCGACATTGTCGCGGCCGCCACGCGCGTGCCCGTCGTACTCGCCAACCGCGCTCTCGCGGACGAAACGCCCCTGCCGCGGTTCCTGCACCAGGTTCTTGTAGACATCGACCGCGGATTCTCCGACGCGGCACGGCACCTGCACTCACTCGGCCACACCGGTCTGGTCTACCTGGATGGACCGGCCCGCTCGTGGTCGGGTCAGCAAAAACGGCTGATTTTGGATCGAGCGTGTCGCTCATTCGGGATGCGACTGAGCGTCGTCAGCACCGACAAACCGGACTTCGCCGCGGGATGGCGCGCGGCATCCGCCCTCGACCCGGCATCGGATACCGGCGTCGTCGCCTTCAACGACGAGATCGCCCTCGGACTACTGTGTGGGCTCCGCGACGCGGACATCGACGTTCCCGGCCAGATCAGCGTCGTCGGATGCGACGATTCCCTACCCGACGGCCTCGCCTGGCCGAGTCTTACCACCGTGGACAGTTCGCCCCGCACGCTCGGCGCTTTGGCCGCTGCCGCGATCCTCGGCACCGCCGAAAGCCGCACCGCGCACGTCCCCACCCACCTTGTCATACGTCACTCGACCTCCGTCGCGCGGCACCCATCCCCGAAGGAGTCCACACTATGACCGACACCGTACGAACCGAACCATCGCCGGTACTGCTGGAGACACCGTTGATCGCGGTGCTCCGCGCGAAGCAGGCCGACGATTACGACGCGGTGGTCGAGGTGCTCGGCCAGAACGGTGTGCGCAGCGTGGAACTCACCCTGAGTACTCCCGGAACGATCGACCACCTCCCGGCGTTGATCGAGCACTCCGGAAGTCAGCTGGAAATCGGCGTCGGAACGATCACCACGGTGGCGGATGCCCAGCGCGCGATCGACGCGGGGGCCAAGTACTTGGTCACCCCGGTGATCAACCTGGAGATCATCGCCCTCGCGCTGAAGCACCAGCTTCCGGTCTTTCCGGGCGGCCTCACTCCCACCGAACTCCACTCCGCGTGGCACGCCGGTGCCACCGCGGTCAAGGTCTTTCCGGCCCAAACCGTCGGTGCGAAGTACGGATCGCACCTGCGCGGCCCGTTCCCGGATCTCAGGTTCGTGCCGTCCGGCGGTGTCGGCCTCGACGACATCGCCGCGTGGATGCACGCCGGAGCCACCGCGGTAAGCCTCGGCGGACCACTCATCGGCGACGCGCTGAAGGGCGGATCGCTGCACGATTTGGCCGAGCGCACCAAGCTGGCGGTCCAGATCGTTCGCGAGGCGATCCTATGACATCGGCCGCGCGCAAGAACGGGGTCGTCACGCTGGGTGAGACCATGGCGCTGGTCGCATCCACGACATTCGGGCCGCTGCAGCACACCCGCACCATGAACCTGGGCATCGGCGGCTCCGAAAGCAACATGGCGATCGCACTGAGCCGACTCGGCACCCCGGTCACGTGGATCGGTAAAGTCGGCGCCGATTCCCTGGGGGACCTCGTCGTGCGCGAAATCGGGGCGGAAGGAGTGCGCGTGGTCGCGCCTCGAGATCCCGAGGCGCCTACCGCACTCATGGTCAAGGAATACCGCACCAGCGTCGACACGCACGTCTGGTACTACCGCAAGGACAACGCCGGCTCGCGACTTCGCACTGACGAGGTCGATCCTGACCTGATCCGGAACGCCGATCTCCTGCACGTCACGGGGATCTCTCCCGCCCTGTCCGAAACCATGTCTGACACTGTCGATGAGGCGATCCGCATCGCGAAGGAAGCCGGCACGATCGTATCTTTCGACCTCAACTTCCGCGGGAAGCTGTGGTCGCGCGAGACTGCCCGCGAGGCGTACCTGCGCCTCATCCCGCTGGCAGACATCGTGTTCGCCGGCGACGACGAGGCTGCAATCGCGGTCGGTGCGGCCGATACGCCGCTGGAGCTTGCACATCGGTTGGTGGATGCCGGTGCAGGGCAAGCGATAGTGAAGCTCGGGGCGCGCGGCGCGGTGGCCGTCGTTGACGGGGTCGACTACGAACGAGCAGCGATCAAGGTTCCGGCAATCGACACCGTCGGTGCAGGCGACGCCTTTGTCGCAGGCTATCTCGCCGACCTGCTGTTGGATGAGGACGTGCCGACGCGACTGACGACTGCCGTAACCGTAGGTGCGTATGCCTGCCTCACCACCGGCGATTGGGAAGGAACCCCGCGCCGGCACGAGCTCGCGCTGCTCGGCGGTGCGGAGCCGGTCAGCCGATAGTCACCGCTTAGCACGACCCCGCGTTACGACTGACAATCTTCAGCTTGTTCGCCGTTGTCGTTTGCGGTCGGCTTGGGTGTGTTGGAGTGTGGTGGATCGTTGGGTGGGGTACCAGGTGTTGGTGGGGTCGAGCCAGGGTGGGTATTTGACTTGTGGTAGTCCGTTGACCATTCGAAAGG
>JBDTBD010000135.1:0-9014 GCA_039924285.1 Terrimesophilobacter sp. | reverse complement strand
ACTTCCCCGAGGACTTCCTCGTCGTCATCGACGAATCCCACGTCACGATCCCGCAGATCGGGGCGATGTACGAGGGCGACGCGTCGCGCAAACGCACCCTGGTGGAACACGGCTTCCGGCTGCCGAGTGCACTGGACAACCGGCCGTTGAAGTTCTCCGAGTTCCTTGATCGGGTCGGGCAGAAGGTGTACATGTCCGCGACGCCCGGCCGGTACGAGCTCGGCATCACCGACAGTGTCGTGGAGCAGATCATCCGACCCACCGGCCTGGTCGATCCGCAGATCGTCGTCAAGCCGTCCAAAGGTCAGATCGACGACCTGCTGGAAGAAATCAGGATACGCAGCGACAAGAACGAACGGGTACTGGTCACGACCCTCACCAAGAAGATGGCCGAGGAACTCACCGAGTTCCTCGCAGAGGCCGGCGTGCGGGTGCGCTACCTGCACTCGGATGTCGATACGTTGCGCCGCGTGGAACTGCTCACCGAACTGCGGCAGGGCGTCTACGACGTGCTCGTGGGCATCAACCTGCTGCGCGAGGGTCTCGACCTACCCGAGGTGTCGCTCGTAGCCATCCTGGATGCCGACAAGGAAGGCTTCCTGCGCTCGTCGACATCCTTGATCCAGACCATCGGCCGCGCGGCACGCAACGTATCAGGCGAGGTGCACATGTACGCCGACGTGCTCACCGACTCCATGAAGTTCGCCATCGAAGAGACCAACCGGCGGCGGGACACCCAGGTGGCGTACAACACGGCGCACGGCATCGACCCGACACCGCTGCGCAAAAAGATCGCCGACATCACCGACGCGCTGCTGCGGGAGGGTGCCGACACGGCGCAGCTTCTGTCCGGCCGCGACGGGCGAGGGCGAACGCCGACCCCGAGCCTGAAGCGCGAGGGACTGGCGGCTGCGGGTGGCAACGACCTGGAAAAAATTATTGCCGATCTCAACGAGCAGATGCTGAGCGCCGCCGGGGAACTTAAATTCGAGCTTGCGGCGCGGTTACGGGACGAAGTGGCCGACCTTAAAAAGGAGCTCCGCCAGATGGAACAAGCCGGCCATCTACGCTGATCAACAATTCGAGTCGCCCCAACGCCCTCAGCGAACCACCAGGGCGGTAGCGGTGGTTTCCGTAGAATGTAAAGAGTGTCAATTTCGCAATCGAGCATTCACGAAGAACTCACCGAGAGCGCCATGCTCAAGGTGATCGGCGCACCCACGATGTCGAGCGGCAAGCTCAGCGTCCGTGGCGCGCGGGTGCACAATTTGCGGAACATCGACCTTGAGATTCCGCGCGATTCACTGGTCGTGTTCACCGGGCTGTCCGGCTCCGGCAAGTCCAGCCTCGCCTTCGACACGATCTTCGCGGAGGGGCAACGCCGATACGTTGAGTCCCTTTCGGCGTATGCGCGGCAGTTCCTCGGCCAAGTCGACCGGCCAGACGTCGACTTCATCGAGGGATTGAGTCCCGCGGTCTCCATCGACCAGAAGTCCACCAACCGCAATCCACGGTCGACGGTGGGCACGATCACCGAGGTGTACGACTACATGCGCCTGCTCTGGGCGCGCATCGGCATTCCGCACTGCGCACTGTGCGGTGAGCGCATCTCGCGGCAAAGCGTGCAGCAGATCGCCGACCAGCTCATGACCCTGGAGACCGGAACCCGATACCAGATCGTCAGCCCCGTCGTATCGCAGAAAAAGGGTGAGTTCGTCGATCTGTTTCACGAGCTAGCCGCCGGCGGCTATTCGCGTGCCCTCGTGGATGGGCAAGTCGCACAGCTCAACGATCCGCCCAAGTTGAAGAAGCAATTCAAACACGACATCTCGGTCGTCGTGGATCGGCTGGTTGCCGGCGACGACATCCTCACCCGGCTGACCGACTCGCTCGAAACGGCACTGCGACTCACCGACGGTTTCGTCTCGGTCAACTTCGTCGATGAGACCGGCGACGCCGCCTGGCGGAACTTCTCCGAAAAACTGTCCTGTCCGAATGGGCATCCGGTGCAACTCACCGAGATCGAACCGAGAACCTTCTCGTTCAACGCCCCGTTCGGCGCCTGCCCGGAATGCTCAGGTCTCGGCACCCGGATGTCAGTGGACGCGGACCTGCTGCTCGGCGACCCGGCACTGAGCCTGGCCGAAGGAGTCATCCTGCCCTGGACGCAGTCCGGCAAGGGCCTGTTCAACTATTTCCAACGCCTGCTCGAGGGTCTTGCCGCCGACCTCGACTTCTCCCTGAAAACACCGTGGGCCAAGCTCCCAGAGAACGTCACGGAAGCAATCCTGCACGGCAACGACTTCTCGGTGACGGTTCGCTGGAAGAACCGGTACGGCCGCGAGGTGAAATACTCGACCGGATTCGAAGGCGTCATCCCCTACATCGAGCGCAAATACCTCGAGGCCGAAACCGACTCGGCCCGGCAGCGCTATTCCCACTACCTGCGAGAGATCAACTGCCCGGTCTGCGACGGCAAACGACTCAAACCGGAGGTGCTCGCCGTCACGGTGCACGACCGCAGCATCGCCGACGTCTGCGAGCTCAGCCTTGTCGACGCATTCGCGTTCATTGACAAACTCGAGTTGACCGTGCGCGAAGCCAAGATCGCCGCCGCCGTGCTGCGAGAGATCAGGGCGAGACTCGACTTCCTCATCGAAGTCGGACTCACCTATCTGAACCTGTCCCGGTCCGCGGGCTCCTTGTCGGGGGGAGAAGCACAGCGGATCCGGCTGGCCACCCAGATCGGCTCCGGCCTCACCGGGGTGCTGTACGTGCTTGACGAACCCAGCATCGGCCTGCACCAACGCGACAACCACCGCCTCATCGAGACCCTGCTCAAACTCCGCGACCTGGGGAACACGCTGATCGTGGTCGAGCACGACGAGGACACCATCCGCACCGCGGACTGGATCGTCGACATCGGCCCCGGCGCGGGGGAGCACGGCGGGCAAGTCGTGCACTCCGGGTCTTACGCCGAGCTGATCGCCAACACCGAGTCGATCACCGGGGACTACCTGTCCGGCAGGAAGTCGATTCCGACCCCGAAGAAGCGACGACCGGTCAACAAGAAGCGGCAAATCGTCGTCGAAGGCGCGCGCGCAAACAACCTGAAGAACATCACCGTGCCATTCCCGCTCGGCGTATTCACCGCCGTCACCGGGGTAAGCGGCTCCGGCAAGTCGTCCCTCGTCAACGACATCCTGTATCGGGTGCTCGCGAACCAGCTCAACGGGGCACGGCAGATCCCTGGCAAGCACACCAGGGTGACCGGCCTGGATGAGCTCGACAAGGTCGTGCACGTGGACCAGGCGCCCATCGGACGGACGCCGCGGTCGAACCCGGCAACCTACACCGGCGTCTTCGATCGCATCCGCACACTCTTTTCCGAAACGATCGACGCCAAGACGCGCGGCTACCTGCCGGGCAGGTTCAGTTTCAATGTCAAAGGCGGCCGCTGCGAGAACTGCTCAGGCGACGGCACCATCAAGATCGAAATGAACTTCCTCCCCGATGTCTACGTCACCTGCGAGGTGTGCGGGGGAGCCAGGTACAACCGGGACACCCTCTCGGTGCTGTACAAGGGGAAGAACATCGCCCAGGTGCTCGACATGCCGATCTCGGAGGCTGCGGAGTTCTTTCAGGCGATCACCTCGATCCACCGCTTCCTAGAGACGCTGGTCGACGTCGGGTTGGGCTACGTTCGGTTGGGGCAGAGCGCCACCACCCTCTCCGGCGGGGAAGCCCAGCGGGTGAAACTGGCCACCGAGCTGCAACGGCGCTCCATGGGTCGCAGCGTGTATGTGCTCGACGAGCCCACGACCGGCCTGCACTTCGAAGACGTCCGCAAACTCCTGCTGGTGCTCAATAGGCTGGTCGACAAGGGCAACACTGTCATTGTCATCGAGCACAACCTCGACGTGGTGAAATCAGCGGACTGGGTCATCGACCTCGGGCCGGAGGGCGGCGCGGGCGGCGGCGAGGTCATCGCGACGGGCACACCGGAGCATCTCGTCAAGGTAGCGGCCAGCCATACGGGAACATTCCTGAAAAAGGTCCTCGCCGGATAGGAGTGCGGATGGACACGGTCAGCTATCGCCCGCGCGCGCATGAGATCCCCACCCAGCCGGGCGTCTACCGGTTCCGGGACACGGGCGGACGGGTGCTGTACGTCGGCAAGGCCAAGAACCTGCGCGACAGGCTCAGCAACTACTTCGCCCCGCTGCCGACTCTGCACGAGCGCACGAGGCGAATGGTCACGACCGCCAACTCCGTCGAGTGGACGGTCGTAGGCACCGAGTTCGAGGCGCTGCAGCTCGAGTTCACCTGGATCAAGCAATTCGACCCGCCGTTCAACGTGCAATTCCGGGACGACAAAACCTACCCGTACCTCGCCATCACCATGGCCGACGACGTGCCACGCGTGTTCATCACCCGCAACCACAACATCAAGGGCGCCCGGTACTTCGGCCCGTACACGAAGGTGTGGGCGATTCGGGAAACCCTCGACCTCATGCTGAAGGCATTCCCGATGCGCAGTTGCTCGGATTCGACCTACCGTCGGGCACAGCAAACCGGCCGACCATGCCTGCTCGCGGACATCGGCCGCTGCGCCGCACCCTGCGTGGGGCGGATCAGCAAGGAAGACCACAAGGCGATCGCCGTCGACTTCGCGTCATTCATGGCGGGAAACGATTCCCGGTTCATCCGCACCCTGTCCGAGAAGATGAAGCAGGCCGCCGCCGCCCAGGAGTATGAGTCGGCAGCGAAGCTGCGCGACCAACTCACCGCGTTGCAGACGGTGTTGTCGAAAAACAATCTCGTGCAACCCGAAACGACGAACGCGGATGTCTTCGGCATCGCCCACGACGAACTCGCCGCCGCCGTGCAGCAGTTCATCATCCGCGGAGGCCGCATCCGCGGCGTGCACGGTTGGGTCGTGGACAAGGAACTCGACGTCGACCTGGGCGATCTCGTCGAGACCGCACTGCGCGCCGCATACTCGGACGGCGAGGTGCCCCCGCGGCACGTCGTCGTGCCGCAACTGCCGGAAGCGGCGGCGGAACTCGAGCTGTGGCTCACCGGCATCCGGGCGGACCGCGGGGCAGGACGGGGTGGGGTGAGCTTGCGGGTGGCCCAGCGCGGCGACATGGCTTCTCTGGCGCAGACCGTGAGCACCAACGCCTCCAACGCGCTGATGCTCTACAAGACCCGCCGCAGCGGCGACTTCGTGGCCCGATCCCAGGCCCTCGCAGACATCCAGGCGGCTCTCGGCATGTCCCAGGCGCCGCTGCGGATGGAATGCTACGACGTGTCGCACCTGTCCGGTACCAATATCGTCGCCTCGATGGTGGTGTTCGAAGATGGACTGCCGCGAAAGGATCAATACCGGCGATTCGGCATTCCGGCGTCCAACGACGACACCGAATCGATCTACCAGACGCTCAGCCGTCGGCTCGCGCACCTCGACTCCGATGAGGCCACGCCTGCTGACCCCGTCCCGCCGGATGCCGCGGACACCGTACAGCCCAAGCCGCGCTTCGCCTACCGCCCCAACCTGCTCATCGTCGACGGCGGGCAGCCGCAGGTGCAGGCCGCGGCCAGGGCGCTGGCGGATGCCGGTGTTGTCGGGATCACACTGTGTGGCATTGCCAAACGGCTCGAGGAGATTTGGTTGCCCGACACGGATTTCCCGGTGATCCTGCCGCGCGGCAGCGATGCACTGTTCCTGTTTCAACGGATCAGGGATGAAGCGCACCGCTTCGCCATCACCTATCAACGACAAAAGCGTCGCAAGGACATCGGCTCCGTGCTCGCCGAAATCCCCGGAGTAGGACCGGCCAGAATGCGGGATCTGCTCAAACAGTTCGGGTCGGTAGCCAGACTCCGTCGTGCGGATGCCGAGGCAATCGCCCAGGTGCGGGGAATCGGCAGCGTCCTGGCCCACTCCATCGTCGATCGCCTGCGTTAGTCGTACTCGATAGGCTGGTAACCCCACCACCCGCGAGCCGAAGGCCACAACGAGACGATGATCGAGGACGCAGACAGCCGCGAGATACTCATTGTCACCGGGATGTCCGGGGCAGGCCGGTCCACCGTCGGCAACGCGTTGGAAGACCTGGGCTGGTACGTGGTCGACAATCTTCCGCCACAGATGCTCCGTCCGCTGGTCGAACTTGCCTCCCGCGCCGGCAATACGCTGCCGCGCGTGGCGGCGATCGTCGACGTGCGCGGCGGCAAACTGTTCTCCGACCTCGAGGAGACCGTCGAGTCTCTCCGAACCGGTGCCGCCGTGCGCGTTCTCTTCCTGGAGGCGACAGACGCCGAACTAGTGCGTCGATTCGAACAGGTGCGCCGCCCGCATCCGCTGCAGGGCGACGGAACTCTTCTCGACGGCATCGCCGCGGAACGGTCGCGAATGCTGCAATTGCGAGAGACGAGCGACGTGATCATCGACACGTCCGATTTGAACATCCATCAGCTCGCCACCATCATCCAGGAGAGCTTTGCCGCAGCGGGTACGCCTGGACTGCAACTGACCGTCTTGAGCTTCGGCTTCAAGTACGGCATCCCCACCGATGCGGACCTCGTCGTCGACATGCGATTCCTGCCCAATCCGTTCTGGGTTCCCGAGCTGCGCCAGCACACCGGCCTGGATCCCCAGGTGCGGCAGTTTGTGCTCGCTCAGGAGGGTGCCGCCGAATTCCTGGACAACTACGCGAAAGCGCTGGCGCCGGTGCTGGCCGGGTACCAACGCGAGAACAAGAGACACGCTACGATCGCCGTAGGATGCACAGGGGGAAAGCATCGCTCCGTGGCCGTGGCCGAATATTTGGCCGAGGTGCTGCGGAACCAGCCAGGCGTGGCACTCAGCGTGAAACACCGCGACCTCGGCCGCGAGTGAGCCAGCGCCCCACCGAACCAGACCCATGCCCGATTACCGCTATTAGGGAGCCTCGATTGGCACTGACTGCCGACGTCAAAGACGAACTCGCCCGCATCGACATCGGCAAGACCGCAGTGCGAGCGGCAGAACTAGCCGCCATTCTGAGGTTCTCCGGCGGTCTTCACCTGATCTCGGGCCGAATCGCTGTGGAATCCGAGCTCGACACCGCGCAACTGGCTCGACGGGTGCGCAAAGACCTTGTCGAGTTGTACGGTGTGCGCAGTGAGATCTCGGTCATCTCGGCGTCGGGGATCCGGCGCACCAGTCACTACCTCGTGCGCGTACTCGAGGCGGGGGAGACGCTGGCACGCCAGACCGGTCTGCTCGACGCCCGACGGCGCCCGATTCGAGGGCTGCCGAACAAGCTCACCACCGGTTCCCGCGACCAATTGGCTGCCATCTGGCGCGGAGCGTTCCTGGCGCACGGCTCACTCACCGATCCGGGACGCTCGGCCGCGCTGGAGATCACCTGCCCCGGGAACGAGTCCGCCATGGCTTTGGTGGGTGCCGCCGGCCGTCTGGGGATCTCCGCGAAGGCCCGGGAAGTCCGCGGAGTCCATCGGGTCGTCATCCGAGACGGTGAGGCGATCAGCGCCATGCTCGTGCACATGGGGGCTCACCAGGCGGTGCTGAAGTGGGAGGAAATGCGGCAGCGCCGCGAGGTGCGCGCCACGGCGAACCGCCTGGTCAACTTCGACGACGCCAACCTGAGGCGCAGTGCCCAGGCCGCCGTCGCGGCGTGCGCCAGGGTGGAGCGGGCGCTGGAAATTCTGGGCGACGGTGTGCCGGACCACCTGTCTTACGCCGGAGCTCTCAGGCTCAAGTTCCGTGACGCGAGCCTTGACGAGCTGGGCCACCACGCCGACCCGCCGATGACGAAGGATGCCGTCGCGGGACGAATCCGCAGGCTGCTGGCCATGGCGGACAAGCGGGCTTCCGACCTCGGCCTGCCCGGCACCGACGCGAACCTGCCGCCCGATTACGACGACGTGTGACCCGCGCCGACTGGACTCCCGGTCCTCCTGAACCGACCACTGTGGCGTGACTAGACTGAAATACGCCACCGGGTCTCGCGCGCTGTCGCCGAGCCGATGTTACAACGTCAAGGAGAAAAACAAATGGCTGAATACACTCTCCCCGAACTGGGGTACGATTACGCGGCGCTCGAGCCGAGCATCAGCGGCAAGATCATGCAACTTCACCACGACAAGCACCACCAGGGTTACGTGACGGGTGCCAACACGGCTCTCTCAAAGCTGGCAGAGGCTCGCGACGCCGGTGATTATGCCAACGTGAACAAGCTTGAGAAGGACCTCGCGTTCAATCTCAGCGGACACGTCAACCACAGCATCTTCTGGACCAACCTCTCGCCGGACGGCGGGGACAAGCCGACCGGCGAACTAGCCGCCGCCATCGACGACAACTTCGGCTCTTTCGACAAGTTCGTGGCCCACTTCAGCGCCGCGGCCGCCGGCATCCAGGGCTCCGGTTGGGGCGCACTGGTCTGGGACTCCCTGGGCGGCAAGCTGCTCGTCCAGCAGTACTACGACCACCAGAACAACTTCGTCTCCGGATCGGTTCCCCTCCTGCTCCTGGACATGTGGGAGCACGCGTTCTACCTGGACTACCTCAACGTCAAGACCGAGTACATCAAGGCGTTCTGGAACATCGCCAACTGGGCGAACGTGCAGCAGCGTTTCGATGCCGCGCGTGACAAAACTCAGGGCCTCATCGGTTAACCCTCCCGCGTGCCCGGAGCTGACGGCTCCGGGCACACCACATTCCCCAACCCCCGATAACATCATCGCGCCGGTCGGCGCACAAAACTGAGGAGTTTACGTGTCCGTCAGGATCGGAATCAACGGCTTCGGCCGAATCGGCCGCAACTACTTTCGCGCCGCTCTGGCCAAGGGCAGCGACCTGGAGATCGTCGCCGTCAATGACCTCACCGACAACAAAGCCCTCGCGCTGCTTCTGAAGTACGACTCCATCAAGGGCCGGCTGAACGCCAACGTCGAGTTGGACGGGGACAACATCGTCGTGAACGGCAAGCCGATCAAGGTGCTTG
>JBDTBD010000134.1:0-10414 GCA_039924285.1 Terrimesophilobacter sp. | reverse complement strand
GCGGTCTGGATGAACAAACCTACGGCGTTCGCTAGCAGCGCTTTCTCCAGGTGCTATCCAGACGTGGTTTTACACGGCGACGAAAAGGTGGGGGATGACTCTTCGACGATCCTACCAAGACTTTGGGAGGCTGCCGAATCGACGACTGCGGCTCAGTGCTGGGAAAGCTCCGGATCATCGGGCTGTTCCGGGAGCTCGGTTTCGACATAAGGGACCCGCGAGGCGGCAGCGACGATGACGTCGACGGCGAGCGTGCCCACGACGGCGGCGACGATCGTGATGAACAGCACTGTCGGCTGGATCCAGGGTTGGTCCCTCAGCGCGAACGCGAGCACCAGGAACAGCACGAACTTGAGCAGCCACGCGCCCATGACGATGCCGAAGAACGCACCGATATCGAATCGGCGGGCGAAGAGGATACTCGCGGCGGTGATACCGAGGAACACCACGGCCATGCCGGTGCCGACGAGTGCGCTGGCCACGCCCGCCCCGCCGGCGACGAGGCCTCCGATGATCGACCCGATGATCGCGATCGTGGCGGCGAGAATGCCGCCGTACAGCAACGCACGTTTCAAAACGAGCACAGAGCTCATACGGTCTCCTTCGGAACGGATGCGGCGTCGAGCCCATCGAGGTGGGCTGCGGCTGTGGTGTCACCGGCGACTGCGGACTGCGCGGCCTTCTCCAGCGCCTTGCGGTGGGTCAACGGTGCCAGCGTGAGCCACGTGCAACCGCCCAGTCCGACGACCACGAAAACAAACGCCCAGACTACCGGAATGACCATGAGCAGCAGGCCACCGACGGCGATCACTCCGCTCCAGCCATAAAAGATCAGCACGGCGTGCAGGTGCGAGTGCCCCATGTCGAGCAGTCGATGGTGCAGGTGTTTCCGGTCGGCGGTGAAGGGCGATTTTCCGGCGCGAAGCCGGCGCAGCACCGCCAGCACGAAGTCGATCAGCGGCACGATGAGAATTGCCATCGGCAACAGAATGGGGATGAACGCAGGAGCCAGCAGTTTTCCGGAGTGCATCGACAACGGGTCGATGTTGCTGGTCACGGAGATCGCGGAGGTGGCCATGAGCAGCCCGACGAGCAACGCGCCGGCGTCACCCATGAAGAGTTTTGCCGGATGCCAGTTGAGCGGCAGAAAGCCGACGCAGGCGCCGATGAGGATGGCGGAGATCAACGAGGCGAGGTTGAAGTATTCCGCTTCGCCGATCACCCTGGCCAGGATGTAACTGTAGACGAAGAAGACGCCGTTGGCGATGATGGCGACGCCGGCGACCAGCCCGTCCAGACCGTCGATGAAGTTCACTGCGTTCATCACGAGCACTACGGCGAGCACGGTGAGGATGAGCGACATGTATGCCGAACCGACCGTGAGTCCGCCGATCGGCAGGGAGACCAGCTGCACACCTTGCCAGGCGAGGAGTCCTGCGGCGATGATCTGGCCGGCGAGCTTGGTCATCCAGTCCAGGTCCCAGATGTCATCGGCGACGCCGATCAGCACGATGATGAGGGCGGCACCGAGGATCGCGTAGATCGGACCGGGGTTGACGAAGACCAGATGGAACCAGCTCACCTGCGAGGCGACGGCAAAGGCGACCAGGATTCCGAGGAACATGGCGATGCCGCCGAGTCGGGGGGTGGGCTGAGTGTGCACGTCGCGTGCCCGGATGGCGGGGTACAAGCGGAACTTCGTACTGAGTTTCCAGATCAGCACGGAAAGCCCGAAGGTGACCAGGGCGGAGATGACCAGGGCGAGCACGTAGAAGATCACCCGGTGACCTCCCGGATCGCGGCGTCGGAAATCACGCCGTGCCGCACGATCGTGATGCTGCCGCCCGGCCGCATCAGGTCGGTGGCATCGATGATCGTCGATGCGGCGTCCTGTCCGTCCTCGTGGCGGTATCCCCCGCCGGCCGGCCCGCCGTCGAGGTAGACGGTGACATCGTCACCGAGCATGTCGTGGGCCTCCTGCACGGTGCGGGCGGCGGGCTTTCCGGTGCGGTTGGCAGAGGAGACGGCGAGCGGGCCGGTTTCGGACAGCAGTTCGAGCACCATCTTGTGGGCGGGCATCCGCAGTGCCACAGTGCCGTGCGTCTCGCCCAAGTCCCACTCGAGGGTGTCCCTGGCGGGCAGGATAATGGTGAGTCCGCCCGGCCAGAACGCCTTGACCAGGGCCCGAACCTGGTCTGGGACGTCGGCCGCGAGCGCGTCGAGGGTCGGGATTCCGGGGATGAGCACAGGGGGCGGCGCCTGGCGGCTGCGGCCCTTCGCGTTCAGGAGGCGCTGAACGGCTGCCGCGTTGAAGGCATCCGCGGCCACGCCGTAGACGGTGTCAGTGGGCAGCACGATGAGCTCTCCTCGACCGATGGCCCCCCTGGCGAGCCTCATGCCGGTAAGGAGCTCGGCGCTGTCCGAGCAGTCGTAAATGGTCGCCATATCGCTAGCCATCCTATTCTGGACGTGGCCGCACACACCGAGGGTCGCCTAAGCTACGAAGCATCGTGGACCTCTACCTGTTCGACTTCGACAAGACGCTGTATCGATACGACTTCCGTCAGCGGCTTCCGGCGCTGGCGCAATCGACCGGCTCGAGCGAGTATCATCTCGCGAAAAGCTGGTGGGCGGCAGGGTATGAGGCTCGAGCCGAACGGGGAGAATGGCCTACCGCATCGGAATATTTCGAGCAGTGGGAGAACGTCACCGGTGTGGCGTTGACGGTGTCCCAGTGGCGCGAGTCCCGGCGCAAGGCAAGTACTCCGATCCCTGGAAGCATCGCCGCCTTGAAGCGGGCCACGACGCTCGGTGTTGCGAGCGTGTTCTCCAACAATCCCGCGCCGTTCGCGCAGGAGCTGCCGTGGCTCGCGCCGGATGTCGTTGCCATCGTGGGCGAGAACCGGCTCGTCAGCTGCGGCCTTGGCGCCCGCAAACCAGAGATCCTGGCCTACCAGCGTGCGCTGGAGCACTTCGGCGTGAGACCGGAGGATGCATTCATGGCCGACGATTCCGGCGCCAACGTCGCAACCGCGCTCGAGGTCGGAATGCACGCTCATCATTTCACCGAGATCGACGGCAGATTCCAGTTGGACGCGCTGAACCGGGCCATCGACGACTTCGCCAGGCGAAATCGATGAGTTTGCTGTTCATCTTCGATATGGATGACGTGCTCTACGGGTACGACTGGACGGCGCGGTCCGAGAGTCTGTCCCGACTCACCGGGCTGAGTTCCCAGACGTTGCAGGACCTGTGGTGGCGCAAGGGCCGGGAATCCGAGGCGGAGGCTGGACTTCACCCCAGCCCCGAGGCGTACCTTCTTGCGTTCAACGCCGCGATCGGGGTTGACGTTTCAGAAGACGACTGGGTGTCAATCCGCGGCGGCGCGATGACGCCCATGGTGGAGTCTCTCAACGCCGTCGCCCGGGCCGCGGAGCTCGGCCAGGTGACTCTTTTGACGAACAACGGGCCGCTGGCGGCAAAGCACTTGGGCACGCTCGCGCCGCAACTGGTGCCGCTGTTCGGTGAGCACCTGTTCACCTCGAGCGACTACTCCGCGCGCAAGCCCGACCCAATCGTGTTCGAACGAGTGCTTCAGCGGTACGGGACCCCGGCGCGCGACGCGTTCTTCGCTGACGATCTGCCGGAAAACGTGGTTGGCGCTGAGTCCGTCGGCATCACCGGGCACCTGTTCACAACGGGGGCGGCGTTGCTGAACGCGATCGAGGAGTTCAGCGCAACGCGGTCGTAGTCCTGTCGCGTCCGAGGAAGTCTTGATAGGTGGCCGTCGCATGCCAGCCGTCACTCGTCAGAAGTTTGCGGATGGCGTCTGCCTGCAGTTCGCCGTGCTCGAGTACCAGGACACCACCAGGGTGGAGCAGGCGCCACGCAGTGACGGAGACCTGGCGCACGACATCCAGCCCGTCCCTGCCGCCGTAGAGCGCGTGTTCCGGGTCGAACAGACGCACCTCCGGGTCTTTGGGTATAGCGTCCGCCGGGATGTACGGCGGATTGGACACGACGACGTCAACCGCCCCGTCCAGTTCCGGCAGCGCATCCGCGAGGTCGGCGAAAACGGCGTGCGCGTTGTCGTGCCCGTAGCGGCGAAAGTTTTGTTGCGTCCATTCGAAGGCCGCCGGTGAGTTCTCCACCCCGTAGACCAGCGCGTGGCCAACCTCGGTAGCCAGTGCCAAAGCGATTGCGCCGCTGCCGGTGCCCAGGTCGACGGCGATCGGCTCGGGTGAGGCGACGAGGCTGAGGAAGTCGATCGCGTACTGCGCAACCGTCTCAGTTTCCGGTCGCGGCACAAAAACTCCTTGCCCGACCGCGAGGTCGAGCGACCGGAAGGGCGCACGTCCGGTGATGTGTTGGAGCGGCTCTCTCCGCGAGCGGCGAGTGACGGCATCCGTGACGGCGGCGGCGTACTCCCCCGTCACCTCGGCGCCGGTCACGGCGCCGGCCTGCACCTGGCCGCGGCTCATTCCCAGCACATGACCGATCAGCAGTTCAGCATCCACGTCCGGATCGGGGATGCCCGCAGCCCCGAGCGCATTGATTGCCGTGTCGCGCAGAGTACGCACAGTGAAAGTCATGGGTTCCATCCTTTCACCGCGCCGACCACCTCGCCGTCGGCGTAGACGTCATCGAGGACGCCCCGTCGACACGCCGCAAAGCTAGCCTGCTTTTGCGGGGTGTTGCACCACATCCTCGATTGCGCACCGAGCCCGTGATGGTGTTAGGCGGGCTCGCCGATCTCAGCGATCCGGTGCTCCTCGTCGGCGGCAATGCAGGACTGGATGACCGGGTCCAGCGCTCCGTTCATGACCGCGTCGAGGTTGTACGACTTGTAGCCGGTGCGGTGATCCGCGATCCGGTTTTCCGGGAAGTTGTAGGTGCGGATGCGCTCGCTACGATCCATGGTGCGGATTTGGCTCTTGCGCGCGGCGCTGTCGAGTTCGGCCTGCTCTTCCTGCTGCTGGGCGAGGATGCGGGCGCGCAGCACACGCATTCCGGCTTCCTTGTTCTGCAGCTGGCTCTTCTCGTTCTGCATGGACACGACGATGCCGGTCGGAAGGTGGGTGATGCGCACCGCGGAGTCGGTGGTGTTCACCGACTGTCCGCCGGGGCCACTGGAACGGTACACATCGATCTTGAGGTCGTTGGGGTTGATCTCGACCTCGTCGGGTTCGTCGACCTCCGGGAACACCAGCACGCCTGTCGTGGAGGTGTGGATGCGCCCTTGCGACTCCGTCACCGGCACCCGTTGCACGCGGTGCACGCCGCCCTCATACTTCAAATGCGCCCACACACCCTGCGCCGGATCGGTCGCGTTCGATTTGATGGCCAACTGCACGTCTTTGTAGCCGCCGAGATCGCTCTCGTTGCGTTCCAAAAGCTCGGTTTTCCAGCCTTTGGATTCCGCGTAGTGCAGGTACATGCGCAACAGGTCCGCGGCGAACAGCGCGCTTTCGGCGCCGCCCTCCCCACCCTTGATCTCCATGATCACATCGCGGCCATCATCCGGATCGCGCGGGATCAGCAGCCGACGGAGGCGCTCCTGGGCGACATCCAGTTTCTCCCGGATGTCCGGGATCTCCTCCGCGAACGATTCGTCCTCGTCGGCCATCTCGGTTGCTGCGGCCAGGTCGTCGGACAGCTCCCGCCACTCGTGGTACGCGGCGACGATCCGGCTCAGCTCGGCATACCGCCGGTTGACGCGTTTCGACCGTGCTGGATCCGAGTGGAGGGCCGGATCGGACAACTGTCCCTGGAGGTCCTCATGCTCGGCCAGCAACGTTTTCACTGACTCGAACATGGGTGTTAGTCCTCTTTCGTGCCCGCCGGTGACGGCATCGACTTCTGCACCTGCATGAGGAACTCGACGTTGCTCGTCGTGTCTCGCAGCCGCCCGAGCACAAGCTCGAGCGCCTGTTGTGTGTCGAGCCCGGCGAGGGCGCGGCGCAGCTTCCAGGTGATCTTGGTTTCGTCGACGCCCATCAGCATCTCTTCACGTCGGGTTCCCGAGGCGTTGACATCCACGGCGGGGAAGATCCGCTTGTCTGCGAGTTGGCGCGACAGACGCAGTTCCATGTTGCCGGTGCCCTTGAACTCCTCGAAGATGACCTCGTCCATTTTGGACCCGGTCTCCACGAGCGCCGTGGCGAGGATGGTCAGCGAGCCGCCGTCCTCGATGTTGCGCGCGGCGCCGAAGAAGCGCTTCGGCGGGTAGAGGGCAGAGGAGTCGACGCCACCGGAGAGGATGCGGCCGGATGCCGGAGCAGCCAGGTTGTACGCGCGGCCGAGGCGGGTGATCGAGTCGAGCAGCACAACGACGTCGTGGCCCAGTTCGACCAGGCGTTTGGCGCGCTCAATTGCCAGCTCGGCGACGGTGGTGTGGTCTTCGGCCGGCCGGTCGAAGGTGGAGGCGATGACCTCGCCCTTCACCGTGCGTTGCATGTCGGTGACCTCTTCCGGTCGCTCGTCCACGAGCACGACCATGAGGTGAACCTCGGGGTTATTCTTTGCGATCGCGTTGGCGATGGCCTGCAGCACGAGCGTCTTGCCCGCCTTCGGCGGCGACACGATCAGGCCACGTTGGCCCTTGCCGATGGGCGACACGAGGTCGATGATGCGCGGGGTCAGCTTGCCTGATTCCGTCTCGAGGCGTAGGCGCTCGGTGGGGTAGAGCGGGGTGAGCGAACCGAATTCGGCGCGCTCGGCGGCCTGCTCAACGGGAAGACCGTTGATCGAGTCGACCTTGACGATCGCGTTGTATTTCTGGCGGCTGGTGTTCTCGTTCTCACGCGGCTGGCGAATCGCACCGACGACGGCATCACCCTTGCGCAGGTTGTACTTCTTGACCTGCCCGAGCGAGACGTACACATCGCTCGGCCCCGGCAGGTAGCCGCTGGTGCGAACGAACGCGTAGTTGTCGAGCACGTCGAGGATGCCGGCGACCGGAATGAGCACGTCGTCTTCGGTGATCTCCGGTTCGAAGTCGTCGCCTTGTCCGCGGCGCTTGCGGTCGCGGTAGCGACTGCGACCTCCGCGGTCGCTCTCGGCGTCTTGCTGGCGATCCTGGCGATCGTTGCGGCCGCCGCGGCCGCCGCGTCCGCCCTCGTGCTCGTGCTCGTCGCCGTGCTCATCACCGTGGCGATCGCCCTGCTGGCGGTCCTGGCGCTCACCCTGCTGGCGGTCCTGCCGCTCGCCGCCGTTGCGATTGCGGTTGCGGTTGCGGTTGCGGGACGGAGCGGCCTGCTCGGTACTGGCCTGATCGGTGCTGGCCTGGTCCGTGCTGGCCTGATCCGTGCTGGCCTGATCCGTGCCGGCCTGATCCGTACCGGCCTGCCCGGTGCTGGCCAGATCCATGCCGGCCTGGTCCGTGCCGGAGTGATCGGTTCGTGACCGCTTGGCACGAATCTGCTTGGCGTCGGACGCTGCGGGAACGGCCGATCCTTCACCAACGGCCGTTGCGGCACCTTCGACGACGTCCTTGGTGCGCGCCTGCCGGCCGCCCCTGGATCGTGACGGGCGTTCCGCACGCTCTGGCGCGGCAGCAAGATCGATGCCCGCTTCGGCGTGTGCGGCGTGGTCGGTAGCGGGCTTGGCGTCTATCACCGCGGCGTCGCCGTTGGCGCGGGCCCGACGGGCACGCGCTCCAGCCGGCTCGCGAACGCCGATTTGGCCTTCGCGGGGCTCGTCGGGCGCCGCCGACACGGGCGCCGCAGCAGCCTTCGGCTCGGCAGCAGCCCTTGGCTCGGCAGCAGCCTTCGGCTCCGTCGAAGCAGCCTTCGGCTCCGCAGCGACTTTCGGCGCCGTAGTCGTGACAACGCCGCCGCGCGCGGTGGCACGCCGCGGGGCGCGCTTCTTCACCGCTGTTTCAGCTGCGGGTTCGGCAGGCGGTGCGACGATCGTTGCCGCCTGGTTGCCGGCGCTGTCCTGGTGGTTGTCGGTGTGATTCTGGGTCTCGGAGATTGCGTCCACGAGTTCTCCTTTACGAAGTTTGGAAGCGCCACGGATGCCTACCTGTGCGGCCAGAGCTTGCAGCTCGGAAACACGCAGGTCGGATAGCTTGACGCTCGAGTCCGGCCATGTGGCACGAACGATGACATCAGTCACTAAGAGTGATTCCTTTCCCCTGACGAATGCGGCACCGAATAGTACGGTGCCCCTCGCAGCGGAGCTTGACGATCATCACGCTCGAGTCTGAGCGGTTGCGCAGGGTGATGTGTGATGAAGCGAGTGCTAGTGATTGTGCAACCCGGGCTAATCAGCCGATGTGGCCGAGATATCTACCGGATGCGTTATCACTGTAGCACCTTTGAAGTCCACGGCCAGGAGCAGACTCTGCCACGGCGTGGCTTGGTGACGCGCCACTAATTCGGACGCGGCAAGCCGTTGCGCCGGGTCGCTGCACAGCACGAGGATGGACGGTCCGGCGCCGGAAACCACTGCTGGGAATCCCGCGGCTCGCAGCGTCGCAATGAGTGAATCGGTTTCCGGCATCGCGGCCGCCCGATAGCTCTGGTGCAGCCTGTCCTCGGTGGCCGCCAGCAGCAGCTCGGGGCTTTGGATGAGCGCGGCGATGAGCAGGGCCGACCGCGAGACGTTGAAGATAGCATCCTCGTGCGGCACGGATGTCGGCTGCAGACTCCGTGCGACCTTGGTCGACATCGTGGCCTGCGGCACACAAATCAGCGGTGAAACGCCGCGGTGCACGAAGAGCTTCTTGTAGTGCGGTCCGTCGCCGCCGGTCCAGGCGATGGTCAGTCCGCCGAACAGCGCAGGAGCGACGTTGTCCGGATGCCCTTCGAGCTCGCTCGCGATGGCGAGCAGCGTGCCGGCGTCCATGGGCACGATGCCCTCGAGCAGCCCCTTGGCAGCCATGACTCCCGAAACGATCGCGGCGCCGGAGGATCCCAGTCCTCGTCCGTGCGGTATCGCGTTGCGCGCGATGATGTGGAGCCCCGGAACCTGTCGCCCGAACACCCGGAAGGTATGCGCGATCGTGCGGACGACGAGGTTGGTCGCATCCGTTGGCACTTCCCCGGCGCCGACGCCGTGCACGTCGACGGTCGCGCCCGGCTCGTCGCGAACGGTCACCGTGATGTGGTCGTAGAGCGACAGCGCGAGCCCGAGAGTGTCGAATCCTGGCCCGAGGTTGGCGGTCGTGGCGGGCACCTGAACGCTCACGGAGCGGCACAGCAGCCCGCGGGCGGCTGCCATCAGGCGGTAGTTTTCGACAGCCCGAGGGCGCTGGCCACCTCGGCGGTGTCGTTGGACACGATCGTCGGCGTGAACTCCGTGCCGTCGGCGTTGTGCACGGCCCACTGCGGGTCTTTCAGTCCGTGCCCGGTGACGGTGATCACGACGGTGGCACCCTTAGGGATTTCCCCGGCCTCGCTGCGCTCGAGAAGTCCGGCGACGCCGATCGCGGATGCCGGTTCGACGAAGACACCGACCTCGGCGGAGAGGATGCGGTGCGCCTGAAGGATGAGCGTGTCGCTGATAGCGCCGAAGTAGCCGTCGGTCGCATCGCGGGCCGCGGTGGCCAGTGCCCAGGATGCCGGGTTTCCGATCCGGATCGCGCTGGCGATCGTCTCGGGATTCGTGATGATGTGGCCGCGGACGATCGGCGCACTGCCGTCGGCCTGGAAACCGAACATGCGCGGAAGCTTTGTGGTGGCACCGCGGGTCAGCTCCTCGGTGTAGCCGCGGGTGTATGCGGTGTAGTTGCCGGCGTTGCCGACCGGGACGATGTGGAAGTCCGGCGCGTCGCCGAGCACTTCGACGATTTCGAATGCCGCGGTCTTCTGACCTTCGATGCGGTCTGGGTTGACCGAATTCACCAGGTGCACCGGGTAATTTTTGGCCAGATCGCGGGCGATTTCAAGGCAGTCGTCGAAGTTGCCCTGCACCTGCATGAGCTGGGCGTTGTGCGCGATGGCCTGGCTGAGCTTGCCGAGCGCGATCTTGCCCTCGGGAACGAGCACCGCTGCGGTGATGCCGGCGTGCGCGGCGTAGGCGGCGGCCGACGCCGAGGTGTTGCCGGTGGAGGCGCAGATCACTGCCTTCGCGCCGTGCTCAAGCGCCTTGGAGACGGCCATGGTCATGCCGCGGTCTTTGAAGGAGCCGGTCGGGTTAGTGCCCTCGAACTTGACCCACACCTTCGCCCCGGTGCGCTCCGACAGCGCGCGCGCTTCGATCAGCGGCGTGCCGCCCTCGCCGAGCGTGACGATCGGCGTCGCGTCCGAAATGTCGAGGCGATCCGCGTACTCGCGCAGAACCCCGCGCCATTGCCGGCTGACGGTGAGAACACCCATTACATACCTTCCACTCTGAGAACCGAGGTGACTGAACTCACCACATCATTGGCGGCCACGGCGGTGACGGTTGCCGCCAGGTCAGATTCGAG
>JBDTBD010000133.1:0-6187 GCA_039924285.1 Terrimesophilobacter sp. | reverse complement strand
GGCTCGTGAGAGCCCCCGGCCGCAGTGTGGTTACTTGATGCCCGCTGCCTCACAGGCTGCGGCGTACTCCGGGGTGCAGATCTCGGAGACCTTGTAGAAGTCATCCTTGATGATCGTGTCCATGATGTTGGTCACGTTCACCGAGACGGGCTGGTTGAGGAAGCTCGGGATGCCGTTGACCTCGGTCGTGGACTTCGGGGTGCGCTTGTTGACCAGGTCCCAGGCAGCTTCTGCGGCGTGCTGCGCCTCAGACCGGAACGGGTTGTACACGGTCATGTACTGTGTGCCGGCGACGATGCGCTGCAACCCGGGAAGCGACGCGTCGAGGCCGGTGATCGGTGGGATGTCCATGCCGATCGCCTTCATCGCCGCGACGGCTGAGCCGCCGTTGTTGTCGTTGGCCGAGTACACCCCCACGATTTGGGCACGGAACTTGGTGAGTTGGCTGGAGACCCATTCTTGCGCCTCTGCCGGGTCCCAGGTGGCAAATTCGGCCAGAATCTTGTAACCGCTCGCGTCGATAATCGAGTGCGCGCCCTTCTTGATGTTCGCCGCATTCGGGTCGGTCTCGGCGCCATCGATCATCAGGATGCCGCCGTCGCCGGGCTTGACCCCGTCTTTCTTGAGCTTTTCGACGAGGGCGGTGCCTTGCAGTTCGCCGACCTTTTCGTAGTCGTTGGAAATGGAGAACGTGACGTCGGGGCTCTTGATGAGGCGGTCGTAGGAGATGACCGGTACATTCTGAGCCTTGGCCGCCGCGACGATGCTGGCGGCGGCGACGCCGTCATACGGGTCGACGACGAGCACTTGCACGCCCTGAGTGAGGAACGACTGCGCTTGCTGCAGCTGCTTCGCCGCATCCGAACTCGCGTTGGCGTACATCAGCTGGCAGTCGGGGCACAGGGCCTTGAGTGCCTCGGTGAAGTATGGCTTGTCCTTCTCTTCGTAGCGCAGCGTGGTCACCTCCGGCAGAAGCAGCCCGATTTTGGCATGCGACGTGTCGTTGCTCGCTGCGGTCTTGTTGCCGGAGTCTCCTGTGGAACACGCCGTCAGCACTCCCGCGGTCATCAGCAGCGCGGCGGCAATGCCCACTGCTCTTTTGGTAACGAATTTCATGTCTTTCAAAACCTCCGGTAGTTCAGCAGGGAATGTGCGTGAGGGACGTTGCAGGCGTGTGTGGTTCTCGGTGCCGGTACAGTGGCACCCGCGCCAGGCCTCTCAACTGATCGAACGGTATCGCCTCGCCCTCGTGTCCGGCAATAGCGAGGCGAAAATAGTATTCGCTGATCGCTAACGTCATGCGACGGCCCGTTGGGCCAATTGACGCGAGATGTCCGTCGAGGCGCGCCGCAACCGGTCGAGGAGTGTCGGCAGCACGTCGGGGGTGAACCGGCTGGTGGGGCCGGCCAGGGCGAGCGCGGCTGGCACGCATCCGTGGGCGGCAAGCACCGGCACCGCGATGCTCGACAGGCCGATCTCCTGCTCCTGGCTGCAGGTTGCGTAGCCGCGCTCGCGCACGCGCTGCAACTCGGCCGTGAGCACGTCGCCATCGGTGATCGTGAGCGAGGTGGTTGGGGCGAGTGGACGGTCTGTGATGGACTTGACGTACGCGGTGCTCTGATAAGCGAGGAGCACCTTCCCCGAAGCGTTCGTGTGCAACGGCGAACGTCGACCGATGTTTGCGACCATGGTAAACGACTCGTGTTCCTGGCCGCGGTCGAGGTACAGGACGGCGGCATTGTCGAGGATTCCGAGAAGCACTGCCTCGCCGGTGCGCTCCGCCAGGTGATCCAGATGCAGCCGGGCGATGCGGGCCAGCTCTAATGGGCGGATGACCGCGCTACCGAGTTCGTACACTCCCCAACTCAGCGTGTAGCGCGCCGCCGCATCCCTCATGATCAGCCCGGCCTCCTCCAGCGTTCTCAAGAGCACATAGGTGGCGGGCTTGCTCAGCTCGATCTTTCGCGCCAAGTCGCTCAGGGACGTGGGCCGACCGCTCTTATGAAGCGCCTTGAGCAAGCCGGATGCGTGGACCACCGATCGCACGACGCGCGGCTCCTTGGCCAGAAGTGGGGTCTGCGACGATGTCATGGCAAATCTCCTTGCCGCCATTGGATTAAAGGTGTGCGTCCTGCCAGTGATGTTAGCAGTGAACGAATACTATTTGCGAGTAGCTATTGATCAGGCGGAACCGGGCGGACTATCTTTCGGAGGTGGGTGCCGTGGACCTCGCGCTGCTCGATTACCGAAGGCGTGTACAACTATGACAACTGAGATCCGGCTGAAGCAGGCGGGCGACGTTGATGTCGATCGAGCGCTCTCCCTCGCCCAGGAACGGGTGTGGCGTCTGATCACGGAGCATCCGGGGCAGGTCCCGGTGTACACCCAGGACGGGCGCTGGCACTTCGACGAGGACTCCTGGGCTCCCATCTGGACCGGCGGATTCCTGGCCGGGATGATCTGGATTTTCGCCGACCGCACCGGCGATCCCGTCTGGCGCGAGCAGGCCGAAAAATACAGTCGCATCGTCGAGCCGCGCAAATTCGACACCGGCACCCACGACATCGGCTTCCTTTTCACTCCCAGTTGGGGCCGCTGGCACGCCCTGCATCCCAGCGATGACACCAGGGAAGTGCTGATCCAGGCCGGCCGCACCATGGCCGGCCGTTTCAACGCCGCAGGCAAGTACCTGCGCACCTGGGTCGACGCCGGCAGCACCTTCATCGACGTGATGATGAACATCGGGATCATCTACCAGGCGGCGGCCCTCAGCGGCGATGCGGATCTCGCAGACATCGCCACCGCCCACGCTCTCACCTCGCGTCGCTACCTCGTCCGCGGGGACTCCAGCACGATTCACGAAGGCTGGTTCGACCCGGACACCGGTGAGTTCCTCAGAGCGGCGACGCATCAGGGCTACCGTTCGGACTCGTCCTGGGTTCGCGGTCACGCCTGGGCCATCTACGGGTTCGGCACCGCCTACCAGAACACCGGCGACGCACGATTCCTGGACACCGCCCGGCGCTGCGCCGACCTGTATATCGAGAAGGTCGGCGGGGAGTTCGTCGGGCCGAACGACTGGGACGATCCCGCTCCTGAGTTCCGCTACGAGACATCCGGCGCCAGCATCACCGCCGCGGCGATGCTGCAGCTTGCCGAGTTGATCGGTGACGGCGGCGCGGTGTACCGGGCCTACGCCAGAGGCATCCTCGCCCGCCTGAGCGAGCCTGAATTCCTCGGCTCGGCGGGAGCAGCGTGGGAGGGCATTCTCAAGCACTCGCTCTACCACCGAGGCAACGGCATGGGGGTCGATGAGAGCGTCATGTGGGGTGACTACTACTTCGTCGAGGCACTGGACAAACTCGCCCGCGGCTGAGCTGCGCTACCTCAGTTCCGGCACGAGAGCGCCGAGCTTGGCGGAAATCTGCTGCGCCTCATCGTGCAGGCGCTGCACCAGTCCGGTGACCGATTGCTTGCTCACCCGCTCGGCAGGTCCAGCGATCGCCATCGCCGCGCACGCCTTGCCGGTGTAGTCGAAAATCGGCACCGCGATGCTGCACAGCCCCAACTCCTGCTCCTGCCAGCAGGTGGCGTAACCGTCGCGACGGGCCTCGAGCAACTGAGCTTCCAATTCGCGCGGGTTGCACACCGTCGACGGCGTGTTCGCGGGCAGCGGTTTGCCGAGCACGTTCGCAACAAACTGCTGATCCTGGTGAGCGAGCAGAACCTTACCTGAAGCATTGGTGTGCAGGGGGGATCTGCGACCGACGTTGGCCACCATCGTGAACGATTCGCTCGACTGCCCGCGGTCGAGGTAGAGCACGGATTCGCCATCTAGGATGCTCAGCAGCACGGCCTCACCGGTCTCCTCGGCCAGTCGGTCCAGGTGCAGGCGCGTGACCCGCGTCAGGTCCACCGAGCGGATGACGGCACTGCCGAGTTCGTACAGCCCCCAGTCCAACTGGTAGGTGGCGCTCGCGCTCTTCGAGACGAATCCCTCTATCTCCAGAGTGCGCAGCAGATGGAACGTCGCGGGTTTGCTGATCTCGATGGACTTGGCCAGTTCGGACAGGCCCATGGGCTTGCCTTTGGCGGCGAGTGCCTTGAGCAGTGCCGCGGCGCGGGCTACCGATCGCACGATGCGAGGTCCCGCTTCCGGCGTCGCCGGTGCGGTCTCTTCTGTTTCTGGCGTGTCCACGGGAGTCCTTAGCGTTTCAACTGCCGCGATGGTTCGGCAGGACAGAATGAAGACTAGTACGAGCGATTGCCAATAGCTAACACTATTTTCTTGACGCTATTGCAGTAGTTCGACACCACTCATAAGTTTGACACTGGGTGGCTCGTGTGTTGGACCGCCCGTTTGCGCGACCAATGAGGAGAGTATGCGTTTTTTGAACCCCACTGAAGCTGTGGCACTCATCCCGGACGGCGCGACCGTCATCGTCGACGGGTCAGGTGGCGGAGTCAACGAGCCCGGCACGATCCTCAAGGCACTCGAAGCGCGTTTTCTGTCCAGCGGATCCCCCCGCGACCTGTGCGTCGTGCACGTGTCCGGAATGGGCTCCGGACATGGGGACGGCATCGACAGGTTCGCGCACATCGGCATGGTCAAACGGGTGATCGGCGGACACTGGGGCTGGACTCAGGGTATGCAAGAACTCGCGGCCGACAACCTCATCGAGGCGTACTGCCTGCCGCAGGGCACCATCTCTCACCTTCTGCGCGTGGCCGCAGCGCACGGCCCCGGAGTGGTCAGCCACATCGGGCTGGGCACCTTCGTCGATCCGCGGATCGACGGCGGCCGGCTTAATGCCGCCGCTGTCGACGACATCGTCGAACTCGTCACCCTCTCCGGCAAAGAGTGGATCTTCACGCCCGTCTTCCCCATCGACGTCGCGATCATCCGTGGCACCACTGCGGACGAAGACGGCAACATCACAATGGAAGGCGAAGGGCTGCTGGCCGAGACCCTCGCGGCCGCGCAGGCCGTGAAGAACAACGGCGGCATCGTTCTCGCACAGGTGCGCAATCGTGTCCCGGCCGGCGGGCTCATCGCCGACCAGGTACGCGTGCCCGGCATCCTCGTCGACGCGATAGTGGTGGATCCGGCACAACGGCTGTCGACGGCCACCGATCGCGATCCCTTCCTGGAAGGTCGCAAACGCTCGGACGACATCGCGATCGAGCCGATGGAACTCAGCGTCCGCAAAGTCATCGCCCGCCGCGCGGCGGCCGAACTGCGCAAGGGCGACATCATCAACCTCGGATTCGGCATGCCAGACGGGGTCGCCGCGGTGCTCGCAGAAGAGGGCAAAGCGGGCGACGTCACATTCACTGTCGAACAGGGTCACATCGGCGGGGTGCCGGCTGGCGGCACCGACTTCGGCATGGCGCGCAACGCGCAAGCCAGCGTCACCTCGGGGCAACAGTTCGACTGGTACGACGGCGGCGGCGTCGATATCGCCGTGCTGAGCTTCGCCGAGGTAGACGCCCTCGGCAACGTCAACGTCGGGCGGTTCGGCCGCCGAGCTCCCGGCGTGGGCGGATTCATCAACATTTCACAGGGCTCCCATCGAGTCGTCTTCGTCGGCACGTTCGTTGCCGGCGGCAAATATGAGGTCGACGGATCCGGTTCGATAGTGCTCCCGCCCGGCGGCAAACAGAAGTTCGTGCCCCGGGTGGAGCAGATCAGCTTCTCCGGCGACCGCGCTACCGCGGTGGGACAGCCCGTCGTCTACGTGAGCGAACGGGCGGTGTTCGAGCTGCGACCGGAAGGGCTCGTCCTCACGGAGTTGGCCCCCGGCGTCGATCTGGAGCGCGACGTGATCGCGAACATGGGCTTTCGACCGATCCTCGCTGAGAAAGTACGCAGCATGGATCCCGCTCTGTTCAAAAGCGCCTCGCTCGCGCTCGAACTGGCGGGACGCGACTGATGGGCGCGGAACAGACGACGGGTGCACCGCCAACCGAACCGGTGCTGCTGCTGGACCGGCGCGGCGACATCCTCATCGCCACCTTGAACCGGCCGCGTAAGGGCAACGCGCTCAGCACCGAACTGATCCTCGAGCTAGGGGAATTGACCAAGCAGCTGCGCGACGAGTACGCCGATGTGAAGGTCGTCGTGCTCACCGGACGCGGCGAAAAGGTATTCAGCGCGGGCGCCGACATCACCAACCTCGTCGGGCTC
>JBDTBD010000132.1:0-5735 GCA_039924285.1 Terrimesophilobacter sp. | reverse complement strand
AGGTAGCCGAGTGCGACACTCGCTTTACTCGCGACCTGACGAAGGGTACGACCCTTCTGCAGACGAAAGTCCCGGAGCACGTCACCAATTTCCTGACGAACTAGAACCATTGGACCCTCCTCATAATCTGACTGCGCCGCCTTGTGACTCGCGATTGCCTCGTAACACTACAACCATCGATCCTCACACTCTAATCAGTGCAGTCTGTATTGCGCTTGTTAACTGCTATCTGTAACGGGATCGAGACTGGAATGATTCCCTGCGGTTCAACCGACAGGCGCGGCAGGGAGACCGAGTTCCTCGACAAGCCAGCGCAGCGCGGCATCGACCACCGCGCTACGGATCTCGTTGCGGGTGCCGGTCAGCGCGAGCGCGCGAGTGTGCACGTCGCCGCCGCGCGCCAGAGCAATGAACACCGTCCCGACCGGTTGGCCGTCCTGTGGGTCGGGTCCCGCGACGCCGGTCGTGGACAGTCCGATCGACGCCGGTACCCCCGCCACCGCGACCGCCTGGCGCACCCCCACCGCCATCTGAGCTGCCACCTCCGGATGCACGGCGCCATGCTCCGCGAGCAGCCCGGCATCCACTCCGAGCAGCGCGGACTTGAGCGACGTGCGGTAGGCGACGATGCCGCCGTTGACCACGACCGACGCGCCCGGTGTCTTGATCAACTCGGCCACCAACGCTCCACCGGTGAGCGACTCCGCAACGCCGATGGTCTCACCACGTGCCGTGAGGGCCGCAACGGCCCGCGCGGACAGATCGTCAGGCACGGCCGGGCCGGCTTGCCCGGAACGCCTTGACGAGATAGTCGATCCCGGTAAGCACCGTCAGCACGAGGGCGGCTCCCATGACGACACCGTTCACCCAGTGCATCCAGTCCCCCAGCGACACCCACAGCGGAACCAGGTACAGCGAGATCGCGACCGACTGCACGACGGTTTTCAGCTTGCCGCCCGGTGAGGCCGCGATCACCCGGTTGCGCAGCACGGCGAAGCGAAACGCCGTGATGCCCAGTTCGCGCACAAGGATGACGATGGTGACCCACCACCACAACTCGCCCAGAAGTGACAGTGCGACGAGAGCCCCCCCGGTGAGCACCTTGTCGGCGATCGGATCGAGAAGCTTGCCGACGTTGGTAACCAGATTCTGCCGGCGGGCGAGGAGTCCGTCCACACTGTCGGTGGCGATGGCGACGATGAACAAGGCGGCCGCAAGGTAGCGGAGCAGACCGAGCTCTCCTGCGTCGGCCAGCAGCATCCAGATGAACAGGGGTGCCAGCAGGATGCGTACCACCGTGATGATGTTCGCGACGTTTCCGTTGCTCGCCGGAGTGTCACCGCCCCTGGCGACGCGACCTCGCATCGAGTTGCCACGGCGCTTGGGGGAATCGGCCATCCCCGAATCGGAAGCACCCGGAGATGTCACGGTGCTACTCCCTACCGGTCAGCTTCCAGGCATCCTCGTCCGAGTCGCCCTCCACCTCATCGTATCCGCTCGCCATCTCCTCGACCGGATCGTACTGCTCGGGATGCTTCGGCTCCTCGGTGCCCACGGCACCCGTTACTGCCGCCGTCTCGCCCCGCAGCATCGCGAGTACTGACGGGAGCTGCTCGACTCCAACGAGCACGTCTCGGGCTTTCGAGCCCTCCGAGGGGCCGACGATTTGGCGGGACTCCAACAAATCCATCATGCGGCCGGCCTTGGCGAACCCGATTCGCAATTTGCGTTGCAGCATCGAGGTCGAGCCGAATTGAGTGCTGACGATGAGTGCGGCCGCCTCCAGCAGCACGTCGAGGTCGCCGCCGATGTCGGCGTCGATGACCTTGTGCTCGGTGGCGGCGGCCACGTCGTTGCGGTACTCGGGCCGAGCCTGCCGGGTGACGTGTTTGACCACGGCCTCGACCTCGGCCTCGGTCACCCAGGAACCCTGCACGCGGATCGCCTTGGAGGCGCCCATGGGCAGGAACAGTGCGTCGCCCTGGCCGATGAGTTTGTCGGCGCCGGGCTGATCCAGGATCACCCGGGAATCCGTCATGCTGCTGACGGCGAAGGCGAGCCGGCTCGGCACGTTGGCCTTGATCAGTCCGGTGACCACGTCGACGCTCGGCCGTTGTGTGGCCAGCACCAGGTGGATTCCGGATGCCCTCGCCAGCTGGGTGATCCGGGCGATCGAGTCTTCCACGTCGCGCGGGGCGACCATCATCAGGTCGGCGAGTTCGTCGACGACGACCAGCAGATACGGGTACGGCTTGAGGGTGCGCTGGCTACCGGCGGGCAACTGGATCTCGTTCGCGATGACCGCGGCGTTGAAGTCGTCGATATGGCGGAAGCCGAAGCTCGCCAAGTCGTCGTAACGCATGTCCATCTCTTTGACCACCCACGCCAGCGCCTCCGCGGCCTTTTTCGGGTTGGTGATGATCGGGGTGATCAGGTGTGGGACTCCGGAGTAGTGCGCCAGTTCGACGCGCTTGGGGTCGATTAGCACCATTCGCACCTGCGTCGGCGTCGCACGCATCAGCAGCGAGGTGATCATGGAGTTCACGAAGCTGGACTTACCGGACCCGGTGGAGCCGGCAACCAGCAGGTGGGGCATTTTCGCAAGGTTGGCGACGACGAATCCGCCCTCGACGTCCTTGCCGAGCCCGATCGTCATGGGGTGTTTGCTCGAGGTGCATGCCTTGGACCGCAGCACATCGCCGAGCGAGACGATTTCGCGATCCGAGTTGGGTATTTCGATGCCGATGGCACTTTTTCCCGGGATCGGCGAGAGAATGCGCACTTCGTTGCTCGCGACAGCGTATGACAGGTTCTTGCTCAGCGCGGTGACGCGTTCGACCTTGACGCCGGTGCCGAGCTCGATCTCGTAGCGGGTGACCGTGGGGCCGCGGCTGAAACCGGTCACTGCTGCGTCGACGTGGAACTGTTTCAAAACGTCAGTAATCGAACGCACGACCTCGTCGTTAGCCGCCGAACGGGCCTTAGCCGGCGTCCCGGCGGCAAGGGTGGAGGCGGCCGGCAGCCGGTACGGTGCGCTGGGCTGCGGCGGACGCAGGTGAGCCGCATCCTCGTCGAAGTCCTCGTCAGTTCCCACGCCGAATCCGGGCAGCAGGTCCGAGGCGCCCGACTCGGCATCGTCGCGGATGCCGATCGACGAGCCGCCGGACGCCCTCGGCTGACGTCGGTCTTCTGCGACGTGCGCGACGACCTCGGTGACCGCAGGCGCGAGCACCGGGGAATCGAACGCCGGATCCTCCTCGCGGTGGGACTTGGTGCGCCGCCACCACGGCACGGACTCGTCACCGGACAGGTCGAGGTCTTCGAGGCCGCCGAAGGCAACCTCTGCCTTCTTCGTCTCTGTCTCGTGCGCCGGCGACAGCTGCGCACCGAACAGGTACGCATACAACTCCCGAACTCTGGAGCCCACGCGGTTGGGCGGCGTTTTCGTGATGATGAACAGCGACAGCACCAGCAGGGCGATGACGATCGCTGTGGCGCCGTATCCGGTGGTCAACGCGATCAGCGGGGCCCCGAGAAGCCAGCCGAGAATGCCGCCGGCGATGGCGAGCGCCGCCATGCCCTGCGACGGAGCCGGCCCACCGCCGAAGATGTGGCACAGCGCGCTCACCGAGATCAGCAGCAGGCCGAGGCCGATGCCGATGCGTCCGTTGTCGTTCACCGACGATGGATGCCGGAACAGCCAGATCGCGAACAGCAGCATGATGACAGGCAGTGCGTAGGCAACCCGGCCGAAGAGTCCGCCGAACGTGTAGGCGTCAAACGCGGCGGCCACGGGGCTGGACGGGTTGAACCATTCGACGAACGCGCCGCTGACCGCCAGCAACACGATGAAGAATGGCACGCCGTCGCGTCGTTCGTCTTTTGCCAAGGTTTCGTTGCCGAGCACCCGCGCGGCACCGCCGACGACATGGGCGAGACTCAGCCAGATCCTCGTCGCCAGGCCGGCTTTCTCGACGGCTTTTGCCCGCGGCTTGCGGGTCGCCGGGGATCGGCCGCGCGCGGACTGCGTGCGGGCGCGCGAGGTCGACCTGGTGCTCGTAACCATGGTTTACAGGCTACTTGGCAGCACCGTCATTGCGGCGGAGGCGGCGGCGAGTGTCACCCGCCGCACCCGGGTCGCGCCGAGCGATGGCGTTTCGGTCGAGCGTGGCTGCCGCGGCAGCATCCGTCGACCGGAAAGCTATCGCCCGAAACTGGGCAGCCCGGCTACGCCTCGATGACCACCGGGACGATCATCGGGCGGCGGCGATGCGAGCTGTTGACCCAGCGGCCGACGGTGCGGCGGACCACCTGGGTGAACGCGTGCACGTCGCGGGTGCCGTTGTCTGCGGCGTCCTGCAGCGCCTTGACGATCAGCGGTTTCACGGCATCGAACACGGCCTCGTCCTCGGCAAAGCCGCGGGCCTGGATCTCCGGGCCGACGATGACCCGCCCTGTTTGGGTGTCGATCGCCAGGAAGATCGAGACAAAACCCTCTTCAGCGAGAATGCGACGGTCCTTGAGGTCGGCTTCGGTGATCTCGCCGACGGTGGACCCGTCCACATAGACGTAACCGAGGTCGAGCTGGCCGACAACGGTAGCGACACCGTTTTTGAGGTCGATCACCGTGCCGTCCTCGCCAATGATGGTGTTGGCCTCCGGAACTCCCGTTTCGATCGCCAGTGCCTGGTTGGCGACCAGGTGACGATACTCTCCGTGCACCGGAAGCACGTTCTTCGGACGCACGATGTTGTAGCAGAAAAGCAACTCACCGGCGCAGGCGTGGCCGGAGACGTGCACCTTTGCGTTGCCCTTGTGCACGACGGTCGCGCCGAGCTTGGTCAGTCCGTTGATGACCCGGTAGACGGCGTTCTCATTGCCGGGGATGAGGCTGGAGGCGAGAATGACGGTGTCGCCCTTTCCCACTTCGATCTGATGCTCAAGGTTGGCCATCCGCGCCAGCACGGCCATCGGCTCCCCCTGGGACCCGGTGCTCATGTATACGATCTTGTTGTCTGGCAGATCGGCGGCTTTTTTGTGGTCAACGAGTACGCCCTCGGGCACCCTGAGGTAGCCGAGGTCCGCGGCGATGGTCATGTTGCGCACCATCGAACGGCCCATGAACGCGACGCGGCGCCCGTTGGCGTGGGCGGCGTCCAGTACCTGCTGCACCCGGTGCACGTGACTGGAGAAGCTGGCGACGATCACGCGGCGCGGGGCCTTGGCCATGACGGCCTCGAGGACCGGGCCGATCGCGGCCTCGGACGCGGTGAAGCCGGGAATGTCTGCGTTGGTGGAGTCGACCATGAACAGGTCGACGCCGGCTTCGCCGAGGCGGCCGAACGCGCGCAGGTCGGTGATGCGATGGTCCAGAGGAAGCTGGTCCATTTTAAAGTCGCCGGTGTGCAGAACAGTGCCGGCGGAGGTCTTGATCGCCACGGCGAGCGCATCCGGAATCGAGTGGTTCACAGCGAGGAACTCGAGGTCGAACGGACCGATTTTCTCGTGCTGACCCTCGCGCACGGTGAGCGTGTACGGGGTGATGCGGTGTTCCTTGAGCTTCGCCTCGACGAGCGCGAGCGTGAGGTTGGAGCCGATCAGTGGGATGTCGGCGCGCAGTCGCAGCAGGTAGGGGACGGCGCCGATGTGGTCCTCGTGTCCGTGCGTGAGGACGACGCCGATCACATCCTGGAGCCGGTCACGGATCGGGCTGAAGTCGGGGAGGATGAGGTCGA
>JBDTBD010000131.1:0-33676 GCA_039924285.1 Terrimesophilobacter sp. | reverse complement strand
CCGATGCTGCAGACGATGCACGGCGGCGCATCCGCCCGCCCGTTCGTCACGCACAGCAACGCGTTCGACACCGACCTGTACCTGCGGATCGCGCCGGAGCTGTTCCTCAAGCGCGCGGTCGTCGGCGGGATCGAGCGGATCTACGAAATCAACCGGAACTTCCGCAACGAGGGCGCCGACTCCACTCACTCGCCCGAGTTCGCGATGCTCGAGGCTTATCAGGCGTACGGCGACTACCACCAGATGGCCGATCTCACGCGGGAGATGGTGCAGAATGCCGCACTCGCGGTCTCGGGGTCGCACCTGGTCACCTGGGCGGATGGCACCCGGTACGACCTCGGCGGCGAGTGGGACTGGATGTCGATGTACGGGTCGCTGAGCGAGGCATCCGGAGTTCCGATCACGGCGCAGACACCCGCAGAAGAGCTTCAGAAGCTCGCCGACTCGTTGGGCTTGGAGGTGCACCTGCCCACGCACGGGAAGCTCGTCGAGGAACTGTGGGAGCACTTCGTGAAGCCGTCCCTGGTGGCCCCGACCTTCGTCGCGGACTTTCCGGTCGACACTTCCCCGCTGGTGCGGGCGCACCGCAGCATTCCCGGCCTGGTGGAGAAATGGGATCTGTACATCCGCGGGTTCGAACTGGCCACCGGATACTCCGAGCTGGTGGATCCGGTCGTGCAGCGCGAGCGGTTCGTCGAGCAGGCCAAGCTCGGAGCCAAGGGCGATACCGAGGCGATGCGTCTGGACGAGGAATTCCTGCGCGCGCTGGAATACGGGATGCCGCCGAGCGGTGGCATGGGGATGGGTATCGACAGGCTGCTGATGGCGCTGACCGGCCTCGGCATCCGGGAGACCATTCTGTTCCCGTTGGTGAAGTGACGGCCTGAACATTACCGAGGGTTAGCCGTCGATCAGGATCGCCGCGTATTCTGTCCTCGTGGAGAACTTCTGGGTGAATGCGGCATGGTCAGTGACACCCACCGTCCTGGTCGGGCTCGTTTTCTGGCTAGTGCTGCGCGCGATCCTGCGCGCCGATCGCACCGAGCGGAAGGTGTACGCGGAGATCGAGGCCGAGGAGCGCGCCAAGCTTGGCCGGCCCGCCCGGCACTAGCGTCGCATCCGCCTTTCGGGCACCTAGGTGGCTGCGGCGGGGTCCCGCTTCCCCTGTCTCGGCATTTTTGTTGTCCCCTTCCGAAATGACGGCCTTTTGGTCCCGAGCAGCCCCGGATGCCAACAAACCCACCCCCGGATGACCAAATCTCCGTCATTTCGGAAGTAGGGGCACCGGGGTTGGTCGGCCGCGGGGACCAAGGCTTAGCCGCGGGGCCGGAGGCGCACGTTGGGGAGGGTCGGCGCCGGCAGCGGGTCTCCGTCGTAACCGTGCACCGCGCCGAAGCGGCCGTGATCTGAGCCGCGGCCGACAACATCCGCCTGCCACTGGGTGCGGTAGCCGACCACTTCTTCGTGCCTGCGGCCGATGAAGTTCCACCACATCATGATCTGCTCGCCGAAGGGAGTGCCGCCGAGCAGCAGGATGCGCGCCGGCTCGTCGCCGGAACGGATCGACAACCGCGCGGCACCCGGGGCGCGATAGCCGAGATGCGCGGTGGGGATGAGTACCCCGCCTACCTCGACCTCGCCGGTGTCAACCAGCACTCCGTGCTCGAAGCTGGCGTCGACCGGCAGGTCGAGTGCGGTGCCCGCGGGCAGGCTGAGTTGCGCGCCCACGATCGGCGTGAACGCCGTGGCGGTCGAGTCGTGCCCCAGCAGGCTTCCGAGGAACACGCTCACGCTTGCGCCCTCGAACTCGAACACGGGCGGGGCGTACGTTTCGAAGAACGGCGCACCGTGCCGGGCGGCATCCGGCAGCGCGGTCCACAGCTGCACGCCGTGCAGCATCGTCGTCGCGGGCGTGGACACCTCAGAGTGCTGGATGCCGCCGCCCGCGGTCATCAGGTTCAACTCACCGGGACGCACCATCGCGTGCGCGCCCGAGGAGTCCCGGTGCTCGATCTCACCGGCGAACAGCCAACTCACCGTTTGCAGCCCGGTGTGCGGGTGCGGCGGCACCACCATCCCGCCGGTGGTGGCCACGTCATCCGGCCCGTAGTGGTCGATGAAGCACCAGGCGCCGATGAGCGAGCGGGATCGCTGTGGCAGCGTGCGCCGCACCGTCATCGCGCGTGGTCCGCCGAGCGGGACCATCCGCGGTTCGAGAAGCTCGATGGAAGCGCCCAGCACTCCGGATGCGGCGGTCAGCGACGAGCAGACCAGCTCCGGCGGATCCTTCTCCAGGTTGCTCATGGGTGCATGGTAATCCGATGCTGGCAGTTTGGCCGCTTCTCCGCACGTTGTGCCCTGCGCATCCGCCGGCTGCCGCCCACCTTGCAGGTGTCACCCCATCTCGTACGCGGTGCATCCCGTTTCACGGAGTTTCTGTAGCTAAGGGCTCCGGATGCCAGATAACAGCGTGCCCGAGGACAGAAACTCCGTGAAACGGGATGGGTGGGGGGCGGAATGCGAGGATGGAGGCATGGATTACCGCGTGAGGCATCTGCGGTTCGCCGACTACCGAGTGACTCCGTGGAAGAACGGCAACGGCGTCACGCGCGAGATCGCCTCCTCCGCCGTGTCGGTCGGCTCTGACGCGTTGCCGGACTGGCGCATCAGCATGGCCACGGTGACCGAGAGCGCGCCGTTCTCGAGTTTTCCCGGCATGATGCGGTCGCTCGGCGTCATCGATGGTGCCGGGATCGAGCTCACCGTTGAAGGCCACTCGCGGCTGATCGGCGTCGGCGACGAGCCGGCGGTGTTCGCCGGTGACGTGCCGGCATCCGCGCGTCCGCTCGATGGGCCGGTGTTCGACCTTAACCTCATGGTCAATCCTGCGCGCATTATGGGTCGGATGAACAGCATCCAGCTGGGCACGCACGACCTCGCCGGCCCGTCCTGGTTCGTGGTCGCACTCGCCGACGGCCTTCAGCTGCGGATCAACGACCGAGAGCCACTCGCGCTGCCCCGGCTGGACACCGCGAAGCTCGACCTGCGCGCCGGGCCGCTGGCGCGACTTACACTGACCCGGTCGGGTGCGGATGCGCCGGGTGCGGCATCCGACGCTCCAACCGCGTATCTGCTCAGCGTCTCCCGATGATTCGGGTCTCCCGCTGATTCGCGTCTCCCGCTGATTCGTGTCTCCCGCTGATTGGGGTCTGCCGCTGATTGGGGTCTGCCGCTGATCTGGATCTGGCGTTGAGCGCGGCGAGCCGCTGGCGATAGCATCCGGCACCTTCCGAAATGACGGAATTTTGGCCGAGGGCGGCCTTGGATGCCAGTAAACCTGCCCCGGGAAGACCAAATCTCCGTCATTTCGGAAGAGGACGGGGCGAGGGCAGGGTGCGCACGGAGCGGGTGCTGCACGGGGAAGGCCGCGGGGTGGGGACTGGCGTGGCCAGACGGCGAAGTCGCGGCCGCATGAGGGCGGATGCCCGGCGAGGTTTTTTCAGGCCAAGGCGCCCCCACAACTGGGTAACGCCCAGGGCGAACAGGGGCAGCATTGGCCGTCAGTGCTGGTTACTCTCTTTGTAACGGCATCGAACCAGCCCGGTGCCGGGGGAGTTTAGAGATGTTCGAAAGATTCACCGACCGAGCCCGTCGCGTCGTTGTCTTGGCCCAAGAAGAAGCCAAGATGCTCAACCACAACTACATCGGCACCGAGCACATTCTGCTCGGGCTGATCCACGAGGGTGAAGGCGTCGCCGCGAAGTCTCTCGAGTCGCTCGACATTTCTCTGGATGCCGTGCGCGAGCAGGTGCAGGACATCATCGGCCAGGGCCAGCAGCAACCGACCGGGCACATCCCGTTCACCCCGCGTGCCAAGAAGGTCCTCGAGCTGTCGCTGCGCGAGGCGCTGCAACTCGGCCACAACTACATCGGCACCGAGCACATCCTGCTCGGCCTCATCCGCGAGGGCGAGGGCGTAGCGGCCCAGGTGCTCGTCAAGCTCGGAGCCGACCTCAATCGGGTCCGTCAGACGGTCATCCAACTGCTCTCCGGTTACCAGGGGAAGGAGCAGGTCGCTGTGGGTGGCGAACAGCAGCAGAGCGGCGCTCAGGCGGGTTCTCAAATTCTGGACCAATTCGGCCGCAACCTCACACAGGCTGCCCGCGACGGCAAACTCGACCCGGTGATCGGGCGCGAGAAGGAGATGGAGCGGGTCATGCAGATCCTCTCCCGCCGTTCCAAAAACAACCCCGTGCTGATCGGTGAGCCCGGCGTCGGCAAAACCGCCGTCGTCGAGGGTCTCGCCCAGGCGATCGTGCGCGGCGATGTGCCGGAGACTCTGAAGGACAAGCAGCTCTACACGCTTGACCTCGGCTCTCTCATTGCCGGCAGCCGCTACCGTGGTGACTTCGAGGAGCGCCTCAAGAAGGTCACCAAGGAGATCCGCACCCGCGGCGACATCATCACTTTCATCGACGAGATCCACACCCTGGTCGGTGCGGGTGCCGCAGAAGGCGCGATTGACGCGGCCAGCATCCTGAAGCCGCTGCTCGCCCGCGGTGAACTGCAGACCATCGGCGCGACCACGCTCGACGAGTACCGCAAGCACTTCGAAAAGGATGCCGCCCTCGAGCGCCGCTTCCAGCCCGTGCAGGTGCACGAGCCCACCCTCCCGCACACGATCAACATCCTGAAAGGTCTGCGCGATCGCTACGAGTCCTTCCACAAGGTCTCGATCACGGATGGTGCTATCGTCGCCGCCGCGAACCTGGCCGACCGCTACGTCTCCGACCGGTTCCTGCCCGACAAGGCCATCGACCTGATCGACGAGGCCGGCGCGCGCCTGCGACTGTCGATCCTGTCCGCCCCACCGGAGCTGCGCGAGTTCGACGACAAGATCGCTGCCGTGCGCGGCAAGAAAGAAGCCGCGATCGAAGAGCAAGACTTCGAGAAGGCCGCGTCCCTGCGCGACGAGGAGAAGGGCCTGCTCGGCGAGCGGCTGCGCCTCGAGAAGAAGTGGCGAAGCGGCGAGACCGGAACGACGGGCGTCGTCGATGAGGGAATCATTGCCGAGGTGCTCGCCGCGGCCACCGGCATCCCGGTGTTCAAACTCACCGAGGAGGAGACCAGTCGCCTCGTTTTCATGGAGAAGGCCCTGCACATGCGGGTGATCGGTCAGGAGGAGGCTATTTCGGCCCTGTCCAAGACCATCCGCCGCACCCGCGCCGGCCTCAAGGACCCGAAGCGGCCATCCGGCTCGTTCATCTTCGCCGGCCCCACCGGCGTCGGCAAGACCGAGCTGGCTAAGGCGCTGGCGGAGTTCCTGTTCGACGACGAGGATGCCTTGATCGCCCTGGACATGAGCGAGTACGGCGAGAAGCACACCGTCTCACGGCTGTTCGGTGCACCTCCAGGGTTCGTCGGCTTCGAAGAGGGCGGTCAGCTCACCGAGAAGGTGCGCCGCAAGCCGTTCTCCGTGCTGCTGTTCGACGAGATCGAAAAGGCCCACCCGGACATCTTCAACTCGCTCCTCCAGATTCTGGAAGAGGGGCGTCTGACGGATGGACAGGGCCGGGTCGTCGACTTCAAGAACACGGTCATCATCATGACGACCAACCTCGGTACGAAGGACATCACCGGCGGACCGGTCGGCTTCCAGATCGAAGGCGACACCGCCACCGGCTACGACCGGATGCGCGGCAAGGTTGTCGAAGAGCTGAAGAAGCACTTCAAGCCAGAGTTCCTGAACCGCGTCGACGAGACGATCGTGTTCCCGCAACTCAGCGCGGCGGAACTGCTGCAGATCGTGGACCTGTTCATCAAGCGTCTGGGCGAGCGGATGTTGGACCGCGACATGACAGTGGACCTCACCGTCGCCGCCAAGGAGCAGCTCGTCAAGGTCGGCTTCGACCCGACGCTTGGGGCCCGGCCGCTGCGCCGCGCCATCCAGCGCGAGGTGGAGGACCGGCTCAGCGAGCGCATCCTTCAGAGCGAACTGGTGGCAGGAGACCACGTGCACGTCGACTTCAAAGACGCCGAGTTCGTGTTCACCACCAGCCGCCAGCCCGGCCGGGAGGAGATCGACGCGCTCGCTGCCGTCGAGAGCGGAAAATAGTCGCCCCATCCGATCCCGTCTCACGGAGAATCTGCGGTCAGTAAGCTGGGATCGGCTACTTCCTGGTCGAAGGAAGCGGTTTTTCCTGGAGATGGGATTGCATGACTGAGAGTGGTTTTTCCGTGCGTGCGGCACGCACGAGCGATGTCGGGTCGATTCGGCAGCTCGTGGAGCCGCTCGTGCAACGCCGCATCCTGCTGGGCAAGGACGCGGTCGTGTTCTACGAGGCGATCCAGGAGTTCCGGGTGGCCGTCGACGATGCCGGTAACACGATCGGCTGCGGCGCCCTGCACGTGATGTGGGAGGACCTGGCCGAGGTAAGGACCCTGGCGGTGGTGCCCCATTGGCTACGCAAAGGCGTCGGGCACACGCTCCTCACCACTTTGGAAACCGACGCCGGCGATCTCGGTCTCAGCCGGCTGTTTTGTCTTACGTTCGAGACCGGGTTTTTCGAAAGGCACGGGTTCGTTCCGATGGGGGAAAAGACCGTGGAGCCGGATGTCTATTCCGAGATGCTGCGCTCGCCCGACGAGGGCGTTGCGGAATTCCTCGATTTGGCACGGGTGAAACCGAACACGCTCGGCAACACGCGGATGCTCAAGCTGCTGTAGCAGTATCCCCGGCACACGCCGCCGAATCGGCGGGGTATCGGCCCTCTTCGCACCTACTCTTATGGCATGTCGACGTTTCGGAATCCCGTCGGCCCCCAGCCCAGCGGCGTGTACTGGCGGCGGCGATTGATAGTGGCTCTCGGAGTGCTCGCGGTGATCGTCATCGTGGTGATGATCATCGGGCGTCCGGGCAGTGGCGACGCCTCCCAGAAAGCAGTCGGCCCGAGCAGCAGCCCGACGCCGACAAAAGTGGCAGCGGCTCCGCAAAAAGAGGGCGATCCGTGCGCGCCGGCAAGCATCAAACTGGAGCCGGTCACCGACAAGGCCGTCTACAACGCGGGCGAGAATCCGCTAATCAGCATGAAGATCACCAACACCTCGACCGTGGCGTGCACCATGAACGCCGGGTCGACGCTGCAGGAGTTGCGCATCACCAGCGGCGGCGAACTGATCTGGTCGTCAAAGGACTGCCAGAAAGATCCGGTGGACGTTCCGGTGATTATGCAGCCGAACACACCGCAATCAACGGCGGCGATCCCCTGGGACCGCACCCGGTCGTCGGCCACCACCTGCGATGCTGAACGCAACAAGGTCAAAGCCAGTGGCGCGAGCTACCATCTCACGGTGCTGCTCGGAGCGTTGAAGTCGACCGGAACGGTGCAGTTCATCCTCAATTAGCTGGCGCGCTCGATCTCCGAGACGGAGTCATCGGGAACATCGACCAAACCCGAAGAGGTCGCGGTGAACGCCGCGTTCATGGCATCGCTGAGCTGCCCCGTTCTGGCATCCAACACCGTGGTGTAGCCCAGTCGTCGGGCCTCGGCCAGGCGCTGCTTCGCATTGGACGCCGGCCGGATCTCGCCCGCCAGGCTCACCTCGCCCACGACGGCGAGGGTGTGCGTGAGAGGTGTGTCGGTCAGTGCGCTGGCGAGCGCGAGAGCGATCGCCAAATCGGCTCCAGGTTCGGTGAGACGGATGCCGCCCACGGTCGACACGTACACGTCACAGGTGGAGAACTGCAGCTTTAGCCGCCGCTCCATTACTGCCAGCAGCATCGCCACCCGAGAGGAATCGACGCCGTTGACGACGCGGCGCGGCTGTGACTGCGAAGATTTGACCACGAGCGCCTGCACCTCGACCGGCAACGCCCGACGCCCCTCGACGGCGACGGTGACGCACGTGCCGCTCACCGGCCCGCGGCCGTGGCTGAGGAACAACCCGCTCGGATCCTCCACTTCGATGATGCCGTCCCCGGTCATCTCGAAGCAACCGACTTCATCCGTCGGACCGAAGCGGTTCTTTTGCGCACGAATGAACCGCAGGTTGGTCTGCCGGTCGCCCTCGAACTGGCAAACCACGTCGACGAGGTGCTCGAGCAGGCGCGGGCCGGCGATCGAGCCGTCCTTGGTGACGTGTCCGACGAGCAGGATCGGCAGGTTTCGATCTTTCGAGACTCTGATCAGCGTCGCCGCGACTTCCCGCACCTGCGCCGGGCCACCGGCCAACCCGTCGGTGAGTGATGACGACACGGTCTGCACCGAGTCCACGATCACCAGGTGCGGATGCGTCTGGTCGATCTGGCCCAGGATGGTGGCGAGGTCGGTCTCGGCCGCGAGGAACAGGCTCGGGTGCAGCGCGTTCGTGCGTTCGGCTCTCAGGCGCACCTGGTTGACCGACTCCTCCGCGCTTACGTAGAGCACTCGCATCCCGCTTTCGGCGGCACGCGAGGCGACTTCGAGCAGCAGCGTCGACTTGCCAACGCCCGGTTCGCCGCTGAGCAAGATCGTGGCACCCGGCACAATGCCGCCGCCGAGCACCCGGTCGAACTCACTGATTCCGCTGGGCCAATGGGCCACGCTCTCCGCGCTGATTTCGGTGATCGGACGCGCCGCCCGGGCGCCACTCACCCGGTGTGGGGTGACGTGGGGGTTCGGCGCGGCCTGGTCGACCGTGTCGAGCACCGTGCCCCAACTTTGGCACTCGCCGCAGCGGCCGGCCCACTTGGGTGTGGTCCATCCGCATTCGGTGCATCGGTAATTGTTGGTGGGACGGGCCATGTGGCCCAGCCTAACCGGCGCATCCGACACGACTGTCTGCGATGTCACCGCTAGTGGCGGAGCACCCGATCGAGCGCCGTGGGGAGGAGAGGAAGGAACGCGGATGCCCAGGTGCTGTAGCCGCGATCGTTGGGATGGAAGTAGTCCACCGACACGTCGCGCAGTGCGGTGCGCGAGACGCCTCGGCGCCGGGTGGCTTGGTAGAGCGGAACCAGAGTGAGTGAGTGCTCGGCGACGATCTTGCGCACGATCGCGTTGGCGATGCGCACCTTCCGTTCTTTCTCGCCGATATAGAAACTGGGCAGGTCCGCCACGAGGGCGTCGGGAGGCAGTGCCGCGCAGAGCTCCTTGAACTCCCGCGCAAACCGCTTCTGGTCGAACTCCGCAATGTCGTTGGCGCCCACCGACACCGTCACGACATCCGGCTGAAGCGGAGAGAGCTGCGGCACCTGCTTCGACAGTGCGTCGCTCAGCCTTGCACCGGCCTGACTGAGGTTCACCACTCGCACGCTTTGTCCGGTGCTGGCGCGTAGTTGTCTGGCGATCAGCCCGACGTAGCTTCGGCCCGGTCGGCTCGCTCCGATGCCTTGGGCTGCGGAGTCGCCCATCGCCACGTAGAGCAGATTTCCGTTGGCGCGGCGCTGATCTTTCCACCATTTTGCGTTGATTCGGTGTGTGCTGAGGAGGATGCCTTCGCCGCGATGGCGGCGGCGCTCCACCAACCACACGGTGAGCGCTCCGCCGATCACCACCAGCGCGATGACAAAGATCACCGCAAGAAGCACGGCGTCACGAAAATCGACAAGCACGCATTAAATTATCGCGTTTCACCTTGCTGTTCGCTGAAGCGCGGCCGAGCGCGCCAGGCGTTCCACCGAATGACCCCCGATCGTGTACTAAGATCGTCGGCGGTACCGTGTCCGAGTGGCCGAAGGTGCAACTCTCGAAAAGTTGTGTGGGTGAAAGCCCACCGTGGGTTCAAATCCCACCGGTACCGCTCTGGGTGCTCGGGGAGAAACGATCCGTGTCTGTTTCGCCCCTCTCGTCGCGCACGGGCACCGCTCGCGCACCGGCACCGCTCGCGCACGGGCACCGCTGGGCACGGCGCATCCGCAGGTCGCGGCGACGACCACCGGTCGGCGGTCGGTGGCTGATTTCCCTACGCCTGCCGACATGAGCGGCGCGCTCTGAGGCAACCCTGGCAGCCCTTGGGTGGCACACAATGGAGGCACCTACACGGCCCGCGCCGCACCGATCGACTCCACGAAGGAGACACCGATGTCCGATTCACCTCTGACCGCGCCAGAGTCAGCACTGCTCGACCGCGTCCAGGCTTCCGTGGGCCAGGGGCGGGACATCCTGGATGCAGCGACGCGCGAGGTCATTGGCCGGGCGCCGGTGCAGACCGTCGCAGAGCTGGATGCAGCGATCGCGCGGGCCAGGGCGGTTCAGCCGGGCTGGGAAGCGCTCGGCCACGACAAGCGCAGTGAACTGTTGGTCCAGGTCGCCGATGCCATCGATGCAAATGCCGAACCGCTGGCGCGCATCCTGTCACGAGAACAGGGCAAGCCCCTGAACGGGCCGAACGCCCGTTTCGAGGTCGGTGCCTGCTCCGCGTGGCTGCGCACCGCGGCGAGCACTGTGCTCGAGCCCGAGGTGGTCGTGGACGACGGCGAGGTGCATGCCGAACTGCACTACCGCGCGATTGGTGTCGTCGGGGCAATCGGACCGTGGAACTGGCCGATGATGATCGCGATATGGCAGATCGCACCGTCGCTGCGCATGGGCAACACCGTCGTGGTCAAACCCAGCGAGCACACTCCGCTGAGCGTGCTGGCGATGATCGCGGTGATGAATGAGGTGCTGCCGCCGGATGTTCTGACCCCGATCTCGGGTGACGGCGAAGTGGGCGCACGACTAGCTTCGCACCCCGACATCGACAAGGTGATGTTCACCGGTTCGACCGCGACCGGGCGAAAGATCATCGAAAGCTCGGCGGGGAACCTTGCCAGGCTGACCCTTGAGTTGGGCGGCAACGATGCTGGCATCGTCCTGCCCGGCGTCGACCCCGCAGCCATCGCCCTGGATTTGTTCTGGGGGGCATTCATCAACACCGGGCAGACCTGCGCGGCACTCAAGCGGCTCTACGTGCATGACTCGATCTATGAGGATGTCATCGCAGCCCTCAAGGACATCGCCGAGCAGACGCCGATGGGTGACGGCCTCGATGAGAACAACGTGCTCGGCCCGCTGCAGAACAAGCAGCAGTTCGACATCGTGAGCAGACTGGTCGAGGACGCCAAGGCAGGCGGCGGACGCATTGTCACCGGCGGGGCCCCGGCGACCGAGCTCGGCGAACTGTTTTATCCGATCACCCTCGTCGCCGACGTCAAGGACGGCGATGCGCTTGTGGATGAAGAACAGTTCGGGCCGGCCCTGCCGATCATCAAGTACTCCGATGTCGAGGATGCCATTGCCAGCGCGAATCGGCTCGATGTCGGTCTCGGAGCTTCCGTATGGGGCGACCGTGACGAGGCGCGCAAGGTTGCCGCGCGCATTCAGTCCGGCACCGTGTGGATCAACTCGCATGGAGGCGTGCACCCGATGATCCCGTTTGGCGGCGTCAAGGGCTCCGGCTACGGTCTGGAGTTTGGCGTCGAGGGGCTCAAATCGGTCGCTGTCCCCCAAATTATCAACGGCTGAGCCATCAAGCGGACGTGCCGTAGCAGTTGCATGTAGCGGACGGAGTCCGCATCAACCAAGGCAAACGAAAGGAACCACAATGACAAGGTCTTTGACTCAAGCGATTCGTGACGCTGGGAGTGCCGTCGAGCTGCTCCGTAACTCGCAGGCAGCCCCGCAGCTGGTTCCTGTCGTTCCGGCGGAGTACACGAACTGGATCGCCGAGCAACTGGCCCTGCGCGACTCGTGCAGTCTGTACGACCAGTCTCATCACATGGTCACCGTCACGATGGAAGGGCCGGATCTCATTCCGTTCCTCGCGCACATCGGCGTGAACAATTTTGACACGTTCGCTCCCGACAGCGCCAAACAGTTCGTCGCGTGCGCACCCGACGGCAATCTCATCGGCCAGGGCATCCTCTTCTACATGAGCGAGAACCGGGTTCTGCTGGTGGGTCCGCATCCGATCATGGACTGGGTCGAGTACAACCACGCGGTGACACCGAATCACATCAAATTCACCCGTGAAGGGACCTCACTGACGCGGCAGGGTTCTCCGTCGTTCTTCCGCTATCAGCTGCAGGGACCGACTGCGTTGGACATCATGCGCGACCTACTCGGTGACGAGCCACCCGCATTGAAGTTCTTCCATATGGGTCATGTCACCATTGCTGGGCGGGACGTCACGCTTCTCCGCCATGGGATGTCGGGCCTGCCCGGCTTCGAGATGTTCGGCGAATGGGCGGATCAGCCCGTTGTGCTGGATGCGGTCATGGCCGCCGGTCAGAAGCACGGGTTGAGCCGGGCCGGCGCGGACACATATTTCTCGGGAAGTGGTTCGGGGTACTTCCCGGCTGTCGTTCCTGCGATCTACACGGCACCGGAACTGGCGGACTACCGTGACTGGCTCACCGACCGATCATGGGAAGCGACTGCTCCCCTGGGAGGCAGTTTCAGCCCGAAAAATATCGAGGACTATTACCTCACCCCATTCGCCGTCGGCTATCGCCGGATCATCTCGATGAACCACGACTTCATCGGTCGTGACAGCATTCAGAGGATGATCGACAGCGGCGAGGCGGACCATAAGAAAAAGGTGTCGTTGATCTGGAACTCGGACGATGTGGTCGATGTGTACCGGTCGTTCTTCCGGGACGAGCTGCCCGCGAAGTTCATCTCGATGCCAAACGGAAAGTACAGCACTATTCAGTTTGACGCCGTGCTCTCGAACGGACAGACCGTCGGTATTTCCGGCTGGGTCTCGGCGTCCGCAGAGGATCGCGCCGTCGTGTCGACCGCGATCGTGGACGCCGACGTCGCGGAAGGTGCGGAGGTGACGATTCGTTGGGGGGAGGAGCCGAACTCGAAGAAGATCCTGGTGGAGCCGCACAAGCAGGTAGAGGTGCGAGCGACCGTCGCCCCGTCTCCACTGGGCGAGTACGCCAGGAAGACGTATCGCCGCGACTGAGACTAATCACCCAGTGTGGTCGGCAAGTGGATCCCGTCGGCCAGGCATCCCGCCGTTCTTACATATTGCACTGAAAGGTGTTTCATGACCACTTCAAACCAGGAGAGCGCCCTGAAGAAGCAGGAGTTCGTGGCTCCGGAGGATTGGCCGGACGTGTCAGTGATGCTCCAGGGCTTCGGCCTGCCGACCCTCCCCGACAGCGATGAGCTGGTGGGCGAGAGTATCGACGTCGGGAACCACGACGGTTCGGTCGTCCGACTCCGCTTCACCTCCATTGACTCACTTGATCGCGAGGTGCTCGAAGGCGCCGGTGCAGGGGAGGCCGCCAGTTATGCCTATCGCGCGGTCGAGGTGCGCCCGGGGGTGTTCTTCATCGACTTCCTGGTGGGTGAAAGCGTGAAAACGCATGACGTGTCCATGGTCCTCGATCGAGGCGATGGCCTGGTAACGACGGCGGATACATCGTTCATCAGCCGCGACGGAAAGATCCGGACCCACACCAGGTTCCTGTCGGGACGAGTCCTCGGCACCGGTGAGATCGAGCCGCGCCGGCGGACGGACAAACTCGTGGGAAAGCGAATCTACTATCGGTACAGCGAGACCGAAGCATACGAGCACATCTACCTGAATGCTGGCACCTTTGCTTGGCAGTGTGTTCGTGGTGGTGAGAAGGGTCTCGCGGATGTCGAAGAGACCAAGGCGTTCGAACTTGCCGACGACATCGTCATCTTCTTCTGGACAGAGACGGTGATGCCAGTGGACAGCTTCCTCGTGGTCGACCTGAAATACCGGCGCTCCATCGGGCGGATGTTCTGCTGGGAGCAGAGCACCCTGGATTTCGTCCATCTTCCCTTTGACAGTCGTTTCACGGTTCTCAACGAGACCGTCCACCCCACAGACTGAGGGAAAGGACGGTGATTGTGCGTGCGGATGACCACCGTCCCGTCGGTCAGGGCCAGGTCAGTAGCCGTCTCAGCACTCTTGCCCCGCTCCGACGAGGACCGGGTCGTATTCGGCGGGGTGCACGGTGGTCGAGAGCAGCCGCCCGTGTGCGCCGAACGTGAAGTGGGTCTGACCGGTCCCGGACTCGTCGGCACCGAACAGGACGCCGTGCGAGCGCAGCGACCGCTGGTCGCGGTGATCGGCCACGGTCACCGACCCGCACGAAATGACCTTCTCGCGCCAGGCGAAAACGTAGATGCCTGCACGGAGTCGCCATGTCGTCTGCTCATCGGTGTCGGCGATTCCTTGCTCGGGGCCGGCGAGGCACTGCCACGAGTACCAGTGCGGCGATAGGTAGACGTGCTCATACGCGTGTTGGGTCGAGTACACCCAGAGGGCTCGGCGACCAATGAGTTCCGCGGTGGGGGCCGGTGCCGGACCGTTTTGTGTGATGCCCTCGATGTGCGCCAGGCTGAAGATCTGCTGCACCGCGGTACGACCAGGAGCATCGTCCCCTAGCACGTTGATCACGGAGAGAGCGTGCCCGCTGCGAAGGTCCAAGAACAGCGACACCGCCTCGTTCGGCAGGTGCTCGTGGTGGAATTGGACGTAGTAGAGGTCCTGGTCGACTTCGAACACCTCGCAGGCGTCGGTCTTCGCGGCCGCCTCGGTGGAGTCGCCTCGGCCGGGCTCGTACACCCAGGAGACCGTGCCCGGCCCGAAGGCGTGCGACATCCGCGTACCGCGATCGTCCACGATTGAAATCGTGCGTCCATTCAGCGCATCGGTGGTCGGCGCCTTGTTGGCGTCGAACCCCGGGGCCAGTCCATCCAGTGGCAGCCAGGTGGTTGTGTCGGAAAGATTGTTCGAGTCGGTCACGGATGCTCCTTCGCTCGCAGGTCTTTCTGCGATTCTCGTCGCCCACGGCGTAGAAGTGTTTGACGGGGAGCGCGGAAGGCTACCGTTTCAGCGCAGGGAATGGTCCCCGGTCGCATTCGCTCCAGGGGCTGTATGAGGCTTCTGAGCGAGGGGATTTTGGGCGCTTTGACGCACCGTGCCCAAACCTAGTTCGTGCGTGCAGGGACTTGTGGCAATAGCGCTCACGGGGGCCAGGATGGAGAAGTCCTAGAACACCGGTGTGCCGATAGTCGATCCGGTCAGGATGTTCGATAGGGCCAAAGCCGTACGAGGGGGTATCAGCGTGAAGCCACTCCGCATCGTGTACGGCCTCATCGGCTTCGTGGTTGTCGCGGCGCTCTGGCAGATCATCGCCATCTCGCCGATCAGTGGTGGGGCACTGCCCACGGCGACCGCGACCTTCAGCGAGTTCGGAACGCTCGTGCCCGACGGGCGCTTCTGGGTGGATACCTGGCGCACGATCGAGGTGGCGCTGGGTGGATTCATCCTCGCGGTGGTCGTAGGGGTGGTGGTTGGAGTTCTTCTTGCGAGTTCACAGGTTACGATGCACGCAACCCGCGTGCTTCTCGAGTTTCTGAAACCGATCCCGCCGATCGTAATCCTTCCGCTCGCGGTTCTCGTGCTCGGTCCGACCACGAATATGGGCGTCTTCCTTGTCTTCTATGGGTGTGTGCTGCCGATCATCATGCAGACGGCTGCCGGAGTTTTCGATGTCGATCCGATCGCTGTTGCGACCGCGGAGTCGTTCAACATGGGGCGTTTAGAGGTGCTGTGGCGTGTGGTGCTGCCCAGTTCTCTGTCGTACATCGGCACGGCGATCCGTGTCTCGGTCCCTACATCGTTGATCATCGCTGTGGTGGCCGGTCTGTTGGGAGGCGGGCCAGGACTGGGTAACAGTCTGCTGCGCGCCCAGCTCAGTGGCTCGCTATCGCTGCTGTTCGCGTACGTGGTTGCGCTGGGCCTGCTGGGGCTCGTCTTTCAGGGGGCAAGTGAACTGATCGAACGCCGAATGCTCCATTGGCACCCTTCCTACCGGAAGGAGGAACACTGATGGCCGCCTCCACAAGCGACACTGCAGTGTTGGCAAAGCGGGGCAGGAACCGCCGTAAGCCCCGGGTCGGGCGACCGTGGCTGATCACCATCGAAGTCCTCGTCCCGGTCATCCTGGTCGCTACGTGGTGGACCGCGTCTGCGGACTCGGCGAACCCGTTCTTTCCGCCGCTGTCCACAATCGTCGAGCGATTCCAACAGCTGTGGCTATTCGCCCACTTTGCCAGCGATGTCCTGCCGAGCTTGGGGAACCTGCTCGCCGGCTTCGCCATCGGCGGCGTCGTCGGCATCGCCCTCGGGGTGGTTCTCGGGATCGGAAAGGTCCTGAGCGGCCTGTTCGCGCCTGTGATCAATTTCTGGCGGGCGATTCCTCCGGTGGCACTCGTGCCCATCTTCGTGGCGCTGCTGGGATTCGGCAACGAGGTGCGCATCCTCACGATCGCGCTCGCAAGCGTGTTCCCCACTCTGATCTCGACCCTAGATGGCCTGCGCGCATTGGATCCGCAGTTGCGTGACGTATGCCGTATGTATGGACTAACAAGACGGGAACGGCTGCTGAACGTGTATCTGCCGGCGGCGAGCCCGCGAATCGCATCCGGCCTGCAGGTGAGCCTGCAGACGGCATTCGTCGTCATGATCGCCAGCGAGATGCTCGGTTCGTCGTATGGTATCGGCGCGCTGACCTTGCTCGCGCAGCAGACGTTTGCGACCTCGGACATGTGGGCGGGCATCATTTTGCTCGGCGTTCTCGGGTATGTCCTCAACCTGCTGTTCAACGTTATTCGCGATCGCGTGCTCCAGTGGTACGTGCGGTCGCAGAAGATCGGGAAGGAGATGTGATGGGTTCGCAAATGGATTCGGCTCGTGATGCTTTTGGCGATGGGCAGCCGGCGGGGGAGATTCCGCGACTCTCGGTTCGGAGCCTCAGCAAGTCGTACGGCACAGGTGACGGAGCCGTCACCATCATCGAGAACCTGACGTTCGACGTCGCTCGTGGTGAGATCGTGTGCGTGGTCGGACCGTCGGGAGTGGGTAAGACGACCTTGCTCAAGTGCCTGTCCGGTCTGCAGTCGGTGACAAGCGGTGAGGCTCTCATCGATGGAAGGAGAATCGATGGTCCTCCGCGGGAAATGGCACTCGTCTTTCAGGAATACAACCGATCCCTCATGCCATGGCTGACCGTTCGCAAGAATGTTCGGCTTCCACTACGGCATCTTGGTTTGGAAAAGATCGACGAGGACTTTCGGATCGAACAAGCGCTGACCGCTGTTGGACTCGATCAGGCGGTGAACAAGTATGCGTGGCAACTCTCGGGTGGCATGCAGCAGCGCGTGGCCATCGCTCGTGCCCTGGCGTATCAGCCCGAAGTCCTCGTCATGGACGAGCCGTTCGCCTCGGTCGACGCACAGACGCGGTTCGAGCTTGAGGACCTCACCTTGCGCATTCGGGAGCAGTTCAACATGACGATCGTCGTCGTCACACACGACATCGACGAGGCCGTGTACTTGTCCAATCGCGTGGTCGTACTGGGTCATCGCCCCGCTGCCGTGACGAAGATCTTGGATATCGATATCCCGTCGCCACGAAACCAGATCACCACGCGCGCGCGGGCCGACTTCGCCGAGTTGCGCACGGAGATCCTGTCGCTCATTCAGGCAGGGAAGGCGGCTACGACGAGCATCCCGACCCAGCCGTCGTGACCCGAGTTTCGGTGTACTCCGCACGCGTGCGGCAGCGGCATCACCCGCGCGCGGGTTAGTTGAAGACGATGGTGTGGTTTCCGTGTTGGATGACGCGGTCTTGGGCGTGCCAGAGGACGCCGCGGGAAAGGACGTCGCGTTCGACGTCGGCGCCGCGGCGTTGCAGGTCGGCGGCGGAGTCGGCGTGGGTGACTCGGACCACGCCCTGTTCGATGATGGGGCCCTCGTCCAGGTCCGCGGTCACGTAGTGAGAGGTCGCGCCGATAAGCTTCACGCCCCGATCCTTGGCTTTGCGGTAGGGGGTGGCGCCGATGAAGGCGGGCAGGAAGGAGTGGTGGATGTTGATCACCGGCACTCCGGCTTTGTGCAAGAAGTCTTCGGAGATGATCTGCATGTACCGGGCCAGGACGATGAAGTCCACGTTGCCCCTGAGCAGTTCCAGTATCCGCGCTTCGGCTGCGGTCTTGTCCGGTCCCTGAGAGGGGACGTGGAAGAACGGGATCCCGAAAGAGCGGACGTCTTCGGCAGTGTTGGTGTGGTTGCTAATGACCATCGGGATGGTGATCGGCAGTTCGCCGCGGCGGTGCCGCCAGAGCAGGTCCAGTAGGCAATGGTCGGAGGTGGAGGCCAGAATCGCCATCCGTTTGCGCGCGGACTGGTCAGTCAGCCGCCAGGTCAGCCCGAACGGGACCAGAGTCTTTTCCAGGTCGGCTTCGATGGCCGGCAGTTGGGCGGGCAGGTCGGGCCGGGTGAAGACGACGCGCTGGAAGAAGTGACCCCCGTCGGGGTCGTCCGTGTACTGGTCCAAGGAGATGATATTGCCCTGGTTGCGGCAGACCAGGGTGCTTACGGCGGCGACGATGCCGGGCTGGTCGGGGCCGTGCACGGTCAGGCAGGCGGTGTTTTTCAGGTTCTGGGAATGCTGGGTCATGGCCGGGTCCTCACGGCTTCGTGGTGAATTCGTGGGCCCACACCGCGGTGGCCTGCAGCCCGCCGAAGGTGTAGAAGTGCAGCTTCACCGACCCGCTTTCCGGGTCTGCGGCCAGCAGGGCCGACAGGTCGTTAACGAACCGGTCCGGACCGGCGGTGCCGATCAGGTTGGCCAGGCTGAACCCGTACTTCTTAACGATCATTGCGTTCGCGCCGATCCCGAAGCGGCGGGCAAAGCCGAGCAGCCGTTTGATGCCGGCCGGTCCCGGTGTGCCGATCCGGATCCGGTTGTTGATGCCCCGGCTGCGCACATCTTTGATCCAGGCCATCACCGGGTCGGTGTCGAAGGAGAACTGGGTCAGGATGACGGCATCCAGGCCCTGCTCGGACAGCGCGGTGGACTTGTCCTGGAGTGCTTGCCACAGCACGTCCGTGCTGATATCCGGGTGCCCCTCCGGGTAACCGGCAATGGAGACCTCCCGCACCCCATAGGTGGGCAGGATACCGGTGCGGATCACATCCAATGAGGACGCATACGGACCCTCCGGTGTGGCAGGGTCCCCGCCCACGCAGAACACGTGGTCGGTCGCACCAACCTCCTGCAGGGCGCTCAAAAACTTCTCCAACTGGCCCTGCGAGGCCAGCCGGCGCGCCGAGATATGCGGGATCGGGACGAACCCGGCAGCCCTGACCGCCGCCGCCGCCGCGACCCGCATCCGCAGATCCTCATTGCCCAGGAAGGTCACATTCACCCTGGTGCCGGTCGGGATCGCCTCTGCGGCTTCCACCAGACCAGGGATATCCTTCCCCGTCATCTCCAAAGAAAAATCGCTGACAAGCTCTTTCGCAGCTGCCGCCACTGCACCGTTGGGCGCCTTCATTGCGGAATGCCGAGAATTGAAGTGACGCGGGATGTGGACATGGGGTGTGTCTCCTCTGGCAATGGCTCCTGTGACCTTGCGTTCTCATTGTTGGCGCCGTTGGCTGGTGTCTTCAAGTAAGTCCGAGGAACGCGCGCGGAAAGTCAATCACCATTCCTTCGGGATCATCGCACTCCGGTGGTCGTTGGTTTCCCCCGCCCTTCTCAGACACCCGGGAGGGTACTGGGTATTGCGGCGTTGGGGAGGCCCATTGCCACACCCGGCACGGAGGTTGACCATCGGCGCGTGATCAAATGCGCACTCTTGAAATGCGACCTGTCGTCGCCAACCATGGGCGGACGGCACAGTCCGGAAATGTCAGTGAAGCAGAGAGGAGAGTTCGTGGTTGACACGATGAACGATCCCGCGCTCGAGAAGTGGCGAACCTATGACGACTTCGCTGCCGGCATCGACACGTACCGGTTGCCGAACACGGCAATGGCGGGCACTTCCCTGACCGTACTTTTGGACGACGAATCGACAATCAGCTTCGTGTTCGGTGATGCTGTCGTCAGTTGGTCAGCCAGTGGGGTGATTGAGGCGCCTCCAGGCACGGTCGATGCGTACGACGCAGTTGCCGTGCGCGAAGACGTGTTCTTCGTGAATCTCCCGCTGACCAGTCGGTCCCGCGAGGCACTGACCTTGGTGTATTCGACAAGCACGCACCGGGCGCTCGTCGTGAACTCGCACATCGGCGAGGAGGCGGTCGACGGCGCGCCTCGCGTCTCCCAACGATTCTTCGCAGGAGTGACCACCGCAGGCGAACCCAGCGCAGAAGCTCCGGCACCCACCCGTGATCTCATCGGCAAGCGCAACCTTTACCGCTACAGCCCGCAGCATCTGTACGAGCACGTGTACCTGTCCAGCCGGCGCTATAGCTGGCAGTGCTTGGAAGGAGTGCAGCGCGGTCACGGCGATACCGATCTGTCGACGGTATGGAAGTTCGCCGACGGGCTCTACCTGTTCTGTTTCCGCGAATTCCGCATCGCGGTGGCGAGTGTGTGGCTGCACGACCTCGGCTACCAGCTGATGACCACGGGAATCTTCCTCGGTCTGAACAGCGAAGGCGAATCGGAGCACTCTCGCGCTGGAGGGCACATCTATCCTCTCGGCGCCGTCGCTTATCCCGATGTCGAACCGATCTGAGTGGGCGAGTTCCCAATCGGACACCGTGACGTCATCCCATGAGGCACGCACTAGCACTCAGACCCCTTGAAAAATGCCAATCACATCCCTGTACAAACCGAAAAGGATAGAACCCATGAGACGAAATGCACTGGTTCTGACGGCTTTCGCCGTCAGCATCGTCGCCGCACTGACTTCCTGCTCAGCGGGCGGCGCACCCCCAGAGGCCGGAAAGAGTGCGGCATCCGAACCCATTACCATCGCGGTGATGTCAGGAATCACCACAGAGATTGTCATGCAGAATGCGATCGATCGAGGAACATTCAAGAATGCTGGCTTGGATGCGAAGCTCCTGGGAATGGAGAACCCGCCCGCGGCGCTCGCTGCAATGCAGGGTGGCAGCGCGAACTTCTCCTATGCGCCGTTGCCGACGGCGCTGACGGCACTGTCGAAGGGGATCGACATCAAGATCGTCGCTCCCGCCGATGGTTTTCCGGACGACGGGAAGGGTTCCGACGTGGATGACGACACGGCGTTGTTCGTCAATCCGAAGGACAACATCACCTCTCCCGCACAGCTGAACGGTCAGAACGTCGCCGTGCCATCACGCAGCGGACTGATGGAGATCGCGATTTCTGGAGCAGTCAAGCAGGCGGGTGGTGACCCCTCGACGATCAAGTGGCTCGCTCTGGACCAGCAGTCGCAGCTCACATCGTTGACCCAGGGTCGGATACATGCCGCAGGACTGTCCACTCCGTTCTCCGACAGGGCAGCCGCTCAGGGCATGAAGCTGTTGGTGCGGCCTGTCGCCGCGTTCTTCGAGCACGGGGTTGCCGGCGTCTGGATCACCACCGGTTCGTTCGCCAAGGAGCACCCGGACGTGGTAGCGAAATTCCAGAAAGGTACCAGCGAGGCGAACACGTATGCGGATGCGCACATCAAAGACATCGCGGATCAAGTCGTGAAGCAGCAGAAGCTCGACATTCCCGCGTCGGAGGTCGTCGTCGGGTACTTCCCGGCCGCGGTGCGCAGCGCGGACGTGAAACGTGCGAACGAGAAAATGGCCGTGCTTGGCTTCCTTTCCAAGCCGCTCGACCTTACCGGAGTCGTGATCGAGGCGAAGTAGTCGTGGCGGTGCCGGCGGGCATCGGCGGTGTCACCGACATCGCCTCCTTCCGCCGGCACTACTCGTGGTTTGTCGACGCCGCATCAGCGTGCAGCCGATGAGAGATGGAGAGGATCCCCGATGCCGATTTCCCCTGACGGCGCCAGCGAGTACGCCCGCGGATACGAGAATTTCGAGGGTATTGCGGCGGAAGTGACCTCGCAGTCGACACCGGATTGGCGCTCCAACCGGACCGCGGCGCATGAGGCCCCGAATGTGATCCTCATGCTCGTCGATGACATGGGGTTCAGTGACATCGCACCGTTCGGGGGTGAGGCGATGACCCCGAACCTCGACGAGCTGAGCGCCGATGGATTCCGGCTCGCGAACTATCGGACCGCACCGATGTGTTCACCGGCACGCGCTGCGCTGCTGACGGGACTCAACCCGCACCGTGCGGGCTTTTCTTTTGTCGCCCACGCCGATCCGGGATATCCAGGTTCCACGCTAGAGATTTCTGACGACGTGCCCACCGTTGCGGAATCCTTCCGTGCGGGCGGCTACGCCACCTTCCTCGTGGGGAAGTGGCATCTGACTAAAGAATCGTTAATGAATGATGCAGCCGACAAGTCTTCGTGGCCGTTGCAGCGTGGATTCGACCGGTACTTCGGATCGATGGACGGCTTCACGACGCTCTATCAGCCGCACCGTCTGGTCTGCGACAACAGCCCGCTCGTCGTTGCAGACTTTCCACAGGACTACTATCTGACCGACGACCTCACCGATCGCGCCCTCGGTATGATCAAGGCGCTTCGCGCCAGCGACAGCGAAAAGCCATTCTTTCTGTACTTCGCGCACCAGGCGGTGCACGCCCCGTTGCAAGCCAAGCCCGAGGACATCGCGAAATACCGCGGCGCATATGACTGCTGCTGGGATCACATCCGAGAGCAGCGTTTCCGCCGCCAGATCGAGATGGGACTGTTCCCTGAGCGAACCCGTCCGGGGCCTCGCAACAGCGCCCCAGGCGCGGAGGTGACGCCATGGGGCGACCTCAGCGACGAGCAGCGGAGCCTGTTTGCACGCTACATGGAAGCCTATTCGGGCATGATCGACAATATCGATCAGAACCTCGGACGGCTCGTGCACCACCTGAAGCGGATCGGCGAGTACGAGAACACCATCATCGCCTTCACCTCCGATAACGGGGCGACAGGTGAGGGAGGACCCAACGGAACGAGAAGCTACTTCAGCCAGTTCGGATTCGAGGCTGATCTTCCTGAGACCTGGCAGCGGGATGTTCCCCGAGATCCAGATTTGATCGGTGGTCCACGCAGCTTCGTCCACTATCCGCGGGGTTGGGCATACGCGTCCAACACCCCGTTTCGGTATTACAAGCGGGATACGTTCGAAGGAGGCGTCCACGCACCACTCATCCTGTCGTGGCCCCGTGGACTTCCGCGGGAGGCCTCCGACAGCGGCATACGTGACCAATTCACCTATGTCACCGATCTTGGGCTCACCTTGCTCGACCTCGCCGGAGTGGCGCACCTGCGCACGCGGGCGGGGAATGCCGCAAAAGAAGTGGACGGCATCCCGTTCACGGACATCCTGCGCGACGCATCGGCACCGGCGCTGCGCACTCAGCAGTACTCCGAGATGGTTGGCAATCGCGCGCTCTACCGAGGGCCGTGGAAGATCGTCACGCACCACACGTCGGGGACGTCGTTCAGCGACGCGGAATGGGAGCTTTACGACATCGTTGACGACCCCACTGAGTTGACGGACGTGGCGGTTGAACACCCCGAGATCGTGCGTGACATGGCGCAGGACTGGCACCGCGAAGCCTGGCGTAATACCGTGTTCCCGCTCGACGACGACGGCACATCGCTGAGCGTTCGCCCTTCGACGGAGCTGGAATTCGAGCAGCCCGTCACTCTGTACCCGGGCACGCCGACGCTTGAAAGGTATCGGTCCGGAAAGCTCATCCACCTCCGTGACTTCACGATCACCGCGCGGTTCGCAGGCGCTGCGGCGGATTGCGGCGTCGTAGTCGCGCACGGTGACCAGGGGGGTGGGTATGTGGTGTTCGTCGAAGACGGTGAGCTGCGGTTCAGCTATAACCAGTTCGGGGAGATGCGGCGCGTGACAACGCCGCTGGATATCGCGGGTACGCACGAGATCGCCGTGAACTTCACCGCGCAGCCGGACATCGAATGGGACGTGGAGATCCTTGTCGATGGGTCACCGCGTACTCGCCTGAGCGGCGTGCTGCAGCTCATCGGCATGTGCCCGTTCACGGGCATCAGCGTCGGAGCCGACCGGGGGTCTCCGGTTGACTGGGACCTGTTTGAGCGGCGCAGATCGTTTCCTTTCGAGGGTCGTGACCTTGAAGTGCGTTATGTCCCCGGAAAGCGGGCACCGTACAACGATGAAACGATCATGCAGGTCCGGCGGGTTGTTGCGCGGAAGTATGAGTAGGGCAGCGGCACGGGGCGACTCGCCTTCGTGCGACGCCTATGCGGCGAGCGAGGTGCGGTATTCGCTCGGAGAGATCTCGTACGCGGCTTTGAATGTCCGGCTGAAGTGTGCGGCGTCCATGAACGCCCATCGGGCGGCAATCGCGGCAACGGGGCGGTCTGCGTAGAGGGGATCGATGAGATCGCGACGGCAATGTTCAAGGCGGCGTGTGCGGATCCAGGTCGAAACCGTTGAGTCTTGCTCCTGGAACAGACCATGCAGATGACGCGTGGAAATGAAGTGTGCGGCGGCGATCGAGGCAGGCGACAGATCCGTCGATGCCAGGTTGCAATCGATAAATGCACGGATACGCTGCATGAGTGCGCGATGGGGGTCTGCGCCGACGTCATCCAGTCCGAGTTCGCGCGTGAAGATTGTAGTCACCAGGTCGAGGGCGCTGTGTATCAGCCGCGTGCCCGTCATCCCCGCCAACTGGTCGAGATTTACCGCTAGTTGCCTGAGGTAGGGCACCACGACCGCTCCGAGTCCCTCGGTGCCCCCCATGCTCACTGCCGTCAGCTCGCCCACCAGATTCGTGGGCAAAGTGATGAAGTCTCGCGGGAACATGACAATCATCGAACGGAAGTCTCCGCCGAAGGCGAGTGAGTAGGGCCGGCTTGTGTCGTAGACGGCAAGGTCCCCGGGCGTGAGAACGGCTTCTCGCCCGTCTTGTACCAGCAGGCCGCTGCCGGCGAGCATAAGGCTGACCTTGAAGAAATCGCGTTCCGAACGCGCGACGAGCTCAGGTGTTCGCTCGACAGAGTGCGCCGTCGCATGCAGGTCGGTGACGCACACCTCGTCGACGATGGCGCTTCGCATCATCGCACGGAACTGGTCGCGACGATCGCTGGTGACCTGCAGGGGCACAAACGACTGGCTTACCACCGTGCGAAAGTCGGTGATATTGCGTGAGATCGTCGTAGCGACGAATCCGGGTCGTATCGTGGCCGAGACGGCCATCATTACCTCGCAGGCTGTTGGGTTGACTCGAACTATATACGATCCCGCGCGATGCTGTCGATGATTTACAGCAAACCATCGGGAGGTCTGCCGCCCGGGCGTTTCTTTGGTTGGCCGCACTGTTTGGCGGTGCTCTACCGTCAGCCGATGCCGATGCCGAGGTCGTAACGTGGAGGGCATGTTCACCTTTTCCGACCTGCGCATCCGGATCCTCGCAGCACCGATGGCTGGTGGCCCGTCCACACCCGCGCTGGTGCGCTCCGCCGCCTCGGTGGGTGCGTTCGGATTCCTCGCCGCGGGAAGCAAAACCGTCGATGCTCTTGCCGCCGAGGTCGAGGAGGCCGCCACCACCGTCGACGGCCCGTTCGGGGTGAATCTGTTCGTCCCGTCAGCCGTGCGCGGTGATCCGGCCGCGCTGCAGGCATACCGAACCGAATTGGCGGAGGACGTGGCGCGCTACGACGTGCAACTGCCGCCGCCCGCCGCCGATACCACCGACCGCTGGGCCGAGAAGATCGCCTATCTGCTCGCGCATCCGGTCCCTCTGGTGTCGTTCACGTTCGGCACGCCCGACGGGGACGTCGTCGAACGGATGCACGCGGTCGGCACCCACGTCAGCGTCATGGTGACCGATCCGGACGAGGCTACTTCTGCGATGGCCGTGGGCGCCGACAGCCTCGTCGTGCAGGGCCCGGATGCGGGCGGCCATCGCGGCACTCACGCGGTCAGCAAGACGCCGGACACCCGCGAGCTCGACCAGTTGCTCCACGACGTGCACTCGGTCACTGCGCTTCCGCTGGTTGCCGCCGGCGGCATCAGCACGCCCGAGCGCGTCGTGGAGTTACTCGCGAGGGGTGCTGTGGCGGTGCAAGTGGGCACGGCCCTGCTTCTGACGCGGGAGTGCGGCGCATCCGCGGTGCACAAGGAGGCACTGCGTTCGGGCGTGTATCCCGGCACGACGCTGACCAGGGCGTTTTCCGGGCGGCTCGCGCGAGGGCTCACCAACCGGTTCATCCTGGACCACGACAGCACCGCACCGGCGGTTTATCCGGAGGTGAATCAGCTCACCCGGCCCCTGCGCTCGGCAGCCGCGGCTGCCGGCGACCAAGGCGGCGTATCGCTGTGGGCAGGCAGCGGCTTCCGCGACATCCGCGAGGCGCCTGCCTCCGAGGTCATCCGAGGGCTCTGGGCGCGGGGCTGACACTCGGCCCTCGAACGGCGACGGAGCCACGAACCTGGTGGTCGCCGCGCTCTCCCGCCAACCCTTCCCCGTTGCTGTCCTGCCTTTCACTATTCAGGAGGGGGTGTGACGGATGAGGTCAGACGGGTTGGTGTGACCAGGGTAGAAGACAGCCGTCACTTTAGTCACATCAGATCCTGAATGATGGGACTGCGCCAAGGCGGCTAGCGCGGCTAAGGGGTGGACGGCGCAGGTCTTTTAGAGGTCCGTACGGTTCCGGTGCCAGCTCACGACGCCGGCAACGACGGAGGCGAGGATGAACGCTCCGCCGATCACATACGCCGAAGACTTGACGCCCGGGATCGTGGCGGCGAAGTAGCCGGTGACCGTGATCAACACGCCCCAGGCGAGCGCGCCGACAAGGTTTGCCGCAAGGAATTTGTAGTAGTTCATCCTGGCGATGCCGGCGATCGGCGGCACGAATACTCGGCCCCACGGAATGAACCGGGCCACAACGACGGCCCACCAGCCGAGGTCGGCGTAGAACTTCTCGGACTTGGCCACCGCCGACGCGATCCAGCCACTCCGGCGACGGTCCAGGTACGGCCGGCCGAAGTGACGACCGAGAACGAAGCCGACCTGATCTCCGAGGAACGCCGCAACGCCGACCCCGGTGGCTAGAACCCAGATGCTGACGTTGTCGGCGCGGGCGGTGATGAGACCGGCGGCGAACAGCAGCGAATCACCGGTGACGAAGGGGATGAAAACCCCGACGAAGAGCCCGGTTCCCGAAAACACGAGGCCCCAGACGATGAGGTAGAAAACGATCGGCCCGAAGGTCGTCAGCCAGTCGGACGCCTGGCCGTCCAGGGCGGCGAGTGGAAGCATCCGGGTCGGGCTACCCCTCGGACTTTCGCGCCTCAGCGAGCTGAATCCACACCCCGCCCTCCTTGGTGCCCTTCTCGTCCAGAAGCGCCGAGGTGATGCAACTCATGAGGGCCCCTCCGGTCGGAAAGCTGGCTGGTGTTTGCTGGCGCAACTTGGGTAACCCTAACACTGCCAAAACGGGTGCGTTCTGGGACCCACCCCTAGGATGGCGGCATGATCCAGAACGTGTCCCTTGCCTTTGTTCGCCTCGCGTTTGCGCTTCTTGGTTTTGTGGGGCTGATTGCCCAGTATCTGTATAACGTCGCGAACATCGTTCACTACCAGCCAGTGAATTTCTTCAGCTTTTTCACCGTACAGTCGAACATCATCGCCGTGGGCACACTGGCGGTTGCCGCTGCGTGCACGTGGCGGGGTCAGCGTCCCCGGTGGCTCGATTATGTGCGCGGCGCGGCCACCATTTACATGGTTATCACCGGTATCACCTACAGCCTGTTGTTGCGCAACGTCGCGGTGGACACGGCGGTGCCGTGGGTGAACCTCGTGTTGCATTACGTGCTTCCCATCGTGATGATCGTCGACTGGATGATCGACTTGCCGCAGGTGCGGATCAGCGTGCGATCCGCCATGATTTGGCTGGTGTATCCGGTGCTGTACCTCGCCTACAGCTTGATTAGGGGGCCCATCGTCGACTGGTATCCGTACCCATTTCTTGACCCACGGCCGTCTGGATACGGCGCAGTCGTCGTCGTGAGTCTCGCCATCGCGTTGGGCGGACTGCTGTTCGCAGTACTGGCCTCGTGGACGACCTCCTTCCAGCTTCGGGTTCACAAACAAGACGCACAGGTGCGTGCATGAACCTGCGGGAGACCGACTTCCGTCAGCGTTGGCAGCTCGGACACCAGTAGGTGTCCCGCGGCGGGTCGCCGACGCTGCCGCGCACGATCATGGTTCCGCAGCGCAAGCAAGGTTTTCCGTCGCGGCCGTAGACCCACGAGGTGACACCTCGCAGGTTTCCCGTGGTGGTGCGATTGGTGCGGTTCTTGTTGGCGTTGATCAGCCGGTGGGCAAGGTCGACGAGCTTCTCCGGCTGCGGAACCTCCGCGACCGGCCGGGTGGGCAACAGGCCGCGCAGGAAGCACAACTCGTTCCGGTAGACGTTGCCGATCCCCGCCATGACGCTCTGATCGAGCAGCGCGGTGCCCACCGGCGCATCCGGTGTCGCGAGCAGCCGCTGAAGTGCGACCTCAGCGTCCCAGTCGGGCCCCAGCAGGTCGGGACCCAGGTGCCCGACCACCGTGTTCTCGGCGTACTGCGGCAACACCTCGACGATACCGAGCTGGAAGCCGACCGCCTCCCATTCGGAGTTCGCGAGAATGATGCGCGCCTGCCAGTGCGGGCGCCGCCATCGCACGCCGGGTCGGTAGATGTGCCAGGAGCCGTCCATTTTGAGGTGGGTGTGGATCGTTTGATCGCCCACCCTGGTGAGCAAGTGTTTGCCGCGGCTGATGACTTCGTCCACGCGCTCACCGGTGAGGTCGACGGTGGCATAGGCGGGCACCCGGATGTCGCAGCGCACCAGCGTTCGGCCCGCCAGAACCGTGTTGAGGTTTTGAGCGGCGCGGTACACGGTGTCGCCTTCAGGCATGGGTGCCGCTCATGCGCGCAACCTTAGACCCTGTGGCGTTGTGCTGAATCCGGCGCGGATAAGTGCGTCGCCGAGCCGGGTGCCGATGACAAAGACACCGTCGATGCGTTCGACGCGTAGCGTGCCGCCGGAGCAGACGACCACGGCGGCCAAGGCCTGTGCGGCGACCGGCAGGATGTCGTCGCCGAGCCCGAAGCTGAGCACGCTCTTGCCGCCGCGTTCGATGTAGAGGGCGAGCGCCCCGTCGACGAGCACGACGAGGGCGCCGGCCTTGCGCCCAGGGCGGTGGCCGCGCTTGTCCGCGCCGTCGGTCGGCTCAGACGTGTCGGTGTGCGGGCTGGCGGCGGCCGGCCAGGGCAATGCCGCACCGTACGGATTCGCCGGATCGGTGGCGGCCAGCGCCAGCGCTGTGGGTGGCTCGGTCGAATCGGTATCCCGGGTGAAACTCCGCAGGCGATCCACCGTCGCTCCGGTGGCGAATTGCGCGGCGCCCAACCCCTCGATGAAGTAACCGCGCCGGGCACGCCCGCTCTCCTCGAACCGGCTCAGCACCTTGTACACGAGCGAGAACCCGCCAGGGATACCCTCGTTGCCCACCGCGCCGCGCGTCACCACGCCGTGCCGGGCCAGGAGGGCCTCGGCAGTGGCGAGGGCGCGCACCGTCGGATCCGGCTCGGCAAGCGGCAGCAGCGACCAGCGGCCTCCGGCGCTCGGTGGCCCCGATTGCCTCGGCAAGCTCGCCCGAGCCCGGCCTCGGAAGGTGCGCGAGTGCGGGGTTGGGCGGCCGCGGCTGCCGAGAAGTGCGCGCAGCGGCGCCAACGTGTCGTTGGTGATCCGGCCAGCCCAGACAAGGTCCCACAGCGCGGACACCAGTGCCGAATCGTCCGTGCTGCCGAGCGCGGCGCCCAGCTGCCGGAAGAAGTACGCGCCGCCGCCCGCGAGCGCGGCGAGCACGTCGCGCTCCAGCGCGGTATCGGCACGAGTGGTGGATGCCGCGTCGTCGGCATCCGGGAGCGCAAGAGTGAGCGGCGCGTTTTCGGCCAGGTGCAGGCTGACCCAGCCGTCGTTGCCCGGCAGCGATCCGCGTCCTGCCCAGAGCACTTCTCCGGTGGTGGTGAGTTGGTCGAGCATGGCGGGGGAGTAGTCGCGCACCCGGGCGGGCAGGATGAGGCTCTCCCACGCCGACGCCGGCAGCGGCACGCCGGCGAGCTGGTCGACGACGTGCGCGACGCCATCCAAGCCCCTGAGAAAGGTGTTGTGCGGTCCGCCGACGTTGTGCCAGGCAGGGAGGAAACGACCGAGTGTGGCCGCGTCGACCGGTTCGACCTCGTGCCGCAGTGCCGCGAGCGACCGGCTCCGCAGTCGCCGTAGCACCTCGACGTCGCACCACTCGCTTCCGGATGCGCCGGGCCGGAACTCGCCCTCGACCACGCGGCGCTCCCGGGCGAGCCGGCGGAGGGTGTCGAGCACCACCGCGGTGCCGAGTCCCAGCCGTTGCCCGACGGCGGCCACCGTGAACGGCCCGTGGGTGCGGGCGTAACGGCCGACGAGGTCGCCCAGCGGGTCGGCGACCGGCTCGATGAACGCGCTCGGGATGCCGATCGGCAGCGGTGTGCCAAGCGCGTCGCGCAGGCGCGAGGCGTCCTCGATGCCTGCCCAACGATTTTCGCCGGCGATCGTGGTGGCGAAGGCCCGATTGGCGTGGGCGAGCTCGTCGAGGCGCTCGCCGAGCTCGACGGCCGGTTGCGGCGCCGGCCCCGAGAAGCGGTCGGCGATTTCCGCGGTGGATAACGGCCCGAGCAGCCGCAGCAGGTCGGCGATACCCTCGGTGTCCCGTGCCCGCCGGTCGGGGGCGAGGCGTTGCAACTCCAGTTCGGTCTGTTGGATCACCGCATCGTCCAGCAGCTCGCGCAGTTCCGCCCGGCCGAGCAGTTCGGCCAGCAAGGTCGGATCGAGCGACAGCGCTGCGGCTCGCCGCTCCGCCAGCGGCGAGTCTCCCTCGTACATGAACGCCGCGACATACCCGAACAGCAGCGAACGGGCGAACGGTGACGCCTGTTCGGTCTCGACCTCCACGACCCGGATGTGCCGGCTCTCGATCTCACGCGCCAGTTCGGTCAGCGCCGGGAGATCGTAGACATCCTGCAGCACCTCCCGCACGGTCTCCAGCACGATCGGGAAACTGGGATACTTCGCGGCGACGGCGAGCAATTGCGCCGAGCGCTGCCGTTGCTGCCACAGCGGCGACCGCCGCCCCGGGTTGTAGCGGGGCAGCAGGAGCGCCCGCGCCGCACACTCCCGGAAACGGGAGGCGAACAGCGCCGATCCGCCGACCTCGGCGGTGACGATGTCTCGCAGTTCGTCGGAGGGGAACAGGAACAGCTCCGCGCCCGGCGGCTCCGCATCCGTATCGGGGATGCGCAGCACGACGCCGTCATCGCTGGCCATCGCGGAACCGTCTGTGCCGTATCTTTCGTGCAGGCGCGCGCCGATCGCCAGCGCCCACGGCGCGTGCACTCGCATGCCGTAGGGGGAGTGCAGCACGACGCGCCAGTCACCGAGTTCGTCCCGGAAACGCTCGACCACCAGTGTGCGGTCGGTGGGGACGTGCCCGGTAGCCTTCCGCTGGTCGTCGATGAAGGCGACCAGGTTGCCCACTGCCAGAAGGTCGAGGCCACCGACGGCAGCACGGGTGCGGGCGTCGGCGGGGGAGGCGGAGGCGACATCCCGAATGTAGGCGCCGATCGCGCGGCCCAGCTCGGCGGGGCGGCCGATCCCGTCGCCCTTCCAGAACGGCACCCGGCCGGGCTGCCCGAATGCCGGGGTGACCAGCACCCGGTCGTGAGTGATGTCTTCGATGCGCCAACTGGTCGCCCCGAGCGCGAACACGTCGCCGACCCGCGATTCGTAGACCATTTCTTCGTCGAGCTCACCCACGCGGCCACCGCCGCGAGAGCCGGCCGCCGCCGGTGTCGCCCCGACCATGAACACCCCGAAGAGGCCGCGGTCGGGAATCGTGCCGCCCGAGGTGACCGCGAGTCGCTGCGCACCCGGCCGTCCGGTCAGCGTGCCCGTGACCCGGTCCCACACAATGCGCGGGCGCAGTTCGGCGAACTCGTCCGACGGATACAGTCCGCTGAGCAGGTCGAGAGTCGCGTCGTAGGCACTGCGCGGCAGGCTCGAGAACGGTGCGCTGCGACGCACCGTGTCGAACCACTCCTCGACGTCCACGGGTTCCAGGGCGACCGCCGCGACGGTCTGCTGGGCGAGCACGTCGAGCGGGTTCGCGGGAATCGACATCGCCTCGATCAGCCCCGCGGACATCCGTTCGGACACGACGGCGGTGTGGATGAGGTCCGCGCGGTGCTTGGGGAACAGGATGCCGCGGGAGATTTCGCCCACCTGATGCCCGGCGCGGCCCACGCGCTGCAGACCGCTCGCGACCGACGGCGGCGACTCGACCTGGATGACCAGATCGACCGCGCCCATGTCGATGCCCAACTCAAGCGAGGAGGTGGCGACCACGCAGCGCAGCCGACCGGATTTGAGGTCGTCTTCGATGAGTGCGCGTTGATCCTTGGACACCGACCCGTGGTGCGCACGGGCCAGCAGGGGATCGGCGGTTGGGCCGGGAGCCGCCGGATCGGCCAGCCGGTCGGCATAGATCTCGTTCAGCCGCGCGGTCAGCCGCTCCGCCAAACGCCTCGAGTTCGCGAAGACGATCGTGGACCTGTTCTCCAGAATGCGGTCGACGATCTGCTCCTCGACGTGCGGCCAGATCGATCCCTGGGGCGGACCGCTCGCCGCAGATCCGCCCTGCCGCGGCGCCGAACCCACCTCGGTCATGTCCTCGACCGGCACCACCACGGACAGGTCGAAGGTCTTCGTGGCCGGTGGCGCGACAATGGTCACCGGCGCAGATCCGCCGAGGAAGCGGGCCATCTCATCCAACGGGCGCACCGTTGCCGAAAGTCCGATGCGCTGCGCCGGGCGCTCGAGCAGCGCATCCAATCGCTCCAGGGACAGCGCCAGGTGCGCGCCGCGCTTGGTCGACGCGACCGCGTGGATCTCGTCGACGATCACGGTGTCCACACTACGTAGCGTGTCCCGGGCGGCGGAGGTGAGCATGAGATAGAGCGACTCCGGCGTGGTAATCAGGATGTCAGGAGGGCGGCGCAGCAGCATCCGCCGGTCGGATGCCGGTGTGTCGCCGGAGCGAACGCCGACGGTGATCACGGGCGCCGGAAGCCCGAGCCGTTTCGCCGTCTGGGTGACGCCGACCAGCGGGGAGCGCAGGTTGCGCTCCACGTCGACGCCCAGCGCCTTGAGCGGGGAGATGTAGAGAACGCGCGTGGTGCGCTTTTCCGGAGGCGGTTCCGCGGCGAGCCGGTCAATCGACCAGAGGAACGCGGCGAGCGTCTTGCCCGACCCGGTTGGGGCCACCACCAGTGTGTGTGAGCCGGCGGCGATGGCGTGCCAGGCGCCTGCTTGCGCATTAGTGGGCGCCGCGAACGCGCCGCGAAACCAGTCCCGGGTCGCCGGGGAGAAGTTCTCGAGCGCGTTGCGCATTCGTCTATCTTCCCCCGTGCGTCCGACAGTGGCAGAGCGCCCCGGCGACGTGACCGTGCGGCAGGGCCCCGGTTCGGTCAGCCCAGGTGTTCGCGGATGAATCTGCCGGCATCCGACAGCTCCCGCTCGGAGATCGCGTGGGCGACATCCTCGTAAATGTTCGTTGTGAGTGTTGCGTGCTGCGGCAGCCAGGCTTCGGTGAACTCGATCGCCCGCACCGGAATCACCTCGTCGAGCGTGCCGCGGCCCCAGAACACGGGCGGCTTGCGCTCGGCCAACACCCTATCGCCCTCC
>JBDTBD010000130.1:0-11156 GCA_039924285.1 Terrimesophilobacter sp. | reverse complement strand
GGCTCGCCGAGGTACTGTTCGGCGTCGCGCTTGAGTTTGGCCAGGATGCGCGCGGAGATCTCCTGCGGCGTGTACTTCTTGCCCTCGATCGAGACGGTCCAGTCGGTGCCCATGTGGCGCTTGACGGAGGCGATGGTACGGTCGACGTTCGTGACGGCCTGGCGCTTGGCGGTCTCACCGACCAGCACCTCGCCGTCTTTGGTGAAGGCCACCACGGAGGGGGTGGTGCGGAAACCTTCAGCGTTGGCGATGACGGTGGGTTCTCCACCTTCGAGAACGGACACCACTGAATTGGTGGTTCCAAGGTCAATTCCTACTGCTCGAGCCATGCGCTCTTACTCCTTACAGATTGTGGACGATCGCGAGGGAAGCGATCCGATGTCGGCAAGACTTGAGCCTTGCGTACTCAATGTTGCGGCACGGGATGTGCTTTGTCAAGCTGAAATACAAAAACTTGAGTCAACCTGACTCAACCCTGTGAATCGAGGCCCGTCAGTATCGGCTCGGGGACGGCGAACGGCCCGCTGTCGCCTGGACAGCGGGCCGTTCTCGTGGTGCCCGGTTTACTTCTTGGCCGGAGGGGTGAGCACGGTGTCAATCAAATACACCGTCGCGTTGGCGGTGTGCACGCCGCCGCAGATCACCTTGGAATCGTTGACCATGAGGTCATTACCACTGCCGGTGACGGTGACGTCCGCGCCCTGTACCGTGGCGTGCGTACCGGCGATCGCGTCAGGAGCCAGCTGGCCAGCGACCACGTGGTAGGTGAGGATCGACTTCAGCGTGTCCGCTCCGGCGGGCGTCTTCAGCGTGTCGACGGTCGCAGCGGGAAGCTTCGCGAAAGCATCGTCCACCGGTGCGAACACCGTGAACTCGCTGCCGTTGAGCGTGTCCACCAGGTTCACGGCGGGGTTCAGTTGTCCAGAGACCGCAGCGACGAGGGTCTTCAACAGCGGGTTGTTGGAGGCAGCGACAGCGACGGGGTCGGTAGACATGCCAGTGACGGATCCAGGGCCGCTCGGGACCATGGAGGCGTAGGCCGCGCATCCGGAACCCACGAGGTCGGCGGCCGGGTCGGCAGTCGCGGGTGTCTGGCTGGTATCAGGCGCGGCTGTTGCGGCCGCCTTGGGTGCGGTGTCCGCCGCAGACGAGCCTGTCGAACAGGCTGAGAGGCCGAATACGGCGGCGGCGGCGATTCCGAGGATGACGAACTTGTTGCTTTTGGTGACTCGCATGAGATTCTCCTTCGTTGAACTGGCTGAGCGTTCGAGACAACCGCTCCGGGGTGTTCTGGCGGTAGCCAAGCCGGCCACGTGCTGTGTGGCCTGACACAAGACGTTCGGAGACCGGTGGTTGCCGGTTTGGAAAAAGTTTCGACCAATCCGGCCGGGGCCCGGCTCCGAACCCTTTGGGTCTTACTCACCTGGAGGATTCATGTATCTCACCCTTGCCATCATCGGTATTCTCGGTGGGTTGATCACGGGAATTTCGCCGTGCATCTTGCCCGTTCTTCCGGTCATTTTCTTCTCCGGTGGCGTCGAAGGGGCGCGCGGTGACGGCACCGCGGGCGCCGGCACCGCGAAGGTTTCCCGTTGGCGTCCCTACCTCGTGATCGCGGGATTGATCGTCAGCTTCAGTGTGTTCACCCTGATCGGCTCACTGCTGCTCGCGCTGCTGAATCTGCCGCAGGATGTGTTGCGGTACGCCGGCATCGTCGTGCTCACGCTGATCGGGATTGGTCTCATCGTCCCGCGCTTCGAAGCGATACTGGAGAAGCCGTTCTCCTGGATTCCGCGCAAGAACGTCGGCACCGCGCACGGCGGATTCGTGCTGGGCCTGGCGCTCGGCCTGGTGTACGTCCCGTGTGCTGGCCCCGTGCTTGCCGCGATCACTGTCGCAGGCTCGACCGGCCGCATCGGCGTGGAAACGGTCGTGCTGACCACCACCTTCGCAATCGGCGCCGCCATTCCGTTGCTCATCTTCGCCCTGGCAGGGCGCCGGGTTGCCGAGCGGGTCAAGTCGTTCCGCAAGCACCAGCGCGGCATCCGGATCACCGGCGGAGTACTAATGGTCGCCCTCGCGATCGGTCTCGTCTTCAACCTGCCGCAACTTTTGCAACGGCTCGTCCCCGATTACACGAGCGCGCTGCAGAACCAGTTCTCCAGTTCCGACCAGGTCTCGAAGGCGCTGAACCTAGGTGGTCTGGTGAACGACCAAAACAAGCTGCTATCCAAGTGCACGAACAACGCGACCGAGTTGCAGCGTTGCGGCACCGCACCCGACCTCACGGGGCTGCAGAGCTGGTTCAACACGCCCGGCGATACCGCGATCGATCTGGCGGATGCGCGTGGTCAGGTCGTTCTCATCGACTTCTGGGCCTACAGCTGCATCAACTGCCAGCGTTCGGTGCCACACGTGGTCGCCTGGGACGATGCCTACCGCGACGCCGGCTTGACGGTGATCGGCATCCATTCGCCCGAGTATGCGTTCGAGAAGTCCCCAGCGAATGTTAAGGCCGGTGCTGCGGCGCTCGGCATCGAGTACCCGGTGGCGCTGGATAACAACCTCTCCACCTGGACCAATTACCGCAATCGGTACTGGCCCGCTCACTACCTCATCGACGAGCAGGGCGTTGTGCGGAATATCCAGTTCGGCGAAGGCAACTACGCTGCCACCGAGTCGATGATCCGCCGGCTACTGCTCGAAGCGCATCCGGACGCCGCGCTGCCCGCACCGACCGACCTCGTCGACAGCACTCCAATTTCCAGCCCAACTTCCGGCACGATCACTCCAGAAAGCTACCTCGGCACGACCAAGGAGGTGAACTTCGGCGGCAGAGAGAAATACTCCTCGCTCACCACGTCGTTCAACTTCCCGAAGAAGCTCGCGAAGGACTCGTTCGCGCTGGACGGCGACTGGTCCCTGCAGACGCAATCAATCTCGCCAACCTCACAGGCTGCGCAGGTGCGTTTGAACTACACGGCGCGGGAGATGCGGATGGTCCTGGCCGGCTCCGGCTCCGTCACCATCAGCCACGACGGCACGTCGCGCACGATCTCGGTCTCCGGGGTTCCTCGCTCGTACCAGCTGCTGCTCGCCCAGTCAGTGGGATCCGGCACTGTGGACGTGTCGGTCGGCGCCGGCGTGCAGGCCTTCTCGTTCACGTTCGGCTAGACACACAGAGCAGTTCAGCTTTCGATGGCGAGAATCGGTTCGGTCGTCGGGGTCTGCGATCCGCCCCTGGGCTCGATCGTCACCCCGACGACATCACCGGCCTTCATGGTGCCTTGGAGCACCTGCCAGGTGGTGCCGTCCTCGCCCAGGTGCATCGTGCCGGCAGGCGCGGCAACGGTCCCTGTCATGTACCAGAGCTCGTACATCTTGTCGGCTGGCAGCGGCTTCAGGCCGTCGACGAAGAGGGCGGACTTGCCCAGCTGCACTGACCACACCAGCGTGGCAGTGCCGCCCCCGGTGAGTGAAACAGATGCCCGCTTCGAGTCGGTAGCCGAGACGATCTGCGCCAGCGTCGGAGATTGTGCCTGCTGAAGCGAGGGGCCTCGCCCGAAGGCGTCGCCGACGACCGCTCCGCCGGCGAACAATACGATGGCGGCCGCGGCGGCGGCCAGGACGATGGTGGGGCGACGCGTCCATCGTGAGCGTGCGCGCAGTTCGGCTGGGCCGGGCACATCCGACGCGACGAGCTCGCCACCAGCTGGAAAGGTCAGTTGCTCCGCCGCGTCTGGTGCGTCTGACGCCTCCGGCTCGTTCGGCTCTGCGGTGTCGGCCGGCAACTGCGGCGTCGCCGCGACCTGGGCCATGATCCGCGCCTTAAGCGTGTCCGGCGGCGTGGCCGCAGGTGCGTTGAGCGCTAGTGACGCTGCAACCGACTCGAATCCCTCGGCCTCCGCACGCCGCGCGGTCGCCCCAGCGAGGTATGCCTGGTAGAGGGCAGTTTCCTCGGGAGTGAGCGACCCGAGCGCGTAGCCAGCGGCGAGCAGTTCGGAGTCGTCGTGGTGGGTCACAGTGCCACCCCCATCAGGTTTCTCAGTCGAATCATGCCATCCCGCATGCGGGTTTTCACCGTGCCGATGGGCACGCCGAGCGTCTGGGCGATCTCGCTGTGCGAGCTGCCGCCGTAGTAGGCGAGGGAAATGACCTGCCGTTGCACGTCCGAGAGTTCGCGCATCGCCGTATCCACCTTTTTTGCCTCGACTCTGATTTCGACGCTCTCCGCTACCTCGTCATATTCCGGTTCGTAATCGCGCAGTCCGACTCGCGTGTCGCGGTCGCGGCCCGCCTGCGAGGAGCGGATCCGGTCAATCGCCCGCCGCCTGGCCATCGTGAGAATCCACGTCATCGCTTTACCCTTATTCGGTTCAAAGCGCGAAGCGGATTGCCAAATCTCGAGGAACACCTCCTGGGTGACCTCCTCCGACTGTGCGTGGTCGATCAGAACGCGGCGCACCAGGCCGAAGACGCGAGGAGCGATGCCGTCGTAAAGGTTGCTGAACGCGAGTTGGTCGCCCTGCGCCACCTGCTGCAACAGAGCGTCCAGGGACACGGATGCGACGCCGACGCCGGCCGGCTCGCGTTCCGTTTCTGCTGTCACGTTTTAAGCATTGCAGGTTGCGCTGAAATAATGCCGCGCGACTAGAATCGACGCACGCCCGACGCGAAAGGAGGCTGCACCATGACTGTCCTTGCCATGCCCTCCAGCATTCCCTTTCCTTCCGAGGCCGCCGGCTAAAATCCGCGGGTGGCCTCCTTTCTTCGGAGCGTCACCGTGTCATTCGACGAATCATCTGCTGTACCCACCTTTGCTGTACCCACCTTTGCCGGCCTCGCTCCTGGCGAGGGTCAACGCTGGTCCACGTGGACGAGTATCACGCCCTCCGAGCGCGGCCCGCGGCCGTTCCCTGATTGGGTGGTCACCTCCGCCGGCGCGTTCGACACAGAGCTCGGCACCCTGAAGTCCGGCAAGGAAGCTGATGTCTTCCTCATCGAACGCGCCGTGCCGAACGATCCAACGCTGGCGAGCATCCTCGCCGCCAAGCGGTACCGCGGCCGCGAGACCAGCGATTTCCACCGCTCCGCCCAGTATCAGGAAGGCAGGCGGATGCGAAACACCCGCGACACCCGCGCCGTCGCGAAGAACTCGGCGTACGGCCGCACGGTCTCGGCCGGGCGCTGGGCGTTCGCCGAGTTTGACGCGCTGTGCCGGATGTATCAGCGCGGTATGGCGGTGCCCTATCCGGTGCAGGTCAATGGCACCGAACTACTGATGGAGTTCATCGGGGAAGGGGTGACCGCGGCACCTCGACTGTCGGAGGTGCGCGCCGAGCGCGACGTACTGGCCGAATGCCTGAATCAGGTGCTGGACATCCTGCACCAGTTCGCCGCGGCAGGTGTCGCCCACGGCGACCTCTCGGCCTACAACCTGCTTGTGCACAATGGCCGTGTGGTGGTGATCGACCTCCCGCAGCTCGTGGAGGTGGCCAGCAACCCGAATGGCATGTCGCTCTTGCACCGCGACTGCGTCAATATCTGCGCCTGGTTCACCCGGCGCGGGGTGGAATGCGACGCGGAAGAGGCCTTCGCCGCGCTCCTGCCGGAACTGTACGGCTGACCACTAGCCTGTCAGCATGACGGATGACACACCCGACAATGGCGCCGGCGGAACCACCGACAAACACGCCGACAAGCATGTACCCTCCGCCGACGATGACGCCGTGGCGACGGTCGCGCACGCGTACCTGGAGGATCGTCCGATCCCGAAGCGGATGGTGCGCGCCTGGGCATTCTGGGACTGGGGTTCGGCCGCGTTCAACGCCGTGGTCACGACGTTCGTATTCAGCACGTACCTCGCGAGCGGGCTGTTCGTCGACCCGGACATCCTCGCCGCCGCCGGCGACGACTCCCGCAACCCGGCTTTGGTTGCCGCAAAGGCCGGCAATGCGACACTGATCGGCACGGCGTTGACGATCGCCGGAGTGCTGATCGCGCTGCTCGCCCCCATCCTCGGGCAGCGCTCCGATGGATCCGGGCGGCGCAAGCTGTGGCTCGGCGTCAACACCGGTCTCGTCGTGCTGTCCATGTTGGCGATGTTTTTTGTCGCCCCGGTGCCCGGGTACCTTGTGTTCGGCGCGTCGCTGCTGGCCGCAGGCAACATCTTTTTCGAGTTCGCCAGCGTCAACTACAACGCCATGCTCGTGCAAGTTTCGACCCCGAAGACGATCGGACGAGTCTCCGGTTTCGGCTGGGGCATGGGCTACGTCGGCGGGATCGTGCTGCTGCTCATCCTGCTCGTGCTGTTTATCCAAAGCTTCGGCAACCCGAACGGCAACGGCCTTCTCACGGTGCCGACCGGTGCGGCCGGTGGTGCTCTGGACATCCGGCTGGCGATCGTGGTGTCCGCGCTCTGGTTCGCGATCTTCGCCCTGCCCGTGCTGTTGCGGGTGCCGGAGATCCCGCCGCGGGCCAGGCAGAACCGGGTCAGCTTTGCTGCCAGCTACCGGCAACTGTGGCAGACCGTCGCGGCGCTGCGTAAGAAGAGCCCGCAGGTTCTCATGTTTCTGCTGGCGAGCGCCGTGTTTCGGGATGGTCTCGCCGCGGTGTTCACGTTCGGCGCGATCATCGCGGCCCAGGTGTTCGGCTTCTCGGCAACCGAGGTGATTTACTTCGCGGTCGCCGCGAACATCGTTGCGGGGATCGGCACATTCGTCGGTGGCTGGCTGGATGACCGGGTCGGTGCGAAAACCGTCATCGTCTGGTCGCTCGGCGGGCTGGTTGTCGCCGGATCCGCCGTGCTGTTCATCGGCACCGCCCAGGGCGGGTTCTGGATTGCCGGACTATTTCTGTCGCTGTTCGTGGGGCCGGTGCAGTCATCCAGCCGCAGCTTCCTGGCCCGAATCACCCCGCACGGGCGCGAGGGTGAGATCTTCGGCCTCTACGCGACAACCGGGCGCGCGGTCAGTTTCCTGGCACCGGGCCTGTTCAGCCTGTTCGTCGGCGCGACCGGCGACACACGGTTCGGCATCATCGGCATCGTGCTCGTACTCGTCGCCGGACTGCTCTTGATGCTGCCGGTCAAAGCGAAACAGTCCGTGATCGACTAATCCTTCAAATCTTCGGGTCTTCGTTGTATGGTCAACGCATGGCAGCGTCGCGACCCATCGGATACTGGCTCAAGCTTGTCGACCAACTGATCGATGATCGGTTCGACGACACGCTTGAGGAGCACGGCGTCACGCGCCGGCAGTGGCAGTTGCTCGGAGCGTTGTCGCGTGAGGACGCGACTCTTGAGCTGTTGAACAGTGAGATTGCGCCGTTCCTCGACGCGGACAGCGAGGACAGTTCCGCGTCGCACCTCGCGGAGCTCGTGGAGAGCAGATGGATCACCGTCACTGGCGACACGTACTCGATCGCCGAGCAGGGCCGGGTCGCTTACACCCGGTTGTCTGCTGTCGTGCAGGGCATCCGCGATGCCGTCTCCGAAGGGTTCGACGATGAGGAGTACGCGGCCACCCTGAGCGCACTCGAACGGATGGCGCGCAACCTCGGCTGGGAAGGCTGAACATACCCGACAGCGAAGCAACTTCTCCACGCGGTCGAGGAGCTGGATCGTACGATAAATAGTTATCAACGCCCGAAATGCTAACCTCAACGCATATGGCTGTTGATCCAGAACTTGTTGTTCTCGCGGACGATTCCGGGCATCCGCTCGGCACGGCTGAGAAGCGCACCGTGCACGGCACGGACACACCGTTGCACCTGGCGTTCTCGTGCCATGTCTTCGATGCCGGCGGGCGTGTGCTGGTGACCCGGCGGGCGCTGTCGAAGCTGACTTGGCCGGGCGTGTGGACGAACTCCTTTTGCGGGCATCAGGTTCCGGGTGCGAGCGTAGAGTCGGCGGTCATCGCGCGGGCGATCGTCGAACTCGGCATTGCGATCACGGGTCTTGAGCCGGTGCTTCCGGCCTTCCGCTACCGCGCGGTCGATGCATCCGGAATCGTCGAGAACGAGATCTGCCCGGTCTTCAGTGCGGTGACGACGGATGCGGTTGCCGCGAACCCGGATGAGGTGGCCGAGTGGAAATGGGTCGCCCCCGCTGACCTGCGTGCCGCGGTCGCGGCCGCGCCCTACGCGTTCAGCCCGTGGCTGGTGCTGCAGCTGAACGACTGGACTCTCGCCCGCTGAGCACGTCGCCCTGCACTCCGGTGGTCGAGCCTGTCGAGACCCACCCGGATGACGCTCGTCGCTACCGTGTCACATCCGTCTTGTGGAAGTTTTGGAACGATCGCGACGCGGTCGGACCGCGCTGGCCCTGGTAGCGCGAGCCGTTGGCACCGACGCCGTATGGCTTCTCGGCGGGCGAGGAGAGCTGGAAGAAGCAGAACTGCCCGATCTTCATCCCGGGCCACAGTTTGATCGGCAGCGTGGCGACGTTGCTCAGCTCCAGGGTGACGTGGCCGGAAAACCCGGGGTCGACGAATCCGGCGGTGGAGTGCGTGAGCAGACCGAGCCGGCCCAGGGAGCTCTTGCCCTCAAGGCGCGCGGCGATGTCGTCCGGGAGGGTGATCTGCTCGTAGGTGGACGCGAGCACGAACTCGCCGGGATGCAGAATGAACGGATGATCCGGCTGCGCCTCAACGAGGTGAGTGAGTTCGGGCTGGTCTTCGGCCGGATCGATGAACGGGTACTTGTGGTTGTCGAACAGACGAAAATATCGGTCGAGTCGCACGTCGACGCTGGAGGGCTGCACCATCCCCGGGTCATACGGGTCGAGGCCTACCCGCCCAGAATCGAGTTGCGCCTTGATATCCCGGTCCGATAGCAGCATGACAAGAGACTATCTGAGCAGGCTTGGTAGGATTGCGCAAGCCGGTAGTCCTCCGCCTGTTGGGCGGTGTTGTCTCCGGATGCGCGAGCGTAGTTCAATGGCAGAACTCCAGCTTCCCAAGCTGGTGGTGCGGGTTCGATTCCCGTCGCTCGCTCCATGTCACTTCTTGTGAGTTCTCACGCAACCCCGGACTTGTCTCACGCTATCCCAGACTCTGACTAACCAACAGCCCGCCCTGTCGACGGCGTTCGAAAACCGGACAGTAGCGGCGCTTGAAAAGTGAACACTCAACTATTGGAGAGTGATCACTTTGGAAGATTGGGCATTGATTCGGAGGCTTGCCGCGCCGCGGAAGATAGGCTGGCCGCATCCCCGCTACACCCATCCTCCAGTTTGGGCCCGGAATGGGATTCACACAGGAGTCGTAGTCCCATGCACCTTGCCCGCCTGAGCGCTGTATCAGCCATGCTCATTGCCGCCGGCACGTTGTTCGTCCCGGGTCCCTCTTTCGCTGCCAACCTGATCACCGACTTCACCTACACGATCAGCGGAAGCACGGCCACCATCACGGCATACACGGGGAGCGATACCGACGTCGACATTCCAGCTGTTATCTCGAGCTCGGGTTCCGATTACACGGTCACCGCCATCGCCACCGATGCGTTCCGCGGCAACGTCACTGGTGTGTACCTGACCTCTGTGACCATTCCCGACTCCGTCGTCTCCATCGGAAACAATTCCTTCCGCGGGGGCTATTTGACATCCGTCATTATACCCGACTCAGTTGCAACTATCGGCACGTTCGCCTTCTACAACAACCTCCTACAGTCCGTGACCTTCGGCGACTCGGTCACCACCCTGGGCAACAACTCCTTCAAGGGCAATTACCTGACCTCGCTGACGATCCCAGCGTCCGTGACGAGCATCGGCAATAGCACCTTCGCCGACAACCAGACCGGGTCGAACACACTCACATCAGTTATTTTTGAGGGGAATGCTCCGGCGGCGCTCACAGCAGCCAGTGACCCGACAGCGGTGAATCCGACGGGCTCCTTCTCCGGGGCCGGTCCAATCCTTTATTATTACGCCGGTGCCACGGGATTCTCCGCAGTTTTCAAGGGCTATACCGCCCGGGAGATCTCCGCCGCGGAATCTGACCTGACCGTTACCCCTGTGGGTCCGACCATTGCCGACGGTTCTGCAACGATCACGGTGACCGCGACCGTTCGGGACGACATCAGCGCGACTGTGGCCAGGGTTCCCGTCACATTCACGATTCCGACCGGTGTCACCGCGTCTGCAGTAACCTGTACAACAGGGACAGACGGCACCTGCGCCATTACTCTGACCTCTGGCACTGCTGGCGACTATGCGATCGCCGGGAAGGTCGGGTCGGATGCGACCTCGCTTCCGCGCACGGTCACCTTCACTGCGGTTCCAGGAGTAGCGCCGACGCTCACCGCGGCCGCACCCCCGGCCACAGCGACGCTCGGTGACACGTACTCGTATACGTTCACCGCCTCCGGCACCCCGACACCCGCGTTCGCCATCGCCTCCGGAACGCTGCCTCCCGGCCTCACCTTGACTGGCGCCGGCGTCCTTTCGGGCACCCCGACCGCGACCGGCCCGAACACCTTCACCGTTGCCGCGAGCAACGCTGTCGCACCCGACGCCATCACCAACGCACTGACCATCACGGTCGCACCGGCACCCGCCGCGCCGACGCTCACCCCGGCCGCCGTTGGCGCCGTCGGTGGCGGCCTTCTCGCGTTCACAGGAGTAACTCTCGTACCCGTACTGGCCACGCTGGGCGGCGCCTTGGTGGCTGCCGGACTAATCGCGCTGCAAATTACAACCAAGCGAAAACACCGCACACGCCGCGGACTCGGACGCTCCTACCCGCTCGCGTAAATCTTGAGACCCGCGGTGGGCGCGAGGGACTGTCCGGTTAACGGTGTGGCGGGTCCGGCGGTTTCGTCAGTAGGTGGTTCTCTCGAACCGGCCCGCGAACGTGATCGCAAAGGCGTTGAGGGCGGATTTCAATCTGCTGACCCAGCTCGCCCTGCCGCCGCCCATGGGGTCAGCTGACCGGGCCACGACGTAAAGACCGTTTGCTCCCATGTTGTGTTGATCGCCTCCGGGACCCCCTTCAGCCCGTCGCAGACGGCGTTGAGGTCGTCCTCAACGCCGCGGTTCTTCAGCTCGGTGAAGACCTCCAGCCAGAACCTCGCTCCTTCACCGCCGTCGCCGACCCAGATCCCCAGGATCTCCAAACAACCGAAACTATCGATGGCGCAACAACGTCACCTGATGGAAG
>JBDTBD010000129.1:0-11298 GCA_039924285.1 Terrimesophilobacter sp. | reverse complement strand
GCGACGTGTGGCCGTGGATCAGCCTCTACGACGAGGCCGCGGCAATCCGGCACGCGCTCACCTCGAGCTTCTCCGGAGTGGTCAACCTCGTGGGCCCCACCCCCGCGACGTCGGACCGGATCACCCGCATTCTGGCCTGGGCGATGCACCGTCCACACCTGTTCCGGATCCCCGAGTGGACGATGACCCTCGCGCTGCAGGATGCCGCCAAGCAGCTGCTGCTCAGCAGCCAGAAGATCGTGCCGGACAAACTGCTCTCCGACGGCTTCCGATTCCGCCACCCCACCGTGGAACAGGCGATCGGAGCAGCGCTGCCCGACTAGCGCCGGCGAGAGCCCCGCTCCAGCTCGATCGCGCGACGGATCGACTGCCGCGCCCGTCGCCGGTCGCCGCTGGCGTCGTACGCCATCCCCAACCGGAACCACGCCATCCAACTCTCCGGCTCTGCCTCCACTGCCGCTCGGAACTGCGGGAACCTCTCGTCCGCCGCGGCACGGTCCGGTCGGCCGCTGGCGCGCCTGGGCAGATCGTCGGAGGGCAGGCCGTCTTCGGCCACGAGCTCGTGCGCGAGCTGCTGGCTCCGGATGCCGAACCGCAGTTCTGCCCACAGCGCCCAGCAGCCGAGCAGCGGCAGCACGATCAGCGCAACGCCGAGCGCCTTCGCGACCGGTTCATCGACCGCGAGCAGTCGGAAGGAGGTCTGCATCACGAGGACGAGGTACAGCACCAGGACCGCAGCCATCAGAATGGCCATCCAGCGCCCTTTCACCAGCGCCCCGTCATCGGCGCACCTGAGACTGTTCCCCGGTCAGATCCAGCAGCGCATCCAGTCCGACAACGATTCCACGAGTGTCCGCCGCGGCGCGCAGCGCGAGCCGGATGCCCGCCTCGTACGCGGTGTTCGCCAGCGTTTCGTGGCTGATCGTGAGCAGTTCACCGGCTCCGCCGAACACCACGTCTTGTTTGGCGACGACTCCGCTGAGCCGGAGGCTGTGGACCGGCACGCTGGAGACCTGCTGCCCGCGGGCGCGTTGGTCGCTGTGCGGCGCGCGTACCGGACCGCGCTCGGCGCGAGCGGTCGCGATAAGTTCCGCCGTGCGGATCGCGGTTCCCGACGGCGAGTCGCGCTTGTCCAGGTGGTGCGACTCGATGATCTCCACCGAATCGTAGAACCGAGCGGCCATGCCCGCAAAACGTGTCGCCAACACCGATCCGAGGGAGAAGTTGGGCACGATGAGCACTCCGGCCTCTGATTGCCCGTCAATCGCCTTGCGCAGCGCGGCAATGCGCTCGGCGGACCAGCCGCTGGTGCCGACGAGCACCCGGATGCCGTGTCGCACCGCGAACTCCACCACGCCAGGGCTCACCTCGGGAGCCGTGACATCCACGACAACGTCGGCACCGACCAGCTCGGACAGGTCGCTGCCCGAGTGCAACCGGGCAACCAGTTCGAATTCGGGGCCTGGGGCATCGTCACCGCTGGGGCCGTCGATCTGCCCGGATTCGATCAGCCCGGCGATGAGCGTGCCCATTCTGCCTGTCGCGCCGACTACGGCAACCCTGGTTTTCACCTGTTCAATCTACCAAGCCGCAGTCGGCACGAACCGTCGTCGGCTCAGAACGGCTGGCTTTCCGGAAGGCCGGTGCGCAGTTCGGGCGGCAGGTGTCCCAAATCGTTGTGAGTAACCAGTACGGGAGGCTTTGCCGACCGCACCCGGATGATGGTGAGACCGCAGTTGGCCTGGTTCACACCCATCCATCGCCACGCCGGCGCGTCGAACACCTCGCGCACGAACCAGGCGATGACGAAGTTGTGGGTGATCAACAGGTCATGGCGATCCTCCCGCGCCGGGGAGAGCCATTCGGCCACAGCATCCGCCATCTGCGCCTGCCCCGCCTCGATCTGCTCCGGCGTCACATTGCCGTAGAACGGTTCAAAGGCGTGCGGCATATCGGGAGACGGTCCGGAGGGAATGCAGTCAAACAGCAGCGCCGACGGCACCGGAGTCAGCCCCGGCATCGTCTCGGTCATGATCTGTGCCGTCTCTTGGGCACGCTGCAGCGGCGAGTGCCACGCGCCGGTGAAGGGCACGCCCCCGAGCCGTTTGGCGATCGCCTGCGCTTGGCGTTTCCCGCGGCCAGACAGCGGCCCGTCCGGCATGCCTTGTTCGGCGTCCTGCTGCTCGCCGTGGCGCACCAGATAAAGGAAGTGGGACATCGTCGTCCTTACGTGACGTGAAGTGGCTGTGGTCGGTGGTGGGTTATTCGGTGTGCGCGGGGGCCTCCAGGAGGGACGTAAAGGATGACTCATCGACAGCCCCGACGGCGGCCACGGCGAGCGGACGCGCCACAAGGTCTTGCGCTAGCTCCTGCACGTCGGCAGCGGTGACCAGCAGCATCCTCCGCAGCGCCTCGTCGAGATCGGCGAATTCGCCCAGAGTGATCTCTGAACGTCCGAGCCGGGACATCCGCATGTCGGAGTCTTCGAGTGCGAGTGCCGATGCGCCGCTCAGCTGTCCGCGCGCCCTGGACATCTCGTCGCCGGTCACTCCGTCGGCGGCCAGGCGCCTGAACTCGGCGAGCATCAGCTCGGCGACCTCACCGGCCTTCGCCGGCGAGCACCCCGCGTAGAGGCCCATCAGTCCCGAATCCGAGTAGCTGGGCGAAAACGAGTACACCGAGTAGGCCAGGCCGCGCTTCTCACGCACTTCCTGGAAAAGTCGGGACGACATCCCTCCGCCGAGAACGGAGTTGAGCACCGCGAGCGTGCTGCGGCGCGGGTCGGCGGCTGACAGGCCGGTCATGCCCATCAGGATGTTGGCCTGTTCGATCGGTCGGTGCACCAGCACCAGTGGGGAGCCTTGCTTTATCGGTGCGGCCAGGGCTTTGCGCCGTTCCACCGGGAGGGCTTCGGCGTCCAGATCCCATCCGGCAGCAACCAGCGCGCGTTCCACTCCAGCGACGAGTTCGTCATGGTCGACTGCGCCGGCCACCGTGATGACGAGATCCTGGGCCCGATAGTTCGCGCGGTAGTGGGCGAACACGGCGTCCCGGGTGGCCGCCTTGATGGTTTCGGGGCTGCCGCCGATGGGCCAGCCCAGCGGATGCTCACCGAACACCGCCTCGAAAAAACGCTCGCTCGCGACGTCCGCCGGGTCGTCGTCGGCCATGGCCAGCTCTTCCAGGATCACGCCGCGTTCGTTTTCGAACTCTGCCGCGTCGATCAACGACGAGGTGAGCATGTCTGCGATGACGTCGACGGCCATCGGCAGGTCTTTGTCGCGCACCTTGGCGTAATAGCAGGTGTATTCCTTCGCCGTGCTCGCGTTGTGCTCACCGCCAACAGAGTCGAAGCTCACGGCGATGTCCAGGGCGCTGCGCGCCGCCGTGCCTTTGAACAACAGGTGCTCGAGGAAGTGCGTGCTGCCGAATGTTCCCTGTGCCTCGTCACGCGATCCCACAGCCACCCAGTAGCCGATAGTGGCGCTGCGGGCTCCAGGTACGCGTTCGCTGAGCACCCTGACGCCGCTTCGAAGCACACTGCGGCGCACGAGAGAATCTCCGGATGCGGTAAAGGAAAGCTCGGCCGTGCCGAGAGGGAGGTCCACTGCGCCGTTCATCAACTCGAGCCTATGGCACCCGCGCGCCCGAATGCCTCACCTATGCCGCAAACCCACCGGATCAATGTGGACAAACAAGTTCGTCTGTCCCCCGATCTGTGTTACTGTGTTTTCGAGCAACACCAGCAGCATCAACACCGGCACCGTGAACCCGAATCTCGCGGTGTTTAAGAAGCCGGGCTTCCCCCAAGCCCGGTCAGCAACCACGCGGCTTTGTGGACATAAAAGCCCAAATCGCCCGAGGGAGCCGCGCCGTGATGATCGTTGAGAGTGATCCGACATCACGGCGTGTCCCAGGGGCCTTCTCGCCGGCCAAGCAACGCATCCTCGAAACAGCAGACAAGCTCTTCTACTCCGTCGGCATCCACACGGTCGGCATCGACCGCCTGATCAAAGAGTCGAAGGTGACCAAGGCCACCTTTTACAAGCACTACCGGGCCAAAGACAACCTCATCCTTGAGTACGTCAAACACCGCCACGAGTCCGAGCGCGGCGAAGTCGAAGCGATCGTGGCAAATGCGGTGAGCCCGGCTGACGCGTTGCACGCCCTCCTCGACCGTGTGTCGGCGACGATCGAGCGCCCGGAATTCCGTGGTTGCGCGTTCCTTAACGCCGCCGCAGAATTCCCGGAACCGCGGCACCCGGTGCGGGTGTTGGTGACCTCGCATCGCGACTGGTACACCGAGACTGTGTCCGAGCTGTTCCGACTGGCGGAGCATCCGCTGCCCGGCGACGCGGCGGATGACTTTGTGCTGGCGTCGGACGGCGCCATGTCGGGTGGCTACGCCGGCGACCGAGTGGCTGCCGCGGCCGCGTTGCAGCGCACCGGGGCAGGCATCCTCGCAGTGCAGCGCTGACAGCGCTGACAGCACCGACTACGCAGAGACCCGGTCCAACTCGGCAACCTGATGACGAGTCAGTTGCACACTCGTCACGGCGACCAGATCATCGACCTGCTGCGGGAGGCTGGCGCTGGCCACGGGGGCGACGACTCCCGGCTTGGACAACAGCCACGCCAGTGCGATCGTGGCGACGCTCTGTTCCTGTTGCACTGCGATGCGATCGAGGCTGGCGAGGATCTTCAGACTCCGGCGACCGAGGTGTTTGCCGGGCAGCTCACGCTTGGTCCGCGCCAGATCGGCGCGGCTACGGTACTTTCCGGTGAGGAATCCACCGGCCAGGGCAAACCTCGGCATCACGCCGAGGTGTTGCGCGGCAGCAACCTGAGCCAGGGTTCCCTCGTAGACGGACCGGTGCAGCAGATTGTAGTGGCTCTGCACCGCCACCAACGGAGTGAGCCCGAGTTGAGCGGCGACCACTCGCGCCTCGATCAGGCGGTTCCCGGTGTGATCCGACACCCCGAGGTACCGCACCTTCCCGGCGCGCACCTGTTCGTCAACGGCGAGCAACGTCTCTTCGAACGGGACGCTGTCGTCGTCGGTGTGCAGGTACAAGAGATCGATGTAGTCGGTGGACAACCGCCGCAGCGACGCGTCGACCGCGCGTGAGATCGCCGACTCCGACACTCCAGGATTCGCCGCGCTCTTCCCGACCTTGGTGGCCACCACGATTTCGGAGCGGTTGCCGCGCTCCCGCATCCAGTCGCCGATTAAGGTTTCGCTGCGTCCGTCGGCGTAGGAATCGGCGGTGTCGATGAAGTTTCCGCCGAATTCGCTGTAGCGGTTGAGAATGTGTGTCGTGGCTGCGTAGTCGACCGTGAAGCCGAAAACATTGCCGCCTATGGCGAGCGGGAACACTCGCAGCGCCGACTCGCCGAGGCGTCGGCGCCCCGTTCCCAGAGCGGAAATCCCGGACGGTGGAGTTTCGGCGAGCAGCACGGTACCGGTCCGCGCGATCTGTGCCATGTCCATCTGATTACCCGTCTGCCATGGGCGTCCGCGACGCCCAACTCCCATCTGTTTCCGAGACTAGGTCACTCCCATCGAAACCCGCGGCACGCCACGGCAATCGTTATGATTTCGCCGCGTAGCCGGGGTAAAAAAGCAGCATGCCACCCTGGGGTGTGGAAATTTCCGCTGCCGGGTGGCAACGTGGGAGATGCCACGGGGTTCAGCCGTGATCCGGAAGGGTGTGCCAGTGTCAGATTCGCCCAATATCTCGGACCAAACCGCGCTCACCACGTCGACCGGCAAGATCTGGCTCGTCACCGGCGCGATCCTCACGGCGGTCTGTATCGCTGTGCTCATCCCGAGGCTGTGGATGACACCGTCGGGAGTGGCGGCCGGCGGAATCATCGCCGTGGTCGCGTTGTACACCGCGATGATTCCGGTGCGCCTGGGAGTGCATAGCCTGCGGGTACGGTTGTGGACGATGGCGACGCTGATGATTCTCATCCCGATCGCGTTTTTCGTCGCCGCCGGCATCGTGTATTCGACGCGGCTCGGCGTCGGATAGCCGTCGAAAAACCGGCGAGAGGACTAACGAGTGGCCAACGACCCGAACTGGAATTTGCCCGAAGTGCCCAGCTTCGAACTGTCGAGTCCCGACTTTAAGAACGGGGATCAACTCCCGCTCTCCACGCGCGGATCGGGAGAGGGCGCAGGAAGCCGCTCCCCCACGCTGAGTTGGAGCGGGGCGCCAGACGCGACGCGCAGTTTCGCTCTCACCATGTACGACCCGGATGCCCCGACCGGCAGCGGCTATTGGCATTGGGCGGTGTACAACATTGCGTCGACAGTCACCGCGCTGCCGGCCGACGCCGGGAATCCGGATGTCGGCTTGCTGCCGGTGGGTTCGATTACGCTGCCCAACGACGCGAGGAAGGAGCGCTACGCTGGCGCGGCCCCGCCGGCCGGACACGGTGAGCACCGCTACATCTTCACGGTGAGCGCCCTGAATGTGCCCTCCCTCGATATTCCCGTCGGCAGCACGCCGGCTGTGCTGGGGTTCGTGATGCGCAACCACATCATCGGCAGGGCGCAACTCACGGGGGTCACCCAGACCTTCGTCGGCTAGTCCCGCGCCACAAGTTGGCGCGCGTGTGCGATGGCCTGCGGGGTCAGTTCGAACACGCGCCCCAACGCTCGCAGCCTGTCTTTGGCTCCGAGTGCGCCCAGCACTTTCTTGTGCCCGGGTTTCACACCCGACAGCAGTACGACGATGTTTTTGCGCTCCAGCCTGGCGATCGCATCGTCGAGCATCATCGCGCCCGTGGCATCCACGGTGGTCAGTCGACCCATCCTCAGGATGACCACGGCGACGTCGCTCACCTCGGTGAGTTCGAGCAAGAACCGATGCGCCGCTCCGAAGAAAAGAGCGCCGTCCAGCCGGAAGGCAATGATCCGCTGGTCAAGCAGAGCCTGCTCCTCGTCGGAATAATCGCCCGTATCCAGTGGGACGCGCTCCACGTTGGAGGACCTGGCCACGGAGCGCAGCGCGAGGATGCCGGCCAAGACCAACCCGACCACCACCGCGGTAATGAGGTCGACGGCCACCGTCACCCCGAAGGTCACTACGAGAACGACGGCGTCCGCGCGCGAGGCCTTGAGGATGCTGCGAATCGCCCCGACCTGGATCATCTGCACCGTCGTCGCCAGCAACACACCACCAAGCGCCGCGAGCGGAATGACGCCGACCACCTGCCCGGCGACCACCACGAACAACAGCAGGATCCCCGCGTGGGAGAACGCCGCCAGCCGTGAGCGGGCACCCGCCCGCACGTTCACGGCGGTGCGGGCAATCGCCGCGGTGGCGGGCACTCCGCCGAACAGCGGCACCACAAGATTCGCCAATCCTTGACCGAACAGCTCGCGGTCGGGGTTGTGCTTTTGCCCGACGCTCATCGCATCGGCGACGGTCGCACAGAGCAGGCTTTCCAACGCCGCCAGCGCCGCCACCGCCAGAGCCGATGGCAGCAGCGCCGACAATCGGGTGGGATCGAGGAATTCCGCGGTGGGAGCCGGGATGCCGACGGGGAGGGTGCCGACGAGCGGGAGGCCCGCCTGCGCCAGCCAGGCCGCGAGGGTGGCCAACGCCACCGCCACCAGCGAGAGCGGCAGCGCGGGCTTGAAGCGCGCACCGATCAGGATCACTGCAGCAACGCCGAGCGCGATCGCGATCGACAGGACATCCGGGGCCGCGACCCAGCGGACCAGCGCGTCCCAGGCGATCGCCCAGACTTGGCGCTGGTCGCCCTGCGGCACGCCGAGCATGTTCGGCAGCTGTTGCAGGGCGATCACCACGGCGATGCCCGCCGTGAATCCCTCAACCAGGGACGAGGGCAGGTAGCGGACGTAACGCCCGACACCGGAAACCGCCAAGAGCAGCAGGATCAGACCGGCCATAACTCCGACCTGCAACACTCCGTCGACCCCGAATCCGTGGACGACGGGCAACAGCACCACCGTCATCGCACCGGTGGGCCCGGAAACCTGGAGATTACTTCCGCCAAAAACGGCGGCGATTGCGCCGGCAATGACAGCGGTGGTGATTCCGGCTCCGGCGCCGAGCCCGGAGGCGACACCGAAGGCGAGAGCAAGCGGCAGCGCCACGATTGCGACGGTCAGGCCAGCGAGCAGATCTCTGCCCGGCGAGCGCTTCACTGCCAGCACATCGGCCTTACCCGGGAGCAGCCGAAGCAGTTGCCGCCCGAAGCTGATCCGCGCCGTCACCTGATTGCTGCCTGCGGTTCGTTCTCTTCTTCGAGTTGATCCAACAAGGCGCGTGACTCCTGCAGATTCGAGACCAACATTGCCCGCGCCGTCCCGAGCAGTCCAGCCATCCGGGGATCGCGCACGGAATAGAAAATCGTGTTGCCCTCCCGTCGGGTTTGCACCACGCCAGCCCTTCGGAGCACTGCCAACTGCTGCGACAAGTGGGAGATCTCCGTGTCGATGCTCTCAGCGAGGTCGCCGACCGATCGCTCGCTGTCGACGAGTTGCTCCAGCGCCCGGATGCGCACGGGGTGCGCGAGGGCCTTGAACAGCCGGGCTTTCAATTGCGCGACGGGGAGTTCGGATGCCATTACCTATTTATATATCTAGTTACGTGAATTATCAAGTAGTTTACCTTCCGAAATGACGGTCTTTTGGTCACGGACGGCCCCGGATGCCAGTAACCGGCTCGTGGGCATACCGAATCTCCGTCATTTCGGAAGGACTCTCGCGGACGGAAAGAGCCCGCCCGGCCCCTGGAGGGACCGGGCGGGCTCGTTGCTGACTGGTGCTACTCCGTGACGGGCACCGACTCGGCGTGCGCAGCCTCTGACTCCTCGGTCACCGGGGACAGCGACAGCTTTCCGCGGTCGTCAACCTTGGTGATCTCCACCTGGATCTTCTGTCCAACCGAAAGCACGTCTTCGACGTTCTCGACGCGCTTCCCACCGGCGAGCTTGCGCACTTCGGAGATGTGCAGCAGGCCGTCCTTGCCCGGGGTGAGCGAGATGAACGCGCCAAAGGTGGCGATCTTGACGACCGTACCCAGGAAGCGCTCCCCGACCTCGGGGTTCAGCGGGTTCGCAATCGCGTTGACCGCGGCGCGCGCCGCCTCGGCTGAGGGACCGTCGACAGCGCCGATGTACACCGTGCCGTCGTCCTCGATCGAGATGTCGGCACCGGTCTCGTCCTGAATGCCGTTGATCGTCTTGCCCTTCGGGCCGATCAGCTCGCCGATCTTGTCGACCGGGATCTGCACGCTGATCACGCGCGGCGCGGTCGGCGCCATCTCATCCGGGGTGTCGATTGCAGCGTTCATGACGGCGAGGATCGCGGTGCGAGCCTCTTTCGCCTGCTTGAGAGCGCCATCCAACACCGACGACGGGATGCCGTCGAGCTTGGTGTCCAGCTGGATCGCCGTGACGAACTCGCTGGTGCCGGCGACCTTGAAGTCCATGTCGCCGAGCGCGTCCTCGGCGCCCAGGATGTCAGTGATCGCCGCGTAGCGAGTCTCACCGTCGACCTCGTCGGAAACCAAGCCCATCGCGATACCGGCGACCGGGGCGCGCAGCGGCACTCCGGCGTTCAGCAGCGACAGGGTGGAGGCGCAGACCGAGCCCATCGACGTCGAGCCGTTGGAGCTGATCGCCTCGGAGACCTGGCGGATCGCGTACGGGAACTCCTCGCGGCTCGGCAGCACCGGCACGAGGGCGCGCTCGGCCAGGAAGCCGTGCCCGATCTCGCGACGCTTCGGTGAGCCGACTCGTCCGGTCTCGCCGGTGGAATACGGCGGGAAATTGTAGTGGTGCAGGTAACGCTTCTTCTTCACCGGGGCGAGGGAGTCGATCTGCTGCTCCATCTTGAGCATGTTCAGAGTGGTGACGCCCAGGATCTGGGTCTCGCCGCGCTGGAAGATCGCGCTGCCGTGCACGCGGGGAACGACCTGCACTTCGGCATCCAGCGGGCGGATGTCGGAGAGCCCGCGGCCGTCGATGCGGATGCCCTCGCTGAGGATACGTCCGCGAACGATCTTCTTGGTGACGGCCTTGTACGCGCCGCTGACCATGCCGACAACGTCGGCGCCGAGCGTTCCGGCGTCGACCTTCTCCTGCACGGTCGCCTTGACGCGATCCTTGAGAGCGTCATCCGCGTTCTGTCGTTCGATCTTGTCGGCGATCCGGTAGATCCCCTTGAGCTCGTCGTAGGCGAGCCCTGCGACGACGTCGTAGGCCTCCTGGTTGTACGGCAGGAACACCGGGTACTCGGCGATCTCCTTGGCCGATTGCGCGGCGAGCGCGGACTGCGCCTTGATCAGCTGCATGAGGAACGGCTTGGATGCCTCCAGGCCCTGCGCGACGACGGCCTCGTCTGGCTTGGTCGCGCCGCCCTGGATGAGCTCCCAGCTGTGCTCGGTGGCCTCGGCTTCGACCATCATGATCGCGACGTCCTCATTGCCGTTCTTGTCGGTGATGAGGCGGCCGGCGACGGTGAGGTCGAAGACCGCGTCCTCCAGCTGCTCGTACTTCGGGAACGCGACCCACTGGTTGCCGATCAACGCGAGGCGGATGCCGCCGATCGGGCCGCTGAACGGCAAACCGGAGATCTGCGTGGAAGCGGAGGCGGCGTTGATCGCGAGCGCGTCGTAAAACTCGCCCGGCGCGATGGCCAGCACAGTGATGACGATCTGCACCTCGTTGCGGAGGCCGGTGACGAACGACGGGCGCAGCGGCCGGTCGATCAGGCGGCAGACCAGGATGGCCTCCGTCGACGGGCGGCCTTCGCGGCGGAAGAAGCTTCCCGGGATCTTGCCCGCGGCGTAGGAACGCTCTTCGACGTCCACGGTCAGCGGGAAGAAGTCGAAGTTGTCCTTCGGGTGCTTACCGGCGCTGGTGGCCGACAACAGCATGGTTTCCTCGTCGAGGTAGGCGGCGACTGCCCCCTGGGCCTGCATGGCGAGACGACCGGTTTCGAAACGGATCGTCCGCGTGCCGAACTTGCCATTATCGAGAACGGCTTCGGCGAATTTGATTTCTGGACCCTCCATAGGGGGGTTATCTCCTTTGTTTTACGTCGTTCCCCGTGTGGGAGCGACTCGTCAAGGAGCAGAGTGGGCAGAAAGGGGCGCACGCGCAGGTGAGAATCGTAGAGTCCACCCACATCGGACGCTTTGGCGGCTGCTCTGGCCAACAGTAGAAAGTCACCGTACGAGACGGTAATTCACCACCGGTGACCAGCTTCGTGCCAGCCTGCTCCGTAGTTCTTGCTGATCGTGTTGTTGTTGCTGA
>JBDTBD010000128.1:0-9893 GCA_039924285.1 Terrimesophilobacter sp. | reverse complement strand
ACTGACCGACAGTCTCCTCGATCGCATCCATTCTCGCGCAGCCGGATACGACCGGAACAATTCGTTTTTCACGGAAGACCTCGATGAACTGGCCGCCGCAGGGTACCTGAAGGCGCTCGTGCCGACGCGGTTCGGCGGCGGCGGCCTGAGCCTGCGTGAACTCACTAGGCAGCAATCACGGCTGGCCGCCGCAGCGCCCGCCACGGCGCTCGCGGTAAACATGCACCTGATCTGGACCGGAATTGCCAAGACGCTGCACGACCGCGGCGACGGTTCGCTCGACTTCGTGCTCGCCGAGGCGGCCGCCGGGGAGGTTTTCGCCTTCGCGATCAGTGAAGCGGGGAATGATCTTGTGTTGTTCGGCAGTACCACCCAGGCGCATCCGATGCCAAACGGCGGGTACGAGTTCACCGGCACCAAGATCTTCACCAGCCTGTCGCCCGCGTGGACCAGGCTCGGGCTGTTCGGCCTGGACAGCGAATCGGCGGATGCACCGAAGCTCGTCCACGCGGTGGTGGCGCGGGACGCGCCGGGCATCGACATCCTGGACGACTGGAACACGATGGGTATGCGGGCGAGCCAGAGCAACAGCACCCGGCTGACTGCGGTGCGGGCGGAACCCGGTCGGGTGTTCCGTCGGCTGCCACCAGGTCCGAACGCCGACCCGCTCATCTTCGCGATCTTCGCCAACTTCGAAATTCTGCTGTCCGCCGTCTACACCGGCATCGGGCAACGCGCTCTCGAGCTGGCGGTGGCGGCCGCGACGAAACGAACCTCGGCCAAACGCGGCGGCACCCCGAAGTCGGAGGATCCTGACACCCGATGGAAGATCGCCGATGCCGCGATCGCGCTCGACGGAATCGTCCCCCAGATCGATGCGCTGGCCCGGGATGTCGACGAGCGGACCGACCGCGGTGACCAATGGTTCCGCGCGCTGGTGGGTCTCAAGATCAGAGCGACCGACACCGCGCAGTTTGTCGTCAACCAGGCCATCCGGGTGTCGGGCGGGGCCAGCTACGTCACCGGCAACGAGCTCGGGCGACTGTACCGGGATGTGCTGGCCGGCGGATTCCACCCGAGCAACGAGGACTCGGCGCACTCGACGGTCGCCACGGCGCTCCTGGGCACCGTGCCTTAGCCCCGGCAGTGGCCCGGTGCTTGCCGGTAACCGGCCTAGACAGACTCATCGCCCGGTGCGGCACTTGGTGCGGCTCTTCCGGGCGATGAGTTGATCTACCCCAAGCCTGCAGTAGCCGGCCGGCAATTGCAAGCAATTTCTGCAATCACAGCGGATACCGCAGGATCGCGGCCAGTGCAGCCCCTCCCGGAATGTCTTCCGTGCGCACGGCGAGGACTCGTCCACCGCCGCGGATGACGCGCGACGCGATCTCGTTGATGACGCAGTACGTGCCGGGCCCTTCATGGTCGGAAAAGGTCACCGTTCCGTTGGTCTCGTCGAGCGTGCCGAACTGCTGAGTGGCCATGTCGATCAGCAGGGAGTCGACGGCACCGAATGTCGCCGCGCGGGCAGCGGTCGCGACATCCGTGGTCGCCCGGCTCTGGTTCTCGCGCTGTTCGAAAGTGCGGCGCCAGCTGTCCACTTCGGCGCGATATACGGCGTCGAACACCGGTCGTGCCTTCTCCGCCGCCGCATTATCGGTGAGCGGTTCGGCGCTGCCCGGAATCGCTGCCACGGTCAGCCTCGGGTAACTGTTGACCGAACGGTAGATTGACGCCATCGGCTCGGTGGCCGTCAGCACCAGCGGCAGCCCGCTGCCGCGCAGAAAGTCGCGCACCACGCTGTTGACCTTTCTCGCGTACTGCCGCTGTGCGCTGGCATCGCCCAGAGAGCCACGTGGTCGCTCCCGCGGGAACCTGTCGCTTAATGGCTGGGTGAGAAACCCCTCGATCGTGTCGGGCAAGTCGTTCAGCGGCACCGTGGATGCCGGAAGATTGGGGGACACCTCCACCAGTCGCACTCCGCCCTCGGAGAGCACGAGCACGTATCCGGCGTTCGGGAAGGTCACCGAGCGCAGCAGCTGGGCGATCTGAAAGCGGTCCGAAACGGAGCAGCGCAGGTCCAACCGGTTCGGTAGGCGATAGTGCCGGATGCTGAGCGGCGTGGCGAACACGGCTAAGCCGTGCGCCTGGAAGCGCCAGAACTCAGCATCATCCACGAGGGAGTGCACCAGGTCATCCACAGCGGCGATGTCCGCCGCAGCCGTGTGTCGCCGCTCGAGTTCCTGAACCGCGGAACGGGCCAAGGACTTCAGCTCGATTCGTGAGCCCTGCGCCTTTGTGCTCACGGGAGTCGTCGGCAGATACAGCGAAACAGACACCGGATGCCGTTGTTCGGCGAGGGAGAGGAGATCGGATGCGGTGGGAATGTCAACGTACAACACAGTGCAGCCTCCTTGATGGTCGGTGTTCCGCCGACAGTATCAACGATGGCTGAAGATGTGCAGGACGGAACCCCTCAGCGGGAGTTTCCTATGGCCTCGGCTATCGAGGCCGGGCCCACCAGAATTCGAGCTGGATGTTGTCTGGGTCGCGGAACACCAACGCGGTGCCCGATCCGGAGGGACTGTCCTGCACCGGGGAGTGCTCCACGTTCAGCTCGGCCAGCCGCTGCTGCCAGACGTCGAGATCGGCACGTTCCGAAACCGAGAAACCGATGTGGTCCAGCCCGGGGCTGTGCTCGTCGAACCGCTCCGCGCCCTGCACTTGATGCTGGTTCAGGCCGATGATCAATCCGGTGTCCTCGTGACGCAACACAATCATGATCCGGTTGTCCAAGTCAGACCGTTTGAGCCGTTTCAAGCCCAGCACGTCGCAGTACCAGGCGGCGCTCTTCTCCACGTCCGAGACGGACAGGTCGATGTGGGACACGGCGGCGAACTGAGGCATGATTCTCCTTGGCTGTGTCCCTATTTTAGTCGGCGGCCGCAGGTCCAAGCGTTATTGTTCATACGGGGCTTGGCAGAAGGTGAGTAGGGATGATGCTGGCGGCTCGGTTTGATCGATTCGGTCCGGCGTCCGTTCTCTTTGTCGACGCGGTGGAACTGCCGCTTCCGGGACCCGGCGAGGTCAGGGTGCGGGTCGCAGCGGTCGGCCTGAATCCGGTGGACTACAAGATGCGCGAGGGCACCTCGCGTCACAGCGTGGTGCTGCCGTCGGGCCTCGGACGCGAGTTGGCCGGGATTGTCGACGAATTGGGCGCCGATGTCACCGCGCTCCAGGTTGGTGACGACGTATTCGGCACGGTGCACATCGGCACGCTCGCCGACTACGCGATCGTGCCCGCCGAAAACCTGGCGCGCAAACCAGACGGACTGGACTGGGTCGTCGCCGGATGCCTCGCCCTGGCCGGCCAGACCGCCTACGACTCCTTCGGCTCACAGTCGGTGACGCCCGCGGATACCGTGCTGGTCAGCGCCGCCGCGGGCGGGGTCGGCAGCCTCGTCGCACAGCTGGGTGTTCGCGCCGGTGCCACCGTGATCGGAACCGCAGGGCACTCGAATCAGGCGTACCTTGCCTCACTCGGCATGATTCCTGTGCTGTACGGTCCGGGACTCGCCGGTCGGGTGAGAGCGGCAGCGCCGACGGGAGTGACGGTGGTATTCGACCACCACGGCGCCGAAACGATCGAGGCGGCGCTGGAGCTGGGGGTGAGTCGCTCAAGAATCAACACGATCGCGACCGACCCTGAACCTTTCGGGATTCGGCGGGTGGGCCGCGGGGTGCCAAACGTCCCCACTCTTGACATACTGGCCGAGCTGGTCGTTCGGGATGAGCTGGCCATTGCCATCGACTCGACCTACCCGTTGTCTGAGGTGGCCGCGGCGTTCGAACATCTGGAACGCGGGCACCTGCGTGGCAAAGTTGTGGTCGTTTGGTGACTGACCATCGCCTCGTTTTGGGGGTCGAGGCCACGCGCCCCGCCCCGTTATCGTTATCGGGAGGGGTTGGACCGCTGGGGGGCGGCAAAAAACATATGAGGACGAAAAGCCCGAAGGGCACGATAGATCGCGCGCCGGAGTCTGCTGTCGCCGGTGAGCCGACGCTGCGCTGTCGCAGCGCCGGATTTGCCCTCGTGCAGGAGTGCCTGCGGCTGCAGGATGCCGCGCGCCCGCGTTCGATCGTCGAGCGCTTCTTCGGGGCGGACCCCATCATTCCGCGCGCCCGCGCCGCATATCGTGGTGCGTTGGGCGAGGTCGCGGTCGCCGCGACACTGACCGAGCGGGGTGCCGGTTGGTTCGTCGTGCACGAAGTGCCGATCGGTGTGGGCGGCGCCCCAGTTCACCACGTGTTGATCGGGCCGCCCGGAGTGTTCGCGATCTGTCTGCACAATCACACCGGACGCGAGGTGTGGGTGCGCAGCCAGGGATTCACCGCAGGGCTCGAGAACCACTCGCACATCTGCGAGGCGGAGGCGGCCGCCGACCGCGCGTCTACCCTCCTGTCGGATGCAGTCGGTTTTGCCGTCAACGCCATCCCCTGCGTCGTCGTGCTTGACGCGCGCACCATGACGATCGCCAAACCGCCACGACGGGTTGCGGTTCTGACCCCGCGGCAGTTGCCCGGCTGGCTGGCGCAGTTGTCGCCCGTACTGTCCCCGCACGAGGCCGCACTGCTGGGCATGTACGCCGAGGAACGATCCACCTGGAACGAAGAACCCTGCGAGCCGGAAGATGTACGCGAATACGTGCATCGGTTCCGTCAGCTCCAGGAAGCGGTGAGTACCTCGAGGCGTCGCCGGGTGCTCTGGACCACAGGCGGCATCGTCATCGCCTGGTGCGCGTTCATCGCCAGTCTCGGAGGGGCCGCCGTCGGCCTGGTGAGTCTGCTGCTGCCGCACTAGATTCGGGTCAGTTCGCCGCGCCCTGCACCCGTTCCACGAGCTCCCGCCAACGGCCGACGACCTGCTGCTCCGGCAAGGTGACCCGGTCAGCGGCACAGCTGATCCGATAGACGTAACGATCGGGCGCCGGAGGCTGCTTCGATGTCTCGCCCCACGGCAACTCCCGCACCAGCAAGAGCCAGGACTCCGGGTCGTCTTGGTCGTCGACCGTCACTTCCCACCGGCGCGGCGTGCCCAGGATGCCGCCGCTGCGCACCACCGTGATTTTCATCGGGCTACGCCTACCGTCTTCCATCCGGCCGCCACTGCACGCTCCTCGGGCGAGCCGGCACCGAACCTGGTGGATGCGGCATCCGTCGTCGCCGCCGCGAATCGTGTGAAGTCGCAGTCCACCGGCAAAGCGCCGCCGGTGAGCGTGTCGTACCAGACCTGCCCTGCCTTCTTCCAGGCACTGCCACCCAGTTCAATCGCGGCGAGCGCGAACGCCCGGTTCGGGATGCCGGAATTGAGGTGGACACCGCCGTTGTCGTCCTCGGTTTCGATGTAGTGCTTCATGTCAGCGGGTTGCGGGTCCTTCCCCAGCACGTCGTCGTCGTACGCGGTGCCCGGGTTCTTCATCGACCGGAGAGCGGTTCCCTGCACCTGGTCGGTGAACAGGCCCGCCCCGATCAGCCAACTCGCCTCGGCCGCAGTTTGGCCCAGACTGTACTGTTCCACCAGCGCGCCGAACACGTCCGAGATCGACTCGTTGAGCGCTCCGGATTGACCTTCATAGGTGAGGTTCGCCGAATACTGGGTGACGCCGTGCGTCAGCTCGTGTCCGATGACCGTCAGGGAATGGGTGAAGCCGCAGAATACGGTGCCATCGCCGTCGCCGAAGACCATCTGGTCGCCGTTCCAGAAGGCATTGTCGTAGTCGTGCCCATAGTGCACGCTGGCAAGCAGCGGCAGGTTCTTATCGTCGATGGATGCCCGGGAGTACGCATAGCGGTATAGCGAGTGGGTGAAGCCGAGGCCGTCGTAGGCTTCGGTGACCGAGGTGTCCTTTCCGGCATCCTGGCCTTCGGTGCGCACGGTCTTACCCGGCAGGGTCTGGGTGCCGTCGGCGTCGAAGACGGTGCGGTGCGGCCCTTCCAACTTTCGGGTGGTCGGCAGAACGCGCTGTACCGCTTGTCGCACTCCGGGCGGAGCGGGTTGAGCGCGGCGCGCACGCTGCATGGGGGCGTCGTGAACGAGGGATGCTTGGGCTGCGGTGGCCGCGCGTTCCAGGCCGCGGTCTTCAATCGCAGCAATCCGAGCGAGTAGGTAGGGCGGCACAATCGAACACCTCATGATTTGATCGTGCCACCAGTCGGCGACATTGGGCCGAATTGCGGGAAACTTACTCCATCGCGCGTTCTACTGCTGCCAGCGACAGTGTGACATCCTCGTCGTCGGTCGACCAGTTGCTCACCGAGATCCGCAGCACGTCTCGGCCCTGCCAGCGTGATCCCGACATCCAGGTCACCCCGTCGTCCAACAAGGCCTCAATGACCTGTTTGGTCCGTTCGTCGTCACCGAAACTGACACAGACCTGAGTGAACACGACATCATTGAGCACTTCCACGCCGGGCAGCATCGCTAGTCCCTCGGCAAGCGACCGGGCGTGCGCAGCGAGCCGTTCCACCAGCGCGATCGTGCCGGAGGTGCCCAGCGAGCGCAACGCCGCCCAGACCGGAACACCGCGGGCGCGCCGCGACAGTTCCGGAACCTTCTCGTGCGGATCGCTCGGGCCCTGGTCATCGGCCATCAGATAACTTGCCTGCGTGCCGAAGGTGGCACGCATCACTTCCGAGTTCGCCACGATGGCGATTCCGCAGTCGTAGGGAACGTTGAGCGTTTTGTGAGCATCGGTGGTCCATGAATCGCACGTTTCCAGCCCGGCCAAGTGCTGCCGGTACACCGGACTGACGGCCGCCCAGAGCCCGAAAGCCCCGTCCACGTGCACCCAGGCGTCGTGCCGGTGGGCGATGGCGGTCGCGGCGCGGATCGGGTCGAAGGCTCCGGAGTGCAGATTGCCGGCCTGGAGGCAGACGATCGCTGGTCCGTCCACGCCGTCCATCGCCTCGGCCAGCGCGCTGGCACGCAATCGTCCTTGACTGTCGGCGGCGACCACCGTGGGTGCGCCGAGTCCGAGGTAGCGCAGCGTGAGATCGATGACCGCGTGCCGTTCCTCGCCGACGAACACGTTGATGTGCGGGGCACCGGTCAACCCCAGCCGGTCCAGGTCCCAGCCGGCACTGCCCAGCACGTGTTGCCGGCCGGCGGCGAGGCCGACGAAGTTGGACATCGTCGCGCCGGTCGTGAAGCCCACGTCACTGCTCGAGGGCAACCCCAGTAGTTGCAGCAGCCATCCTGCCGCAGCTTCTTCTGCCGCGGCGGTGGCCGGCGTAGCCAGGCGCATGCCGGCGTTCTGGTCCCAGGCGCTGACCAGCCAGTCGGCGGCCAGCGCGGCGGGCAGGGTGCCGCCGATCACCCAGCCGAAAAAACGTCCGGACGGCATGGACATCAGCCCGGGCTCGGCGATCTCGGCGAGTTCATCGATCACGATTGCCGGGTCTGTCGGCTGTTCTGGTAGTGGCGCGGCGAAGCGTGCTAGAAGCGACTGGACGGACGCAAGTGGACCCACCGGACGCGATGGTACCGAGGCGAGCCAGCGCACCGCGTGGTGGCGTGCCCGCTCCAGGGCCGCTACATAGGCTTCCGGTCCCGCGGACATGCCGTAACACTAGTCCGGTCGCTGTGGTGAGCATAGATCTTGAGCGACGATGCACGCCACCCCTGGCGGGTTCGACGATCGCGATCTATTATCGTGTCCGCCACAGCCTCGAATCAGACACATCGGCGTTCTTCTGGAGGTTTTATCATGTATAAGCTCAAACTCCTCACCGCGGCAACGGCAGCAGCCGTGCTGCTTCTTCCCCTCATGCCGGCCACTGCCGCAAGCAACGACCAGTCGGTGAACACGGGAAGTCCCGCTTCACCGTTCTCACAGAACAAACAAAACGAGCCCGGCCTTGCTGTCGACGCGGCGCATCCCACGATTCTTGCGGCCGGGTCCAACGACGAGATCGATATGGAAGCCTGCAGCGCCGGCAATCCGAGCACTTGTCCCTTCACCCAGGGCGTCGGCGTCTCCGGCGTCTACTTCTCGATGGACTCGGGGCACACCTGGACGCAGCCCACCTACAGCGGCTGGACCGCCCGGGATTGCTTCGGCCCGGCCGCGTGCACTCCACACGTGGGACACATCGGCACGCTGCCCGGCTACTACGAGAGCGGGCTCGTGTCGAACGGTGATCCGGAACTTGTTTTTGGACCGCGCCGAGGGGTGGATGGCGCGTTTTCCTGGGCCGCAGGCTCCCGGCTCTACTACAGCAACATCGCCACCAATTTCGCTACCACGCGCACGGATCAGGCCTTCAAAGGCTCCGGGGCGATCGCAGTGTCTCGAACCGATGACGTGGCGGCGGCGGCAAGCGGCGACTCGAGCGCCTGGATGCCGCCGGTTATCGTGAGCAAACAGAGCAGTGCGACCTTCAGCGACAAGGAGCAGATCTGGGCCGACAACGCGGCCAGCAGTCCGTACTTCGGCAACGTGTACGTGTGCAACGTCAGTTTTCGCGGCAACGGTGTAGGCGGGGCACCGGAACCGGTGATGCTGCACAGGTCAACCGATGGCGGAGACACGTGGACCACAAGACAGCTTTCGGCCGCGGCCAACAATGCGCAGATCAATGGGCGTCAGGGTTGCGCCGTGCGCACAGACAGCCAGGGTCGCGTGTACGTCGTGTGGGCAGGATTCGACACCCACGGCAACGCGGTGTTTTTCCAGGCGACCTCGAACAATGGCGGCGCCAACTTCACCAGACCTCGTGCGGTGATGAACATCGGCGGGATCGGCCAGGTGGACCCGGTCACCGGGCGCTCCACTATTGACGGAGTTGCCGGGTCGCGCACCGACGTGTTCCCGAGCATCGACATCGCGAACGGTGCTCCGACGGGCATCGGGGCGCCGAACACGGTGGTGCTCGGCTGGTCTGACGATAGCGCTGGAACGAACCTGGAACACGCCTTCGTGAGCTACTCGACTAACCGAGGCAGCAGCTACACGCCTAAGCAGGCGGTGTCCCCCGCAGGGGACCGGGCCAATCAGCCGGCCGTCGCCATCGCGCCGAACGGGTCAATGGTGTACATGACCTACAATGCCTGGCACCAGCCGTGGCAGTCCACGACCGCGAACCCGCGGCCGATGGAAGGAGTGGTCCTGGCCGGTCAGGCGATGGGTGCGCTCGCCGAGGTGCACCGCGGTGCCCCCGGTGACGCCCGTGCCTCCAGCGCCAACTCGCTGTCCGCCGAATTCCTCGGAGACTACAACTACGCAGTCGCCACCGACAGCTACGGAGTGGCGGTATGGAACGATGTGCGTGACGCGACCGATTGCCCGGCGGTGGATGCCTACCGGCAGGCGCTGGCGGACGGTGTGGCCATGTCGGCCCCAGTGCCATGCCAGGCGCCGATGACGGCATTCGGCAACTCGGATATCTACAGTTTCACCTCGGCGCCGTAGCAGCGTGGCTCGAGGTCGACCCGCTCGGGCGTCGCGGGACCTTCTGCTGCTGATGCTAAACTCGTCGGGTTGCCGTGAAGCGGCCGCGGATAAAGAGAGCTCGGGCATTCAGCCACGGGCACCGCGCAACAAGAAGAGAGGGGATCGAATCTATGGCTTTAGAAGCAGACGTCAAGAAGGCGATCATCGAAGAATACGCAACCCACCCAGGCGATACCGGTTCCCCGGAGGTTCAGGTCGCGATGCTGACGCGTCGCATTAAAGATCTGACCGAGCACCTGAAAGAGCACAAGCATGACCACCACTCACGTCGTGGTCTGCTGCTGCTGGTCGGGCAGCGTCGTCGGCTGCTGGGATACCTGCAGGACATCGACATCGAGCGTTACCGTTCGCTGATCGAGCGCCTCGGCCTGCGCCGCTGAC
>JBDTBD010000127.1:0-5852 GCA_039924285.1 Terrimesophilobacter sp. | reverse complement strand
CCGGACGCGCCACTGCGCCTGGATGCCGCCCTCGCGGGCAGAGGTCTGGCCCGATCCCGCACTCACGCCGCCCGGCTCGTCGCCGATGGCGCCGTGACGGTGGACGGAGTCGTCGCCGGCAAGGCCTCCCTGAAGGTGCGGGGCGACCAGACGGTTGCGATCGTCACAGCCGACCACTATGTGAGCCGGGCCGCCCATAAACTCATCGCCGCCCTGGAGGCCTTTCCCGTGGGCGTGTCCGGGCGCCTCGCGCTCGACGTCGGCGCGTCTACCGGAGGTTTCACCCAGGTGCTGCTGGAGCGTGACGCCCGAGCCGTCATCTCCCTCGACGTCGGTCATGGGCAGTTGTCGCCTGTCGTCGCGGCGGAACCGCGGGTGAGTGTCATCGAAGGGTTCAATGCGCGCGCCATCACGGCGTCCAGCCTCGCGGACGCCGCCGGTATCACCGAGGTCCCGGACCTGGTCGTCGCCGACCTCTCGTTCATCTCGCTGCGCACGGTGCTGCCCGCCGTCGTGGCCACCATCGGCATCGGCGCTGACTACATCGTGCTGGTCAAACCGCAATTCGAAGTGGGCCGCACCGGCATCCGCGAAGGTGTCGTGAGGGACCCGGCGCTGCGCGAAGAAGCGGTCAACGATGTGCTGTGGGCGGCATGGGATCTGGGGTTGCCCACTGCTGGCATCGTGCCGTCGCCACTGGTCGGCACCAAGGGGAACCACGAATATCTGGTCTGGTTGAACGCCACGCACGGCAGCAATCCGACACAATGGAGAGACCGCGTGCATTCCTGTGCGGGATTCCGTCGAGACTGAAGGAGCGATCGTGAAGCAGCCCACGCGACACATCCTGGTTGTCTCCCACACCGGGCGGCAGTCCTCCGTCAACGCCGCGGAGGAAGTGTGCCGCCAACTGCTCGCAGAAGGGGTCACCCCGGTCGTGCAGGTGGACGAGCGCGCCGCGATTCTGGTGCAGGCGCCTGATCTCACCTCCATCGCCACGTTCGGTGTCGACGTCGGAGTGCACGACGTGGAACTGGTCATCGTGCTCGGCGGAGACGGGACGATCCTTCGTGCGGCGGAACTGGCCCGCGGATCATCAGCCCCGCTGCTCGGTGTCAACCTCGGCCATGTCGGGTTCCTTGCCGAAACCGAGCGCGACGATCTCGCGGACAGCGTGAAACGGGCGTTGGCCCGCGATTACCAGGTCGAGGAGCGGATGACCCTGTCGGTGCGGGTCAAGGTCGACTCCGAAGTGGTCTACGAAACCTGGGCGCTGAACGAAGCCACAGTGGAGAAGGCGTCGCGGGAGCGGATGCTCGAGGTCGTGATCGAGGTGGACGGACGCCCGGTGTCCTCCTTCGGCTGCGACGGCGTCGTGATGTCCACGCCCACCGGATCCACCGCATACTCGTTCTCCGCCGGCGGGCCGATCGTCTGGCCGGCGGTGGACGCGATGCTGTTGATACCGCTCAGCGCGCACGCATTGTTCAGCCGCGCCCTGGTGGTCGGCCCCCAATCGGTGTTCGCCGTCGAAGTGCTCGACCGCACCCAGGGCACCGGCGTGCTCTGGTGCGACGGCCGTCGCACCCACGAACTGCCGCGCGGCGCCCGAGTGATCGTCCGCCGCTCGCCGGTGCCGGTTCGGCTGGCCAGACTGCACCCCGGCCCGTTCTCCGAGCGCCTGGTGCGCAAGTTCGCGTTACCGGTCAACGGATGGCGCGGCCCCGTCGACGATGAGACCGCTGACGCGTGATCGAAGAAATCTCGATCCGCAACCTCGGTGTCATCGCCGAGGCCACGCTGCCGCTCGGGCCGGGATTCACCGCCGTGACCGGCGAGACCGGAGCGGGCAAGACCATGGTGGTCACCGCGCTCGGACTGCTGCTCGGCGACCGCGCTGACAGCTCGGTGCTGCGGGCCGGCAGCGGCTCCGTGGCTGTCGAGGGACAGTGGCAGGTCGAGGCCGACGGGATCGTGGCCACGAGGGTGCAGGATGCCGGCGGGGAGCTCGACCCGATCGCCGGCGGTCACACGGCGGCGCTGATCCTCGGTCGCACCATCTCACCGGACGGTCGCAGTCGTGCCATCGTCGGCGGCCGCAGCGCTCCGGTAGGAGTGCTCGCCGAACTTGGCGAACACCTCGTTGTTGTGCACGGCCAGTCCGATCAGGTGCGACTTCGTTCGGCCGGCGCGCAACGGGATGCGCTGGACCGGTTCGCCGGACCGGAGCTGGCCGCGGTGCTGAACGACTACCGCGCCGCACTGCAGCGGTGGACCGCCGCAGCGAGCGAACTGGACGCCCTGGTGTCCGCCAGCGATCAGCGCGCTCGCGAGGCGGAGGAACTGCGCGCCGCGATGGCGGAAATCGAAGCGGCAGCACCCCGTCGCGGCGAAGACACCGAACTGGCAGAACAGGCCGAGCGGTTGGGCAACCTGGAAGACCTCCGGCTTGCCGCCGCGACGGCGCGGGAATCCCTCTCCGCCGAAGCGACCGACGGAGCGTTCGACGTGCTCGGATTGCTCGATGGCGCGAAACGGCAATTGGACAGGGCCGCGGAACACGACCCTGCACTGGCCGACATCGCCGGCGCGCTCGCCGAAACCACCATCCTCGCCTCCGACATCGCAGGGCGACTGTCCAGCTACCTGAGCGAACTGGACGTCGACGGCGGCCGCGACCTCGAAGCGGTGCAGGAGCGGCGCGCGGAACTGGGCGCCCTCGTGCGCAAATACGGGCCGACTCTTGACGACACCATCGACCACCTCGACACCGGCAGCGACCGACTGCTCGAGCTGGACAACGACACCGACCGAATCGAGCAGTTGCGCACCGAGGCCCAGGAGCACGGCGTCCTGGTCGCCCGCCTCGCCGGCGAGCTCACCAGGCTGCGCACCTTGCACGGCGCTCAGCTCGCGGTCCAGGTCAGCGCTGAATTGTCGGCGCTGGCGATGCCGGATGCCCTGCTGTCAGTGCAGATATCCGAGGCGGACGACTACGGCCAGTCCGGCAAAGACCTGGTAACGATCCTGCTGCAGCCGCACGGCGGCGCGGAGCCGCGGCCGCTGGCCCGTGGCGCATCCGGCGGCGAGCTGTCCCGTGTCATGCTCGCCATCGAGGTTGTCATCGCTGGTAGCGACCCGGTGCCCACCTTCGTGTTCGACGAGGTGGATGCCGGCGTCGGCGGCGCATCCGCCATCGAGGTCGGCCGTCGTCTGGCCCGGTTGGCAACCACGGCACAGGTCATCGTGGTCACCCACCTCGCCCAGGTCGCCGCGTTCGCCACCAACCACCTGCGCGTGGTCAAGGACAGCTCGGGGGAAGTCACCGCCAGCAGCGTGCAGCAACTGGGTGGGGACGAGCGCATCGCCGAGATGGCTAGGCTGCTCTCCGGACTGCCGGACTCGGCCAGCGGACTGGCCCACGCCCGCGAGCTCCTCGACACCGCGCGCACCCTCACCACCTGAGGGCGCACAGGCACGCTCACTCGCAGGTAGTTGTTGTTCCCGGGGCTTGGGAAGGTGCACAGCATGCGAGTCAGCGTGTGGACAGTACCTGCCGGATGCGCTGCAACAGCTCCGCGGGGTTGTCCAGGTCGTCCTTGTTGACCAGGATCACGCGCCAGCCATCGGCCTCGAGGCGGGAGACGCGGGTCATGTCGGCGCGGAAGGCCGCCGGGGAGTCGTGGAACCCGCTCTGATACTCGACGATCACCTTGCGGTAGGGGAAGGCGAGGTCGGCGCGGTAGTGATACCCGCCGGAGGTGGTGATCGGCAGGTTGGCGACGACGCCCGAAATTCCGCCGAGCAGGATGAGCACGCGCAGCCGGGACTCCTGCGGCGACTCGGATGCGGCGTCGAGAAGTCCCAATGCCGCTCGCAGCCGGCGTCTCCCGCGGCGGCCGGGGTACTGCCCTACGGCATCCGTAATGCGTTGTCCAGTGGTGAGGGCGGGCAGGTTTCGGTCCGCGTGGATGAGGTAGTCGCCCGCGGCCACCAGGTCGGCGAGGGTGAGTAGCGCCCCGAGCTGGCACCAGGTGCGCTCGGGGGAGCACATCCGCACTTCCCGCCACAGGCCGACGTCGGCAGGGGCGACACTGAGGGTGTGACCGCGGATGCCGCGCCCGACCGGGGCCCGATGCGGCGGCGGCACCGCTACGTGCAGCACCAGGGAGCGTTCGTGTCGCGACGGCAATGGCATGCCCAGAAGAACTGCGGCCGTGATGCCGCAGAAGTGAGCGTGCGGTGGCATCTTCTGCTGGTACGCGATCGCCCGCTCGAGAAGGGCGAGTTCTCCTATTGTGGGCGTGCGGATACCGCGATAAGGCCGCTGGAGGTCGGCGCTGCGGAGCCTGTTGCGTCCAAGCCCAGCATCCATGCCCTGCTGAAAGGTAAACGGTGTGGCGCTGAGGTGCTGTGGCAGCGGAATGCGTGAATTCATGCCGGAAGGATGCACTCTCGGCGACATCCCTGCCTTGCGTTATGCACAGGCACGCTCACTCGCAGGTTGTTGTTGTTCCCGGGGCGTGGGAAGGTGCACAAGACGCACCTGAGCGCAGCGATTCGTTCCGGCGGAGTCGGAGCGAGGCGGTGATAAGCTAAAACCCCGTGGTGATCAAACATATTGCGGAAACGACCAAGCACATTTTCGTCACTGGGGGAGTTGTTTCGAGCCTTGGAAAAGGGCTCACAGCTGCCAGTCTCGGAAATCTTCTGACGGCACGCGGCCTGCGCGTAGTCATGCAGAAACTCGACCCCTACCTCAACGTCGACCCTGGCACGATGAACCCGTTCCAGCACGGCGAGGTGTTCGTCACCGATGACGGCGCCGAGACCGACCTGGACATCGGCCACTACGAACGCTTCCTGGACATCAATCTGAACCAGGCCGCCAACGTCACCACCGGCCAGATCTACTCCACCGTGATCGCCAAAGAGCGCCGCGGCGAATACCTCGGCGACACGGTGCAGGTCATCCCGCACATCACCGATGAGATCAAACGACGGATGCGGTTGCAGGCCACCGAACCGGTGAGCACCGGCGAGCCGCTGCCGGATGTCATCATCACCGAGATCGGCGGCACCGTCGGCGACATCGAGGGACTGCCGTTCCTCGAGGCCGCTCGCCAGGTGCGCCACGAGATCGGCCGCGCCAACTGCTTCTTCGTGCACGTGTCGCTCGTGCCCTACCTGAACGCCGCAGGCGAGCAGAAGACCAAGCCGACGCAGCACTCGGTCGCGGCCCTGCGGTCCATCGGCATCCAGCCGGATGCGATCGTGCTGCGCAGCGACCGCGAGGTTCCGGAGTCGATGACCAAGAAGGTCGCGCTGATGTGCGATGTAGACCGGGAGGCTGTCGTCAACGCCGTCGACGTGCCCAGCATCTACGACATCCCGACGATGCTTCATGACCAGGGGCTGGACGGTTACATCATCGAGCATTTCGGTCTGGACGTCGAGGAGGTCGACTGGACCGGCTGGCGCGAGTTGCTGGATGCCGTGCACGACCCCAAATACGAGGTGCAGATCGGTCTGGTCGGCAAGTACATCAATCTGCCGGATGCCTACCTCTCCGTCACCGAGGCGCTGCGTGCCGGCGGGTTTGCGCAGCAGACCAGCGTAAAGATCCACTGGATCCCCTCCGACGAGTGCGCCACCCCTGAGGGCGCGGCGCGGCTGCTCTCCCACCTGGACGGCATCTGCGTGCCAGGCGGCTTCGGTATTCGCGGCATCGAGGGCAAGGTCGGCGCGTTGAAGTTCTGCCGGGAGAACGCGATCCCCGTGCTCGGACTGTGCCTTGGCCTGCAGTGCATGGTGATCGAGTACGCCCGCAACGTGGTCGGCATCGCCGACGC
>JBDTBD010000126.1:0-9376 GCA_039924285.1 Terrimesophilobacter sp. | reverse complement strand
AAATCTGCCCAGCGCATCGCCTTCCACATTCTGCAGACCGAGTCGTTCGACGTGACCCACCTCGCCGAGATCCTCATGGAGGTCCGTGACAAGGTGCGCTTTTGCGATGTTTGCGGCAACGTGACCGAGGAAGCCACCTGCAGCATCTGCCGGGACCCGCGTCGGTCACCGGCCACCATCTGCGTGGTCGAAGAGGCCAAAGACGTCGTCGCCGTCGAACGCACGCGAGAATTCCGGGGGTTGTACCATGTGCTCGGCGGTGCGATCTCACCGATCGACGGTATCGGGCCGGATAACCTGCGCATCCGCCAGCTGCTGCAGCGCCTGGCGGACGGCACCGTCACCGAGGTCATCATCGCTACAGACCCCAACCTCGAGGGTGAAGCGACGGCGACGTATCTCTCCCGATTGCTGCAGCACATGGAACTGCGCGTGACACGGCTCGCTTCCGGCCTGCCGGTCGGCGGCGACCTCGAGTACGCCGACGAGGTGACGCTCGGGCGGGCCTTCGAGGGCCGCCGCTTGGTCGAGAACTAACCGCCCCCACGTCACACGGGAAGTCCGACCACAGCAGACCGGTAGAATCAGAGCTTCCCCAGCTGGACCATTTTTTGGGAGATCTTTCGTGCCATTGATCGTACAGAAGTACGGTGGCTCCTCCGTTGCCGATGCGGAAAGCATCAAACGCGTCGCCAAGCGCATCGTCGAGACGCGCAAGGCAGGCAACGAGGTCGTCGTGGTGGTCTCCGCCATGGGCGACACGACCGATGAGCTCGTCGATCTCGCCAAAGAGGTAGCGCCCCTGCCTGCCGGCCGTGAACTCGACATGCTGCTTACCGCCGGCGAGCGAATTTCCATGGCACTGCTCGCCATGGCGATCAAGGCAATGGGGCACGAAGCCCGCTCCTACACGGGCAGCCAGGCGGGCATGATCACCGATGCCCGACACGGCAGCGCCCGGATCGTCGACGTGAACCCGGCGCGGGTGCGGCAGGCTCTGGATGCCGGGGCCATCGCTATCGTCGCGGGTTTCCAGGGATTCAACCGCGGCACCGGCGACATCACGACCCTCGGCCGTGGGGGGTCGGACACCACCGCGGTCGCACTGGCCGCTGCCCTCGGCGCTTCCGTCTGCGAAATCTTCACGGATGTCGACGGCGTCTTCACCGCGGATCCGCGGGTTGTGCACAGCGCACGCAAGATCGACACGATTTCGACGGAAGAAATGCTGGAACTCGCGGCAGCCGGCGCCAAGGTTTTGTATATTCGCGCAGTGGAATATGCGCGCCGTCAGGGTGTGACGATCCACGTGCGGTCCTCGTTCAACAACAATGAGGGCACCCTGGTCGTCAATCGCAAGGAGGGAGACAACGTGGAAGAGGCAATCATCACCGGCCTCGCCGTGGATATGGGCGAGGCGAAGATCACCGTCGTCGGCGTGCCAGACGTCCCGGGCAAGGCCGGTCAGATTTTCACGATCGTCGCTGCGACAGAGTCGAACATCGACATGATCGTGCAAAACGTATCCGGGGCCGAGACCGGTCTCACCGACATTTCGTTCACCCTCCCCATGTCGGACGGCGCGAAGGTGTTGCAGGCGCTGACCGCCCGCAAGGCGGACATCGGTTTTGACGCGCTGCAGTACGACGACCAGATCGGCAAGCTTGCCGTGGTCGGCGCCGGCATGCGCACCAACTCGGGGGTATCCGCGAAGCTGTTCACCGCACTGTACGAGGCGGGCATCAACATCGAGATGATCTCGACCAGTGAGATCCGGATCTCGGTGGTCACCAGGGCTGACACCGTCAACGACGCGGTGCGGGCCGTGCACCACGCGTTCGGGCTGGACGGCGACGACGAGGCCGTCGTGTATGGGGGGACCGGACGATGACGTTCCCTGCGACAGGCTCAGGGCAAGCGACAGGCTCAGGGCACGGCGTGAACATCGGCGTGGTCGGCGCGACCGGGCAGGTGGGCGCCGTGGTGCGTCGCCTGCTGATCGAGCGCAACTTCCCCGTCGCGAGCGTCCGCTTTTTCGCGTCCGCCCGGTCCGCTGGCACGACGTTGCCTTGGAAGGGCGAACCCCTCGTGGTGGAAGACGCCGCGACCGCCGATCCGACCGGGCTCGATATCGCGATCTTCTCGGCCGGCGCGAGCACTTCACGCATCCAGGCGCCTCGCTTCGCGGCCGCTGGGGTGCTTGTCATCGACAACTCGTCGGCGTTCCGAATGGATCCGGATGTTCCGCTGGTCGTCAGCGAGGTGAACCCGGAGGCGATCGGTCTGGCGCGCAAGGGCATCATCGCCAATCCGAACTGCACGACGATGGCGGCGATGCCGGTGCTCAAGGTGCTTCACGACGAGGCGGGCCTGGAACGGCTGATCGTGAGCACCTATCAGGCGGTGTCCGGCGCCGGACTGGCAGGCGGTGACGAGTTGCTGGCGCAGGCAAAGGCGGCCATCGAACAGGACACGATCACCCTGGTGCACGACGGTGCATCCGTCGTGTTCCCGGCGGCGCAGAAGTTTCCACGTACGATCGCGTTCGACGTGGTGCCGATGGCCGGGGCGCTGGTCGACGACGGGCTCGGCGAGACGGATGAGGAGAAGAAGCTGCGTAACGAGAGCCGCAAGATCCTCTCGCTGCCGCAGCTGCTGGTCAGCGGCACGTGCGTGCGCGTGCCGGTGTTCACCGGCCATTCCCTGTCGATCAACGCCGAGTTTGCCGCCCCGCTGACCGCGGCGCGGGCGAAGGAACTGCTCGCGGATGCTCCCGGCGTGCAATTGTCCGACGTGCCCACCCCTCTTGAGGCGGCCGGCACTGACCCAAGCTACGTTGGCCGCATCCGCCAGGATGAGGGCGTGCCGGACGACCGTGGGCTGGCGCTGTTCATCTGCAACGACAACCTGCGTAAAGGAGCGGCGCTCAACGCCGTGCAGATCGCCGAGCTCGCCGCCGCCGAACTGATGTGCGCCGCGCGTTAGCCGTTCCGGACACATGGTCCGCGGGCTGCCGGAGCGTGCGTGGGCTGGCGACTAAACTGGGGTCGTGAGTTCTCAGTCTTCCCCACTCGACGTTGCCCTGATTGGCGGCGGAATTATGAGCGCCACCCTTGGCGCCCTCCTCAAGCAACTCGAGCCCGACTGGAGCATCCGCATCTTCGAGTCGCTCAGCGACGTGGCGCTGGAGAGTTCCAACGCGTGGAACAACTCAGGCACCGGGCACTCCGGGCTTCTCGAACTCAACTACACCTCGGATGCCGAAGACGGCACGATGGACATCACCAAAGCCGTCAAAGTCAACGAGCAATTCCAGGTCTCGCGCCAGTTCTGGTCCTACCTGGTCGGCCAGGGTGCGATCCCCAACCCGAAGGCCTTCATCAACCCCGTGCCGCACATGAGTTTCGTGTGGGGCGAAGACAACGTGAACTTCCTGCGGCGACGCTACGAAGCACTCAAAGACCACCCGCTGTTCCGGGGGATGGAATTCAGCGACGACCCGAAGGTGATCCGTTCCTGGGCGCCCCTGCTATTGCCCGGTCGCCAGAAGGACCAGGTTTTCGCCGCAACCCGTATCACGGTGGGCACCGACGTGGACTTCGGGGCTCTCACCCATTGCCTGGTCGACTACCTCACCGATAATGGCGTGAAACTCGGGTTGGAGCAGCGCGTCACCGGGCTAAAACAGCAGAAAGACGGCCTGTGGCGCATCCGCGTGCGCCACGTCGTCGGCGGGACGCCGTTCACGGCATATGCGAAGTACGTCTTCGTCGGTGCGGGCGGCGGCGCGCTCAAGCTGCTGCAGAAGTCGGGGATCGACGAAGCGAAAGGCTACGGCGGATTTCCGATCAGCGGCAGGTTCCTCCGCACCGACAAGCCGGACATCGTCTTGCGCCACCACGCAAAGGTGTACGGCAAGGCAGCCGTCGGTTCTCCGCCCATGTCCGTGCCGCACCTGGATGCCCGTGTCGTCGATGGCAAGACCAGCCTGATGTTCGGCCCCTATGCCGGCCTCAATTTCAAGTTCCTGAAGACCGGCTCCTGGTTCGACCTGCCCGGTTCGGTCACCGGACGCAACCTGGTGCCAATGCTCGCCGTAGCCAAAGACAACCTCGACCTCGTGTGGTACCTCGTGACACAGGTGTTGTCCACCCGCGCCGGCCGGTTCTCTGCGCTGAAGGAATTCGTGCCTGACGCCGACCCCAAGGACTGGTATCAGATCACCGCAGGCCAGCGCGTACAGGTGATCAAGCCCGACAAGAAGCGCGGCGGCGTACTGCAGTTCGGCACCGAAGTGGTTGCCTCGTCGGACGGCAGCATCGCCGGACTGCTCGGCGCCTCACCCGGCGCGTCGACGGCGGTGCCCATCATGCTTGGCGTCATCGAGCGGTGTTTTCCCGACCGCCTCGACGCCTGGGCGCCGACGATCAAGAAGATGGTGCCCAGTTACGGAACGAAACTCGCAGGCAAGCCGCAATTGGCTGCGAAGACGATCAAGGCGATCGAGAAGACCCTTTCCATCGTTTAGCGCCTCGGCGCGGGCTACGGCATTGAGTCAATCTGACTAGCCGCGAAAGCGGGGTACAACCCGGCATAGATGCGTGAGATACTCGAATTTACCCTCCACAAGAACTGGCGGGAAGGACTACCGTGTCGATTGGCCTGCCGACGCACCTCATCGCGTCGGCAAGCAGTCGTTCCTTCGCCCGGGCAGCCCATGCGATTGCGCTCACCTGTCTTTGCATCGCACTTGCCACGGTGGTCGTGTTCCAGACAGAATATTCGGGGCTGATCCTGTGGCCGGCAGCGCTGTCCCTTCTTCCGATGTTGGCTGTCCTCTTCATCAACAGCCGTACCACCACCTTGTTCTTCTCCGTGAGCTACCTGTTGGTTGGCGGAGCCAGCACCTACTGGTACACGAGCACCTTCTTCTCCCAGATGGACCCCGTGTCGCACGACGACGTGCTGTCAATGTCCCTCCTTCAGATCGCGTTGGTGATGGTGGGTGGTCCCGGGGTGGGGTTGCTGTACGGAATCACCTGGGCGTTCGCCGGATTGCTCGTCGGAGAGCTGTCCAGCGCCTTCGCGGGTGTGCAAACCGGGCACGGATTCTGGCTCGAGCCCACCACCGCTGTCGTGTTTGTGATCACCGTCGCGGTGCTCATCTTCACCAGGATGACGCACCGCTGGTTGCAGCGCACACCGCCGAGGCTTCACCGCGCGGCGCGGGACGAGCATCTGGCCGCACTGCGGTACCGGGTCGAGCTCAAGGCTGCGGCGCTGATTCACGACACCATTCTCAGCCACCTGGCAGCCATCGCCGCCTCGACGAGCGCTCTTCCCGCGGAGTTGAGGAGCCAAATCGGCCGGGATTTGGAGATCCTGGTCGGTGAGGAGTGGCTCAGCGAGCACCCGACAGATGACGAGGGGGACCGCGACAGCTGGCGGCGCAGTGCCATGTTCGACGCAGTGCAGGAATGCCGTCTGCTCGGCCTCGAAATTGACGTGACCGGTGACCCTGCCTGCCTCGGCCGGTTGAATCGCAACGACGGACGCACCCTCGGGCTCGCGGTCAAGCAATGCTTGGTGAACGTGCTCAAACACTCCGGCACCTCGCACGCGGAGGTCGCGGTGTTCGCCTCGCGAGAGGACGTGTCAGTGATGGTGGTGGATACCGGACGAGGCTTCGATACCGACGGTGTCGCGCCGGACCGATTCGGATTGCGCGGCTCGGTGGATCGCCGGATTGACGAGGTCGGCGGCTCCGTCAAGGTCTTCTCCACGGTAGGGCGTGGGACGTCAATCGTGATCCGGGTGCCGTTTTCGCAGTTGCAGAAGGTGTCGGGGGGCAACGCCGTGGGGGAGCAGTCGTGAAAGATCACGAGCGCACCAGGCAACAACTCGACCCGTCCGCATCCCTCGGCGCGTGGCCGCTCACGATCCTGCTAGCCGGTGGTGCACTCGGGTATGCCCTCACCCGCACTGCGCTCTCGACCGCGGAGATAACTTTGCCGGTTCTGTCGGTGTTATCCCTTCTGGTGCTCGCCGCGGCCTGCGTACTCGTTGTCGTGGCGACAAGTGCTCGCCGAGCACCGTTCCGAAGACGCACCCACGTGCTGGTGCACTGCCTCGTCTGGGTTGCCGTCGTCAGCTCGGCTGCGGGCTCGTGGAGCACCGATACGTTCATTCGGGACGATTGGTGGCCAGTGTCGTTTGGGCTGCTCGTGCTGGCCCTGAGCCCGTATCGCCCCGCGAAAGAACTCGCGGCGTGGGGAACCGTCTCGGCGCTATTTCTCGGGTTCCTCGCTCTGCTGCAATCGGCCAACCCCGCTGCCCCTACGCCGCCTGCTGCCGATGTTCTGGTGGTCATGGCTCCGATGCTGGCGCTGTGTTACGCATCGGTGGCCTACGCGGACACCATCGTGGGCTCGTTGGAACAGTGGCGCAGACAGACCAGACGGGCGGGCGCCACCATGGTCGATCAGTTCAGGGAAGGAATCGCCCGGTCGGTACAACAGGACAGGGTCACAATTCTCGGCAGGGACGTGCTTCCGTACTTCAGTGACATCCTGGCCAAGGATACAGTCACCGACGTCGACCGGAGGCGTGCCCGTGAGATCGCCGATTCCATCCGCCGTGTGATGGTCACTGAGGCCGACCGCACTTGGCTTGAGGCACTCATTGACGGCGAGGCGTCGCCCGGTTCCGGCGCAGGTTGGGTGTCGGATGACTCGCGCCTGGCGTCGCGAATGACGCGGGAGCAACGCACCGTCATCCGCGCCTTGCTCGGCGCTCTGAGCGAGGACTCCGGATTCGACCGAGACAGCATCCGGTTCCGGATCGACGCCGACGGCGAGCGCGCCCGGGTCAGGTTCACCGCTGACTTCGCTGCGACCAGGCGAAGCGCCCGATTGCTGGTCGCACCGTACTTGGCGATCATGCGGGTGTCGTTCGAGCAGGTCAGGGTCGAAAGTCTGCAGCCCACCACAGAGATAGGGTTTTCGTATGAGCTCCACTGACCCGACCGTCGAACGGCGGCCGCGCCGGGTGAGACTCGCCCTGCTTGACGACCATGAAGTCTTGCTCGACACGATTAGCAGCTGGATCTTCGCGAACGCGCCTGACTTCGACCTCGTGCTCAGTGCGAGGACCTGGCTGGAGTTGGTGCACAGCGACAACTTCCCAACCGATCTTGTCTTCATCGACTTCCAGTTGCAAGAGACGATCTCCATCGAAGCGCGCGTACGCACCTGCCGCGCCGCCGGTGCGAAGGTCATCGTGATCAGCAGCCTGGACACGCGTGAAGCCCGCGACCGCGCTCTGGCCGCCGGCGCGGCAGCGTTCCTCGCCAAGACGCTGCCGATGCGCGAGGTGATGGACACCGCCCGCCGCATCATGGGGGTCGATCATGGCGAAGAACTACAGAAGGACTGGCGTCCACTGCCGATCGGAGCGACGAATCAGTCGCGTCCCAAGCTCAGTCATGGCGAGATCGATGCGCTTAAGCTGTACGTGTCCGGCCTCAGCACAAACGATGTCGCCGAACGCATGAACGTGCAATACGAGACCGCGAAAACCTACCTGAGACGCGTGCGGGAAAAGTACGCGAAAGCGAATCGACCGGCCAGCAAGAAGGCGGACCTCATTCGCCGTGCTGCCGAGGACGGATACCTGCACTAGTGGCCAAACTTTACTTCCGCTACGGGGCTATGAACAGTGGCAAGAGCACCGCGATGCTGCAGGCAGCGTTCAACTACGAGGAACGCGGTCAGCAGGTGTTGCTGGCGAAGCCGCAGGTCGATACGAAGGGTGACGCAACGATCGTGTCGCGCCTCGGCGTGACTCGGCGCGCGGACTTCGTGCTCGCGCCGGGCGCGGACGCCTATGCCGAGTTCGCCGCCCAGCGGGCGCGGGTGCTGCGCGAGACGGGTGTTCCGGTGAGCTGCCTGCTCGTGGACGAGGCGCAGTTCCTCACCGAGTCTCAGGTCGATGACCTGCTGCGGATCGCCATCCAGGAAAACGTGCCGGTGCTCGCCTACGGCATCCGCACCGATTTCCAGACTGTCGCGTTCCCTGGGAGCCGTCGGTTGTTGGAGATCGCGCACTCGCTTGAGGAGCTGAAGACCATTTGCCGGTGCGGACGGAAGGCGGTGTTCAACGCGAGGAAGGTCGGCGGCCAGTTCGTGTTCTCCGGCGACCAGGTGGCCATCGACACCTCGTCAGGACGGCACAGCGCCAGGGACGTCGCGGAGGTGTCGTACGAGTCCCTCTGCGGTGCGTGCTACCTGGAGGAGAGCGACGGAGTGCTCAATAACGGCCGGAAGCCGCGGATCGACTTCAGTTACGACTCGGCGCCGGACTCCGACTTCACCTGATCGACTCCCGCTTCCCTTTGACGGGTTCAGTGGGCCAGCCGGTGCCGGCCCTCGGGATGCCGAGAGCCGGTTCCTGTCTATCTGCGTGTGTCGGGGTAACAGGATTTGAACCTGCGACCTCTTCGTCCCGAACGTTATGAGGGACCCGGCTCCCCCGATTCTTTGGGGTTCCGGAGGTCCTCCGGGACCATGTAGTGCACCCTCGGGGTGATTCAGGGGTGAGCGGGTTCAGGCGTCTGGACGTCCCACCTCCCAACTTGTGTTCAGCTTCGCCGTTTAGCACCCCGGTCAGTTCGCGCCGAGCCGAACACCGAAATCGCCAATGCCCAGATGAGTCCGAAACCGGAAGACACAAGAACCACCGGTGGGTCGCCGGACCCGACGCCGAAGATGAGCCCAGCACTGTTGAGCGCAAACAGGACGAGTGCAGTTATCGCCGTGGTGACATGCCGCGCATCGCCGCCGTCCCCGATGCGGCGAACGACTGAAATAATCCAGGCATCGAGGAGTCCCGCAATGGTCCCGTAAGCCGCAAAAGCGAGTACTCCATACACAACCAAAAGGCTGCTGTTGCGAACGGTCTCCGGGAATTGGTCGAGAAGGACGAGACTGAGAAATGCGCATAAGGAGAGCACAGATCCCAGCGCCACGCCGAGAAATGAAAGGCGCATCGGGCCATATCTAAACCGCGTAGGCGTGAAACTCCTCACTTGGGGCCGATCCCTTGTTCAGGTCACGAGTTGATGAATGTAGCGTACTTGCCTTTGACGCACACGTTAGAACGCCGCCATTTCAGATTCAGACTTAGCTTCCGATGTGGGCGCTCGCCGTTACTCTGGACTCATGAGCGTCGTCACGCCGTCGAGTCTCGCTTTGCGCGAGCTCATTGATGTGCATCGGGGCGAGCTAGATGCCGTGATGCGCAGGTATGGGGCGAGTAATCCGCGGCTGTTCGGATCGGTCGCGCGCGGCGACGCGACGGAGGACAGCGACATTGACAT
>JBDTBD010000125.1:0-12825 GCA_039924285.1 Terrimesophilobacter sp. | reverse complement strand
GTTCCGCTGCGCACCGGGATGTCCTCGCCCAGGTAGAGCGTTGCACCGTCGGTGGCGCCGACCACGCAGTCGCGGACGGCGCTCGATCCGCCCGGCCAGGACAGTGTGGCGAGGTCCGGCCCCTGGTCGGGCCAGGCGGCGTCCACCGGATGGCACGGTGTGGCATCCAGCAGCACCGCGGTCAGCCCGCCGGCGACCTCCTCGACGTGAAGCACTGTCGCGGTGCCCGACACGTCGCCGGCGGGATAGGTGACGACGGTGGCTGCAGAGGGAAGGGTCATGGTTCCATTCTCGGGCACCCGTGCGCCGGGGCAGACGGTTGTTACCCAGCTGGTACTGATACTATCGGTAGTGCTACTATCACGTATGAAAATATCTGCGGTCAGTTCGCGCAGCGGAGTGACGTCGTCGACGGTCAAGTACTACGTGCGCGAGGGCTTGGTGCCAGAAGGACACCGCACCGGCAGCAACCAAACCGCGTACGACGAGGACCACGTGCAACGGATCCGGCTAGTGCGCGCGCTGATCGAGACCGGCGGGTTGTCCATCACGGCGACCAGACGCGTGCTCGCAGTGCTCGACGACCACCAGGACAATCTCGCCTACGCCTTCGAAGCAGCCCAGCACGCGCTCGGTGCGGTCGGCGGTGCCCGTGCCCGCGACGCGAGCGCGACCGCACGGCAGCGAATCGCCGAACTCGCCGCATTCGTCGGCTGGAGGACGACGGACGACAACCCCGGGCTCGGGCTTGCCGCGCGAGCGCTCGACGGGCTTGCGACGATAGATTTTGAGCCGTCCGCCGACTACCTTGCCGCCTACGCCGAAGCGGCCTCCGCGGTCGCGCGCGCCGACCTTGCTGCGCTGGGGACACGGTCGCGTCCCGACGCGATCACGGAGCTGATGGTCGTCGGCTCGGTAATGGGGGATGCCCTGCTCGCCGGCCTGCGCCGTCTCGCGCAGCAAGACGAGACGGCGGCCACCTTCCTTCCGGCGGACGCGACTACGGGATCGTCGGCATGAGCGCGCACGTCATCCTCGGCGGCAACGGGGTCATTGGCCGTGAGACCGGCGCGGCTCTGCTCGCTGCCGGGCATCCGGTCGCCTCGGTCAATCGCACGGCGGCGACGTCACCGGGAGTCCGCTCGATCGTCGCCGATCTGCGCGAGTCGGGCGAAGTCCGTAGCGCGCTGGTCGGCGCCGACGTCGCATACCTGACGGTCGGCCTGCCCTACCGCACTGCAGTGTGGCGCCGGGACTGGCCGCGCATCGTGCGAGGAACCATCGACGCCTGCCTGGCCGGCGGCATCCGCCTGGTCTATTTCGACAACGTGTATGCGTACGGAAAGACCGACGGACCGATGACGGAGGCGACCCCGGTCCACCCCACCAGCCGGAAAGGCGCGATTCGTGCCGACCTTCTGCGGATGCTGGCCGAAGCCGCCGCTCGCGGCCTTGACTACACGATCGGACGCAGCGCCGACTTCTACGGACCGGGGGCCAAGACGAGCGTCTTCAACAGCATGGCCCTAGACAAGATCGCTGCGGGGAAGAAACCAACCTGGCTGCTGGATACGACCGAACCGCACTCGATGACGTACACGCCGGACATCGGGCAGGCGCTCGCCATTCTCGGCACCGCGCACTGGCCGACCGGGCATACCTGGCACCTGCCGACGGCACCCGCCCTCACCGGCCAGGATTACCTCGCGCTGGCCGGCGCCTCACGTTTCACGACGATGTCGATGGCGGTGCTGCGGATGGGCGCGATCGTCCTACCGGCCGCCCGGGAATCGCTCGAGCTGAGCTACCAGAACACCAACCCGTACGTCTTCGACTCCTCGAAGTTCGAGTCCACGTTCGGTATGGTCCCAACGCCGTACCGGGAGGGGATTGCCGTCGCAGTGGCGGCCACACGCCGGTAGCCCAGGGTAGCCCCTGGTATTACCGGTCGGCGTACTGGCTCACCGCGCGAGGCCCAGAAGCAGCCCGACGGCAATGGAGATCATCACCGCGGCGATCACAGCGTCGAGAACCCGCCATGATGCCGGACGGGAGAAAACGGGGCGCAGCAGGCGAGCCCCAAACCCCAGCGTGGTGAACCAGAGGATGCTCGCCGTGGCGGCTCCGAGACCGAACCACCAGCGGTCTTGGCCGTGTGTGCCGGCCACCGAGCCGAGCACGAGCACCGTGTCCAGATACACGTGCGGGTTGAGCCAGGTGAGGGCGGTGCAGGCGACGAGCGCCGTCCTGAGTGAGATTCGGGGGCCCTCCGGTGAGGCTGCCAGGCCGCCAGGGGTCAGCGCACGACGCACCGCGAGCGCCGCATAACCCAGCAGAAACGCGGCCCCGGCGATCCTCACCACGGTGAGCAGCCAGGGGGCGGCCTGCAGCAACGAACCGAGCCCCGCGACTCCGACTGCGATGAGGATCACATCCGACGCGGCGCACAGCACCACGACCGGCAGCACGTGCTCGCGGCGCAAGCCCTGGCGCAGCACGAACGCGTTCTGGGCACCAATCGCAACGATCAGCGAAAGACCGAAGCCGAGTCCCGCGAGCGACGACAGGGTGGCGGAACTCATGCCTTCGAATCTATGGCACGAGACGGTGGCTCCCGCCTGTTGCCGGGTTCCGCGCGACCACGTGGTGTGGATTCGCGAGGGACTGACGCGGCCGGTTCCTGCTGACTAGGTTGTCCGTATGGCAAACGAAGCGGTGATTCTTCCCGTCCCCGGCCCGCACGGTGAACGTCAGGTGCGGATTTCGAGCCCCACCCGCGTTCTCTGGCCGGAGCTCGGCATCACCAAACTCGACCTCGCTCACTACATCGTCGAGGTGGGGGATGAGTTCGTGGCGGCCAACGGGGACCGGCCGGTGTCGCTGCAGCGGTTCCCGGAGGGCATCGACGGCGAACAGTTCTTCTCGAAGAACCCGCCCAAGGGCGCGCCGGAGTACGTGCGCTCGGTGACGGTGGTGTACCCGAGTGCCCGATCTCATCCGCAGCTCGTCATCGACGAGCCCGCCACGGCCGTGTGGGCGGTACAGATGAACACCGTCGTGTTCCACCCGTGGCCGTCGCGCGCGGAAAATTCGGACAACCCCGACCAACTGCGCATCGACCTCGATCCGCAACCCGGCACCGACTTCGACGACGCGATACCGGCCGCCCTCGAGTTGCGGAAAGTGCTGGCCGAGGCGGGTCTGGATGCGTTCGTCAAGACCTCCGGAAATCGCGGCCTGCACGTGTTCGCACCGATCGAGCCGACGCGAGAGTTTCAGGATGTGCGCCATGCCGTCATCGCCGCCGCGCGGGAACTCGAACGCCGGATGCCCAGGAAGGTCACCACCGCCTGGTGGAAGGAGGAGCGCGGCAAGCGAATTTTCGTCGACTTCAACCAGGCCAATCGTGATCGCACGATGGCCGGCGCCTACAGCCCGCGGGCGCTTCCGCACGCTCCGGTGTCGGCCCCGCTGGAGTGGGCCGAACTGGAAAACGCCGATCCGACCGCGTTCACCATCGGCACGATACCGGGGCGGCTGAAGCAGAAGGGCGACCCGTGGGCGCGGTTCTCTGAGCATCCGGGCACCATCGCCGCGCTGTTCGGTTGGTGGGAGCGCGACCTGGCCGCGGGGCTCGGTGAACTGCCGTTCCCACCCGATTACCCGAAGATGCCGGGGGAGCCACCGCGAGTGCAGCCCAGTCGGGCTCGCACGCCGGACTGAACACTTCCCGCAAGACGCTGCTCATTCACCTCAGCCTCGCTGGGCGATTCTCGCCGCGCCGACTCCGGTCGAGACGATGTCGGTGGGCCGATTTACGCTGGCGGCATGGAAATCATCTTCTGCCCAGAGTGTGGTGACGAGATCGTGAACGCCGGCCTGGCATTCTGGCCGGCCAGCGATGAACCGGTCACGGTGATCGCCTGTCGCGGCGAGGGTTGCGGGTGGGTCGGCGTTGAATTCGAGCAGCCAGGCGGATTCGAGCAGCCAGGCGGATTCGAGCAGGTGGGCGAACGCGGCCTGATGGAACGGAACCTGGTCGGTGCGGTCTCGGTCGCCTAGCTGATCCGCGCCCGCCTTAGCGTCGCTGTTCCGGGAGCTAGCCGAGCACCCGGCTCAGGTCGTAGGCGGCGGGCTGGTCGAGTTGATCGAACGTGCATGAGCGGGCATCCCGGTCGGGACGCCAGCGGTCGAACTGCACAGTGTGCCTGAATCGCATCCTCTCCATTTGGTCGTAGCGCACCTCAATCACCCTGGTGGGTTCCAGTTTCACGAAAGTGACGTCTTTCCCGGAGGAGAATCGGCTGCGGTCGGTCTCGCCGGTGACGATGTCACCCTTGTCGTCGCGCAGCACGAGCGGCGCCAGTTCGTCGACGAGTTCCTGCCGGCGTTTGTCGCTGAACGCGGATGCGCCGCCGACGTTGCGCAGCTCGCCGTCGGCGTCGTAGAGGCCCAGCAACAGTGAGCCGACTCCGCTGCCGCTCGTGTGCATCCGATAGCCAAGCAGCACGACGTCGGCAGTGCGGTGGTGCTTGACCTTCAACATGACGCGCTTGCCCGGCGCGTACGCCGCGGTCAGCGGCTTGGCCACCACTCCGTCCAGGCCCGCGCCCTCGAACTCGACGAGCCACGCTCGCGCGAGGTCGACATCCGTCGTGGTCTGAGCTAGGTGAATCGGATCCGGGAGTTTCCCGACCAGTCCCTCGAGCGCCTCCCGCCGCATGGAGAACGGGGCATCGAGAAAACTGTCGTCGCCCACGCCGAGCAGGTCGAAGGCAACGAATATGGCCGGAGTTTCCACGGCAAGCGTGCGCACGCGGCTGTCGGCTGGGTGGATGCGCTGTGACAGCGCCCCCCAATCCAGCCGCTCGGCACCCGGTTTTCCGGTGCGAACGACGATCTCGCCGTCGAGTACGCACGGGGAGGGCAGCAACCGGGCAAACGCTTCCGTCAGCTCTGGAAAGTAGCGCGTGAGCATTTTGGAGCCGCGGCTGCCGATCTCGGTGCGTTCGCCGTCGAAGTACACGATGGCGCGGAAGCCGTCCCATTTGGGCTCGTAGCCGAGCCCGCCCGGCACGCTGTCCTGCTCCGGAACGGCAGACACCGCCTTGGCCAGCATGGGAGAGATCGGGTTCGCCGCTGAAAGATCCATGGTGTGATCCTGCAGCACCGACGCCCCCACCGACAGGGGGGCGCGGCGGCAGACGCTATCGCTCAGAAGTGGCGAGCAGTTGCCATTAAGCGTTTCAAGGGACGCAACCGGGAGAAGATAAGGGTAAGCACAAGGAGGATCCGCGCATGAGTGCAGGCACAGAATTGCTCGTCGACGGCTTTAGTCGAGTCAGGGGCGCCGTGCGCCGCGTCGCCAGGGGATTGACACCGCACGACCTCTCTGTTCGCGTCGACGACGGCGCGAACTCAATCGGATGGTTGATCTGGCACCTCACGCGCGTGCAGGACGATCATGTCGCTGACATTGCGGACACCGACCAGGTGTGGACCGATTCCGGCTGGTTCGAACGGTTCGGGCTCCCGTTCCCGGCCGAGGTCACGGGGTTCGGCCAGTCGACGAACGAGGTCGCGCAGGTCGCTGGGATCACCGCCGAGTTGCTCATCGGTTACCACGAGGCGGTGCACGACCGCACGGTGCAGTTCATCCGTGAGCTGAGCGATGCAGATTTCGAACGCGTCGTCGACACCGGTTGGGACCCGCCGGTCACCCTCGGAGTGCGGCTGGTCAGCGTAATCGCCGACGACCTGCAGCACGTCGGTCAGGCGGCGTTCGTGGCCGGGATGCTGGCCCGCCGCTGAACTTCGGCGAGCCCGTTTCACACTAGTATCAGCGCATGGAACGCGCCTCAGCGACAAGGCTGATCGCGCTGCTGCGCGGCGTCAATGTGGGCGGGATCACCGTGAAGAGCGCGCCGCTGGCCGCCACGTTTGCGCGGCAGGGGTTCACCGGGGTGCGCACGGTGCTGGCGAGCGGGAACGTCGTGTTTGATGCTCCGGAGGGCACGACATCCGTGGCCCTGGCGAAGCTGAAGCACCGCATCGAATCAGCTTTGGGAGAGTCGTTCGGTTACGACGCGTGGATCGTGCTCGTGCCGCAGAAGCGGATGGCTCGCCTGGTCGCGGCGTATCCGTTCACCCGCGCGGATGAGACCGAGCATCCGTATGTCGTGTTCGCCTCCGACGAGAACGTTGCCGCGGAACTGCTCGCCGCCGCGCACAACCTGACCCAGAACATCGACGTGACCGCGCCGGGGGACGGCGTGCTGTATTGGCAGGTGCCGCGCGGATCCACACTCGACAGCCCCTTCGCCAAGGTGCTCGCCAAGCCGCGTTACAAACCGTTTGTCACCACCCGCAATCTGCGAACGGTGGAGAAACTGGCCGTCGCATGACCCGCAGTGTGCTGCCCGTTTCACGGAGTTCGTGACTTCCAGACTCAGGATGCCTGCCACAATGTGGCTCAAAGGCAGAAATTCCGTGAAACGGGTCTGGATGGAGATGGGCCGGTTGTATTGCACGGCGGCCCCGGCGACACTAGGAGGGTGACGCAGGCATCCACCGCCACAGTTTCGCCTCGCAAGGCGCTCAGCTGGAAGCTGCTGCCGGCGGTGCTGCTCTCTGGCTCAGCGGTGCTGCTGTTCGGGTTCGAGTTCGATGCGGCCGGTTACTCGGTGCTTGCCGCGAGCCTGATCAGCGCACTGGTCGTCGACCGCGAGTTTGCCCGCCATGCCGCCCTCATCGCCATCGGGCTGGTTATTATCAGTGCAGTCCCGCTGAACGCCGACCTCAGCATCCGACACATGCTGCTGATGGGCGGCGCCCTCGCGCTTGCCGTGGTTGTGCCGTATGTCATCTCGCGTTTCGGCTACCGCGATCACCTGGTGCGCTTCCCGGTGCTGACCGGGCGTCGGTGGCCGCCCGTGGCGAAGCTCTACCTCATCGGTGTGGTGGTGCTGGGCTATTTCATCCTGCCGTTCTACCTGATCAGCACCGGGGTGTATTCGAACTGGCCGGATGCCTCTGATCCGAGTGTTTTCGTCCGGCTTTTCATCGGTGTGAACTCGGTAGGAATCTGGGACGAGTTATTCTTCGTCTGCACCACGTTCACGCTGCTGCGGCGCCATTTTCCGGACTGGCTAGCCAACATCCTGCAGGCGGTGATCTTCTCCTCGTTCCTCTGGGAGATCGGCTACGAGAGCTGGGGGCCGCTGCTGACCTTTCCGTTCGCGATGCTGCAGGGTTACACGTTCAAGCTCACCAAGTCGCTCACCTACGTCGTGTCGGTGCACCTGATCTTCGATTTCGTGCTGTTCCTCGCGCTCGTGCATGCGCACAACCGGGATTGGCTACCGGTGTTTCTGTACTGACTGACTGGATGGATGGATGGGTATTCCGGCATGAAGGTCCAGATTGAGAAGCGCGAGCTGCTGCGGCTGCGCCTGGCCAGTCAGCTCATCGCCCCCACCGGCGACGCAGGAACCGGCGTCGCCCACATCGTGCGACATGTGCTCGCACTGCAGGCGCAGAATTTCGGGCAGGGCCTGTGGGCGCTGGGCGTGCGCACTCCAGGCGTCACCCGGGCCCAGGTGCTCGCCGAACTCGCCCGCGGCGCGGTGGTGCGATCCTGGCCGATGCGGGGCACCCTGCACCTTGTGGCGCCCCAGGACTTGCGCTGGATGCTGCAACTCACCGCGCCTCGCACGCTTGCCTCGGCGGCCGCCCGGCAGCGGCAACTCGACCTCGACCACGACGTTTTGGACCGTTCTGCCGATCTCACCCGCACCGAGCTGGCCGGTGGCGGCGCGGCCACCCGCACCGAGTTCCTTGCCGTGCTCGCCCATGCCGGCATTGCGACCTCCGGTCAGCGCGGTTACCACATTATTTGGTACCTAGCCCAGCTCGGTCTGATCTGCTGGGGCCCGCCGTCCCACGGCGCGCAGGCGATGGTCCTGCTCGACGAGTGGGCGCCGGCCACAGAGGAGGTGCCCCGGGACGAGGCGCTCCGCAGGTTCGCGGTCGGCTACTTTCGCGGCCACGGACCGGCCACCCTCAGGGACTTCGTGTGGTGGTCGAAATTGACGGTAGCGGATGCCAGGCGGGGGCTCGCCGCCGCCCGCGATGAGCTCATCGCGGTGAGAAGCGGGGCAGCGGACTACTACCTGTCGGCCGGCGCTCGGGCGGCACCGGGTACATCCTCACAGGGGGCGGTGCACCTGCTGCCCGGCTTCGATGAGTTTCTGCTCGGCTATCAGGACCGCTCGGATGCGCTGCCACCGGAACACTCGAACCGTATTGTGCCCGGCGGCAACGGCATGTTCCTTCCGGTGATCGTCTCCCGAGGCCGTGTGGTGGGAACCTGGCACCGCACCCTGGGTACGGACGCGGTGGAGGTCAGCTCGGAACCGTTCGAGCGGCTCACCGCCGGGGAATCCACCGGATTCGCCCGCGCTGCTGCTGCGTACGCCACCTTTCTCGGCCTACCACTGGCGTCACCGTGCGGCCAGTAGCGTGATGACCTCGTCGTCAGTGGTTTGAGTGAAGTCGTTGTACCACTGCCCGACGGCGAAGAATCCGCGCGGAGTGTGCAGACAGACATACTCGTCTGCGGCCTCGCCGAACCGATCAGTCCAGCCCGGTGGAGCAACCGGCACGGCGAGCACAACCTCGCTCGCGCCGAGCGCCCGCACCACCCGGCACGCGGCGAGCGCCGTGGACCCGGTCGCGATTCCGTCGTCGACAATCACGCCGACCCGGCCCGCGAGATCGAGGCGCCCGGTGTTCGGGTTCTCGGTGTTGACACTCTCGGCGGTGCTGCCGAGGGAACCGCGAAAACGTTGGATGCGTCGCTGCAGTTCGGCCTGCTCCCGCGCTTCGATGTCGGCCAATTGGCGTTCGGTGATGCCGAATTGGCGAAGCGCCGCCTCGTCGACCACGCGCACGCCCTCGCCTATCGCGCCGATGGCGAACTCGGAGTTGAACGGAGCGCCGAGCTTTCTGATCACGACAACATCGAGCGGCGCATCCAAAGCTCTCGCAACCTCGTACGCGACGGGCACACCGCCGCGCGGCAACGCGAGCACAACCAGGTCTCGACCTCGGAGGTGTTCGAGGTGAACGGCAAGCTGGCGTCCGGCATCCGCTCGATCTGCAAATAGCATGCCCACCTCCGGCTCCAGCATCCGGCCTGGCACCGGTTGGCGCAAGGTCACGAAGACGCAAACCACCCGTCGTTGTTCACGAACGGTGTGATTAGACTCAACCTCTGTGGACGCGAAGATGAGGGATCAGGTCAGTTCGCGCATCTTCACGATTCCGAACGTGCTGAGCGTGGTGCGTCTCGCCCTTATACCGGTGTTTCTCGTGCTCTTGCTTGAGAAGCAGGATGTGCTCGCGCTGGCCATCTTGGTGTTCTCCAGTGGCACCGACTACCTGGACGGCGTTCTCGCGCGCAAGCTCGGTCAGGTGTCCCGGCTCGGGCAGCTGCTGGATCCCGCGGCCGACCGGGTCTTCATTTTCGCCACGCTGATCGGCCTGGCCGTTCGCGGGATCATCCCGTGGTGGCTGCTGGCCGCGATCGTGGGCCGTGATGTCATGCTGTTGGCTTTGGGCATCGTGTTGGCCAATTTCGGCTACGGGCCGATCCCGGTGCACTACCTCGGGAAAATGGCGACCTTCTGCCTCCTCCTAGCGCTACCGCTGTTCATGGCGGGCCAGGCGTTCCCGTCTGCAGCGACGGTCACGGGGGCGCTCGGGTGGGCTTTCGCACTCTGGGGTGCCTTTCTCTACTGGTGGGCCGGTGGGACTTACCTCGCCGAGGCACGCCGGATCATCCGAATTTCCGGGAAAGAGTTACCCCACGAATCGGATACGCTGGGACACCAGGGAAGGGACACGATGGTTGACTCCGAAGAGCAGGATCCGCAACATTACGATGTGCCTCACGACCCCACGACCACGAGTCATTTCACCGCGGAGTTCGAAGCCCAACTCGCCAATTTGGACGGCGTCGTCTCGGCAGAGGAGCAGGAAGCGATCTCCGCTCTGCCCTCGGGTTCGGCTTTGCTCGTGGTGCGGCGTGGACCGAACGTGGGAGCTCGCTTCTTGCTGGATTCCGATGTGACTACTTCCGGCCGTCACCCTAATGCGGACATCTTCCTTGATGACGTCACCGTTTCGCGCAGGCACTCGGAGTTTCTGCGCCACGGCACCATTTTCGAGATCAAAGATCTCGGCTCGTTGAACGGCACCTACTTTGACGGCGTGCGGATCGAATCCGCGGTACTCAGCGATGGTGCGGAGGTGCAGATCGGCAAGTTCCGGCTCACGTTCTATGCATCACGAGTCGACCTCGCCAATCTAGCGAGCAAGTAGTGGCCCGATCCGCGGCGCAGGCACATCAGAGCCGCGCCGATCCTCTACTGAGCATTGGGCAGGTGCTCGCGAGGCTCACAGCAGAATTTCCCGACCTCACCCCGTCGAAGCTGCGGTTTCTTGAAGAGCGTCGGCTGATCTCCCCGGCGCGTACCGAATCCGGTTACCGCAAGTTCTCCGCTTTCGACCTGGACAGGCTGCGCTTCGTGCTCACCATGCAGCGCGAACACTATCTGCCGCTGAAGGTCATCCGTGGGTTCTTGGACGAGCTGGATGCCGGCAGAGCGCCGGAACTTCCGGGCCGCACGACGATGACACCGGGCTCGATTCTTTCCAGCGAACGACGGTTGCACCGTGACGAACTGATCCGAGAGGCCGGGGCGTCACCGCAGCTGCTCAACGATGCGGTGTCGTCGTCTCTGATCATCCCGGCGGAATGGTACGGAGAAGACGTCTTGGCTGTTCTCCGCGCCCTCGCCGAGTTGCAGCGCTCCGGAATCGAGCCTCGACACTTGCGCGGATTCCGCGCATCGGCCGAACGAGAACTCGGCCTCATCGAAAGCGCCTTAATTCCCGTCGCCAGGCGCAAGGATCCATCCAGCCGCGCGAAAGCGAGCGAACTGGCCCGCGAAATCGTCGGACAATTGGAGATCGTGCGAGGCAGCCTGATTCGTTCCGCACTGTCCAGACTGGACCAGTAGGCTTCTTCGGTGCAGCTGGCACGACACGCCAAGGCGCCGATGGCGGATGTGATTGATTGCGGCCCGGGCCACGGGTACCGTTGAGTCGGCGGACACCCGCATCGAAGAAGGGGGAAGGCATCGCGATGAATGAACCTAGCAATCGAAGCGAAGACTCCCGTTACAGCCTCGGCCTGCTCTTTACCGACGGCCTTCCCGACCTGGACGACACCTCCGGATACCGCGGCGCCATTGCCGCCCGCGCCGCGGGAATCAGCTACCGCCAGTTGGACTATTGGGCTCGCACTCAGCTGGTCGAACCGACCGTGCGCACGGCATCCGGATCCGGCTCGCAACGGCTATACGGCTTTCGCGACATCCTGGTTCTCAAACTCGTCAAGCGCCTGCTCGACACCGGCATCTCCCTGCAGCAGATTCGTACCGCCGTCAACCAGCTACGCGAGGCCGGCGTGAACGACCTGGCTCAGACCACGCTGATGAGCGATGGAGCGAGCGTCTATCTGTGCACCTCGGACGACGAGGTCATCGACTTGGTCAGCCGCGGCCAAGGCGTATTCGGTATCGCGGTGGGCAAGGTGCTCCGCGAAGTGGAAAGCAGTCTCGTCGAGTTCGACGCCCAGCAGCCGGATGCCGCCGACGAGCTCGCGGCCAGGCGAGCCACTCGCGCAAGTTAGCTTCGGCGTTTCCCGCTTCGCTCGTCTGCAATTCCGTTTCGAAAGTCCCGTTTCACGGAGATTGTGACCTTCGGGTGGTCGGTGTCAGGCATCCGGGGCCGTCGGGATCACGAATTCCGTGAAACGGGCCGCCGCGCGGGCCGGATGCTACCTGGTGCCGAGATCCTGGGTGCTCGGGTCGGAGATCTTCGCCGCTCGCATCACCCGTTCGAGCAGCAGGTCGAACATCTGCGACATCTCCTGCGCGGCTTCACCTGGCCAGATGTGCAGCGGCTTCGCGGCACCCTGTGCCTGCTGCAGTGACGTGCGCTCGGGCAATTGCGGGCTCAGCACGAGAGGCCCGAACATGTCGCGCAACTCCTTGATCCTGAACTGGTGCTCCAGGGACTGCACCCTGGTGCGGTTCACGATGATGCCGAGCGGTTGCAGGCGGGGTGAGAGTCCGCGACGGATCTCCTCAATGGCCCGCAGCGCACGATCGGCGGCGGCGACGGAGAACAGCCCCGGTTCGGTCACTACCGCGACCCGGTCGCTGGCCGCCCACGCTGTGCGGGTGAGTGCGTTCAGTGATGGTGCGCAGTCGATGAGCACGAGGTCGTAGTCGGACTCGACGTTGGCCAGGGCCTCCTCGAGTTTCCAGATCTCACGCACGGTCGGATGCGGACCGTCGAAGTTGATGGCGGCCGGGCTACCGATCATGACGTCGATCGTCCCGGAGCGGCCTTTGGTCCATCCGCTTGGCGCGATTGCCGCCCGCACGGTCTTCTCTTTCGGGTTGGCCAACACGTCCGCCACGTTGAGATGACCGGTGATATTGATGTCCATGCCGGTCGAGACATCCGACTGGGGGTCCAAATCGACCACCAGCGTGCGGAGACGTTTCGAGAACGCCGCGGAGGCAAGTCCGAGCGTGACAGTGGTCTTACCCACTCCTCCCTTGAGGGAGCTGACGCTTAGTACATGCACAACTAGAGACATTACCTTCGGTATCCTGAAAGCGCCTAACCGCCGACGGTGCGCCGGGGGATGTGCAGAAGGGTTAAATGTTCAAGAAAATTCTGGTGGCG
>JBDTBD010000124.1:0-30898 GCA_039924285.1 Terrimesophilobacter sp. | reverse complement strand
TCATCACCAACATCTATCGCGTCCTGCTGACCCGCGGTATCTGTGGCACGTACGTGTACGTGTGTGACCCCGGACTACGCGACTACCTCCGGGAGTTCATCCCGAGTGATTGACGAAGGAGAATCATCGATACACCGGCCATCGATACACCGGCTCGGCGATCGCGCCAAAATTGTCACATGAATGCAGATAAGCCACTCACCGAACTCACCTTCACCGTCTCCGGTCGCATCGCGCGGCCGAGCGCCGAGGTGTACGAGGCGGTTACCGATCCGGAGCAGTTGTCGAAGTACTTCATCACCGGCGGCGCTCAGGGTCGCCTGGAGGCAGGCACTGAAGTCACCTGGGACTTCCACGACTTCCCCGGGGCCTTCCCCGTCACCGTGCTTGAAGCGTTCGCGCCGCGTCGGATCGTCATTCAATGGGCCGGCACGGCGACAACCAGCAAGAACGGCACGACCACCACGACATTCGAGTTCGAGCCCATCGACGACGACGCCCGAACACTCGTGACCATCACCGAGTCGTCGTGGAAGCCCACGGCCGAAGGCGCGTCGAACGCATTCGGCAACTGCCAAGGCTGGACCGGCATGCTCGCCGCGATGAAAATCTGGCTGGAACACGCAATCAACCTGCGCGAGGGCTTCTACAAGTAACTCTCGATGAGGAGCTCCAGGCGAGAGAGAACTGCAAGGCGTGCTACTTCTTCGTCAGGGCACCGCCTCTGTGCATCGCGATGTGGTCTGTTTTGTCGCTCTTGATTTCGTATTGCGGATCGTCCGGGCTGCACCGGTGCATGTGCCCTTTGTAGTCAACGTCGTGGGTATGGACCTTCGTGATGGTTCCGCTGACGTGACCGGCTTCAGAGTTCCAGCTCACATGGTCGCCGACTGAAAACTTGTGTGTCATGGACTCAGCCTGCTCCGCTGTTGGCGCGGATGCCACTCTCCCGACAGTATTCTGCACGCGCGCCCAGCGCTGAGCAGCGGGTCGGCGCCGGTTAGCCCCCGACGCCGGAGACGACCTGGGCAAAGATCAGGCTGAGCACCCCAACGGCCACTTGGATGGCCGCCACAATGACGGGAAGCGCGATCGAACGCATCGACCTGGTGCGGAGGACCAGCATGACCACGGATACGAGGAAGGCGATGAGCACGATTGCGAGCACAGTGAACGATGACACCAGAATCTCCGTGAGGTAGGCCAGCGGGACGTTCAGCTGTTCGAGCCCGGCCGGATTGCTGGAATCCATGATCGCCTCCACGACGTTGCCGGTGAGGATCGGCGCCGGGATGATCAGTGAAGCAAGGACCACTGCGACGGTGTGAAGCCGGCCCTGTGGGCGCGTTTCCGTTGAATTGCTCATGGCCGAATTGTTCCACAGCGCCTGCGGACGGTGGTGCCCGCCACACTCTCGTCGCTCAGGTGGTCCGGCCTGAGCAAAACAGCGAAGGCCCCGGTCGCACGACCGGGGCCTTCGCGCTCATCGAGCCTGTGATCAGGCCTCGCTCTTCGCCATCATCTCTGCTTGACCCTTGGCCGCGTAGTACGCGGCACGCGCCGCAAGCCGACGGGCTTGCTCGGCCTGGCCGGCGTCGAGGATGTCTTGCGGCACCTCCACATCGGGCACCCGGCTAACACCGTTGTACTTGGCGATGTAGGCGTCCAGCTCGGGGCCGGACTCCCATGAGGTGATCAGGCAGTAACGGGGCGTGGGGCTGTTGAGGGTAGTCGCATGCCAGAGACGCTGAGTGTCCACGATCAACTGCGCGCCGGCCGGCAGCGCGATGCGGTATTCGACGCTCGGATCGGTGCGGTTGTCGCGCAACACGAAGTAGCTGGTGTCGTCGTTGGTGAGGTTGAAGAAGCCGCGCACGACCCAGCCGGTGCCGTCCGGGTTGAGGCGATTGTTGTCATCCTGATGCAGGTTGTACAGGCAGTCGGCGTAGGTGTTGGGCATCAGTTCGATGACCCGGCAGCGGCCGACGTTCGCGCCGGGCTCCTGGGCGCGCGCCACCAGGGTGGGCGCCTTCTCCACCTGTGACGGGATCCACACGCCATCCTTGTCGGTGTGCGGTGGCTTGTGGTTCCAGAACCCGTTCACTTCGATCTCGCCCTGGGCGCTGGCCAGCGGTGCGAAGCGGGTCTCCCCTGAGGACTTCCAGTCGACATACTCGATGTCGAGCCATTCCTTCGGGTCGATTTCCTTGTCGTAAGGATCCAGTACTACGTAGCCGGTCTCTTCGAGCGCGGCAGACTTGATGTAACCCATGAGGCGGATTATTCCCTTTCGTCAGAGGGCCAGCACGTTTTAACAGGCCCAACTTAGGTCAGACTAACATTCGGCATCCGCATAAACTGGGAGGGTCCTCGGCACAAGGAGAGAACCGCACAGTATGCACGAAGCCACGAATCTCGACGCGACCGCCGTCAATACGATTCGCTGGCTCGCCGCCGCCAAGACCGCGATTGTGGTGCCGGTCTACCAGCGTCAGTACCGCTGGGACATCGGCGGATGCGAGCAGTTGCTCGCCGACATCCGGGCCGTCGCCGACTCGGACGGTCGGCAGACACACTTTCTGGGGTCCATCCTGTCCACGGCCAGTGTCGACGGGGACGACGGCGAGCTGGTGCTCATCGACGGGCAGCAGCGCATCACCACCCTGATGCTGCTGATTGCCGCGCTGCAGCACACGGTCGAGGCCGACGACCCGGGCCTCGCCGCCGAGCTCCAGAAGGTTCTGGTGCGCACCACCGACCCCACCCATACCAAGCTCCTGCCGCAACGGGAGTGGGCGCAGGTGTTCGAAGCCGTCGTGCTCGAACGTCGGCCGGCCGGCGCCGAGCTGCGCGAGTCCCGTTTCGATGACAACTACGCCTTCTTCCGCAGCCAGATCCCGGTGGAAGAAGCCCCGCGCATCTGGCGCGGCCTGCAGCGCCTGGAACACGTGTCGATCACCCTGGGCACGGATGCGAACGCCCAGCAGATTTTCGAAAGCCTGAACTCCACCGGCGAACCGCTCCGGGATCACGAGCTGATCCACAACTACATGCTGATGGGCCTGTCGCATCCGGAACAGCGGGAAATCGAGGACTCATTCTGGGTCCCGATCGAGGCGAACACCGGGGAGTCAATCGGCAGCTTCTGGCGGCACTATCTGGTGATGACTACCGGGCGGGAGATCGACACCGGAGATGGGCGCGGCGTATATGACACGTTCCGGCGCGAGTTCCCGCGGTTCGACTTCGACCTGCTGCGCGAGCACGCCGTTCAGTGGCGGGAGTACGCGGAGGTCTACCGCACGCTGCTCGATCCGAGCCAGGCGACCGACCCGCACCTGGCCCGCCAGTTGGGCTACGTGAACACCTTCGGGCGGGGCATGTATCCGCTGGTGATGCGGGCCTACCACGACTACACCCAGGGTGCGGCCGAGAAGGCCACGCTGATCGGGACGTTGGAGCGCATCCAGTCGCTGCTGCTGCGCCGCACCGCGGTGGGCCTGAGCAACGACCGGCTGGTGGCCCGGCTGTGCCGCGCGCGGCGCAAGAGTCCAGCCAAGCTGGTGAACGCGATCGCCCGGATCACCCCCTCCGATGAGCGGGTGCGGGTCGCCCTGAAGTATGGTGCGCTCCCCCACCCCGCCTACGTGCTCGGCAGGCTGGCGGATGTCGACAGCCTGGACGGCCTGGATGTGGAGCACATCTTTCCGCTGGCGCCTGGTGCCGCCTGGACCGGCGATGGCGAACGGGAGTGGGCCGACTACAGCGAGGACGAGCAGAACAGTCATCGGGCGCTGGCGCAGACGCTCGGCAACCTGGCTTTGCTCGAACAGCCGTTGGCCGAGCGGGCCATGGATGCGTCGTTCCCGCAGAAGCGTGCCTCGGCGTACGCGAGGAGTGCGATCGCCGCGACGCGCCACCTGGCCGGCACTGATGCGTGGGGCACGGCTGCGATCGGCGAGCGCACCGCCGCGCTCACGGCGGAGTTTCTACAAATCTGGGCGCGCCCGGCGACCGTGCCCATTGACGATGACGGGCTCACCCCGATCCTGGACGCGCAGCGCCGCCGCGGCTGGCCGCTCGGCTGGGACCGCGAGTTCGACTACGTCGAGTACCGCGGCGAGCACTGGGAAGTGCACGACATCAAGTACCTGTTCAACCGGGTGTTCAAACGCCTGTGGGCGGATGCACGCGAGCACGTGGTGGCGTTCAGCGCCCAACGCGGCGGACCGATCTTCGAGGCGCAGGCCTGGAATGGGCACTGGGACGAACTCGACGGAACTCACTTCCTCTATATGGGCTGGGACTCGAAGTACATGCTCACCGCGGTGCAGGGTGTGCTGGAGGAATCCGGCCTCGCCTCGGAGGTGTTCGTGAAGTACTCCTACATCGGGGAGGCGATGTAGGGCCGCGCCGCTTACCCATCAACGCGCGGCCCATTTCCCTGCTGTCGAGTCGGTAGGTTGCCCGCGCGAAAGGTGCCGCACCGCCACCAATGCACGTCGCGTCAGCTCGCGACGAGTGTGGTGACGTTCGCGAGTGCCGCGTATTTGGCGAGTTCCTCATCAAGCCACTTCACCCACGGGCTGTCGATCTCGGTGCCCGGGGGCAACGCGACCTCGCACATCAGACAACAGCAGCGGCCGCGCCCTGCCGGGTGAGAGGTAGTGCGGCTTCTTGGAGCGCAAATCCGTAGATATAGCTGTCGAGAACTGCCTAAGGAACGGATGGTTTTAGCCAGCTGGTCCCCACCTGATCGGACCCCACCGAGGCCAGTGAGACTGCTCGACGGTACGGCCCACTGAACCTATAGCATCTCGGTGTTATGCAATCCGTCAGATTCGGAGAACTCACCGACCCTGCCGGCAACTAGTGTCGTCCGTACCGATTGCGCAGAAAGGGACCCGGCAATGATGGCCACGAAACAAACCGGCAGGTGCTCGCCATGATCGCCGAGATGCCAAAACCGGATCGCGTGATGGCAGAGCGAGTCCACGCTGTCGTCGAGGCCAACGCACCGGAGCTCAAGCCGAAGCTGTGGTACGGGATACCCGCTTACGCCAGGGACGGCAAGATCGTCTGCTTCTTCCAAGCCGCGGAGAAATTCAAGGCCAGGTACGCAACTTTCGCATTCGACGGAGCAGCAAATCTCGACGAGGGCAGCATGTGGCCGACCGCCTTCGCCCTGGCTAAGTTGACCGCCTCCGACGAGAAGAAGATAGCCGCTCTCGTAAAGTAGGCGGTGAGCTGAGCACTCGGGGTTGGCCGCGGACGGTTACTGCAGGATCTTCCAGAAGGAATCCTTGCGAATGATCTTTCCTTCCCGGTCGAACTCGAGCAAGTCCAGCCCACGCACTTCGATCGGTTTGCCCGCGATCGAAGTTCCCGTCAGCGTCCACTCGGAGACCCCGACGCCATCGTCACACGCCCAGTGCTGGTCGTCCCCGTAATGCACGTCGGGAACACCCTCGAATCGCTTCGCCAGCCCTGCACGAACCGCCTCTTTGCCCACGTACCGGCCGCCGCGAGGCCCCGCACCCCTCGGCGTGTAGAGGACGCAGTCGTCCGCGAAGTAACCCATGATGGCATCCAGGTCATGGTCATTGAATGCCTCCAGGAAGCTCTGCAATAGCTCGCGCGTCACTTTCTCGCCCATGCTTACCTAGCTTTCTCCGGTGGGAATCCATAGCAATCCGAAATCGAATGCCCTCACCCTAGGCTGCTGGTGCCGAAGCAAGCAGTAGACAGCGGAGTAGTCGAGTCAATCGTTGCGACTGAGCAGCGTGAAGTAGATGCACAGCAACGGGGTCGTATCGGTGACCTGGTGACCAATTCGAGACCAGAACTCGCGGTGCTTCTCGCGCCAATCATCTAGATCGGCGAACCCCTCGCCCTCCGTCACGGCGAAGGCCCAGGTCACCTCGGCAAATGTCGTCGGCTCCACGCTCGTCACTTCGATCAGCCCGACGGCGTTCAGGTCGTCGTCCACCAGCACGAGACGCTCGCCGACGGATTCCCAGGGTTCGTTCTCGTCCTGATATTCGCTAAGAAGTCCGGCCGTCGCTCGCTTGCTTCCATTGAGCACACAATCGTTGAGAAAGGCACGAGCGGGTCCTGGGTCACCAAGCTCTATCGTTCGAAATCCGTCAACGGTGGGAAAGCTCACCGCCGAAGTCTAGAGCGAGCTGACCCGGAAATCACTGGGTCGACGATTGCTCCGAGCACGCCAGTCAACTGTTCGCCCGCAGTAGTCAAGGCGACGGCCACACGGTTGCGCTCACAGCCGATCAGTCGCGCCATTCCGGCATACTGTGGTTGCGAACGGTGGGCAGCCACCGGCTCGAGATAGACCGCCACGGGAGGGTGCGTTGCCAGAAACCCAGTTGACCGCAGTGATGGCCGAGCTCACGGCGCTCGCGGACCCGAAGATGCGCGAGGCCAACGAGAAACGCGGCGACGACCACGGTGTGAACCTCGGCAAGCTGCGGCAGCTTGCGAAACGGCTGAAAACGCACCACGAGCTGGCAGCCGAACTCTGGGCCACGGACGACACCGCAGCGCAGCTGCTGGCCATCCTGGTGTGCCGCCCCACGGTGTACACGGCAGACGAGCTGGATGCGATGCTGTGCCGGGCACGCGCGCCGAAGGTGCTCGACTGGCTCGTGAACTACGTGGTGAAGAAGAGTCCGCACGCCGAGGAACTCCGGCTGCGCTGGTTCTCCGATCCTGACCCTGTGGTCGCCAGCGCCGGCTGGGCGCTGACCACCCACCGGGTGGCCCAGAGCCCCGCAGGATTGGACCTGGCGGGACTGCTCGACACCGTCGAGTCGGAGATGAAGGATGCCCCGGACCGCCTGCAGTGGGCCATGAACCACTGCCTGGCCGAGATCGGAATCCAGCACCCCGACCACCGCGACCGCGCAATCGATATTGGGGAACGGTTGGAAGTCCTGAAGGACTACCCGACTCCCCCGAACTGCACCTCGCCGTTCGCGCCCATCTGGATTGCGGAAATGGTGCGACGCCAGTAGTGCAGCGACGATAGCCCGACCACGCACTGATGGCCCGACTGTGTCGCGCTCGGAGGTTTCCCGCTCTACTTCTGGGTTACATACCCGGGACCGACTGCAACTCGTGGACTTCGAGTGCGGCACCAGGAAGCGATCTCAGGTGCGGGTGATCCTTCGTGAAGGCGAGCGCCGCATCCATGTTTTCGGCTTCCACGAACGAGTAACCCGATACCTCCAGGGTGCTCGGGGTCGTCGCACCACCGGGAGCCACGTGCACTCCGCCCGCGACTGGCGCACCGAAGTCGGTGAGATTCTCCCCGACACTGGCACCCCAGTCCATCCACGCCTTCATCTCGGCCTCCATATCCATGCCGGCTGGTGCTGCCCCCACGGACGGATTCACAGGAGAGTGGTAAATGATGAGGAACTTTGCCATGATCAGCTCTTTCTGTCATTTTTCACTGGGCTTGCGGGCGAATGCCGCACGGGTGGAACAGTAGCCTCACATTCCGGGGATCGCCTGTGCCTCATTCGTCCGCAATGGACGACTAGCCCGAAGTCTGCGAGTGCCATACTCGAATGATGCGAGCGTGAGGAGACAGTCGGGTGCGAGATTCGGCGCGGGACAGCACCCGGCCGGCGGCGACAACACCGAAGCTGGCGGCCGGTCACCGCTGGCCCCTCGGAACCCGTCACTGGTACCGATTCAGGGGCCTCCCGCTCAACAGCGACCTTGAAGTCTCGCGGAACATTGCCGGGGTTCCGGTTCCGATCCGGCTGCGTTTGAGCTACATCGGCCTTGCCGCACTCGGCGGCGCGCTGGGCACTGCTGCCCGGTTCGGCCTCGTGCAGATCGCACCCACCTGGGAAACGCTGTCGGCGGGCACGGTGACGGTGAACCTGCTCGGTCCATTCTTTCTGGGACTGCTGCTGCAGTCGCTGGCGATCGGCGCGGAAAGCAACGACCGGCGCACCCTACGGCTGCTCGTCGGCACCGGGTTCCTTGGCGCGTTCACCAGCTATGCCCAACTGGCGGTGGACACGATCATCGTGGCTCAGCGCGGCCACCTGCTGTTGGCGGGGTCTTACGCGGTGGCGACGATCGCCGCCGGCGCCGCCGCCACCTGGTTGGGGATCTTCGTCGCGTCACACCGCTGGTCCCCCCGCAACGCACACCGAACCGCGGCCGGCTCATGATCGTCACCACAATCCTGCTCGCGGTTGCCGGTGGAATCGGCGCGGCGTTGCGCCTCATCGTCAACCGTGTGGTGCACAGCCTCGTCGCCAGCACCTACCCGGTCGCGATGTCCATCATCAACATCTCGGGTTCCTTCACGCTCGGTCTGGTCATGGGACTGTTCGGGCAGCACCTGCTGCCGGAACACTGGGACCTCTTCATCGGCGTCGGACTGGTCGGAGGCTTCACCGCCTTCAGCACGACGAGCTTCCAGACGGTGCGGCTGATTCAGACGCACCATCGCTGGCTCGCGGTGGCCAACTCGTTCGGGATGCTTGCCGTCGCCATAGCCGCTGCCGGTGTGGGACTGTGGCTCGGCGGCGTGCTCTGAGGCATGCTCCGAGCGGCGCGGTTGCGCCTATGCTCAGACAACGAGGAGGACCGAATGCACTCACGAGAGCACATGATTCGGGCGATGTGGACGCTGTTTGAGCCGATCCACTCGGTGTCGTATTTTTCGGCGCAAGCGCGCGACGCGTTTGCATCCATCGGGCTGACCCGGTACTGGGACGGTTATTTCGCGGGCAGGGCCGCCCCATTGGGCGCGGTGTCAGCCGCGCCGGTCACCGCCATCTTCGCCGGCTTTTCACCATTCCTCGTCGAACGGGCGGTGCCTCAGGTCTGGGCGGTCGCGTCAGTGGAGTCCGTATTGGGCGCCCGCGCCGAGGGTGCGGCGGCCACGCTGCGCGACCTTGTGCCCGACGAGGCGGTTATCGAAGCGGCCGCGGATGCTCTGGCTCAGGTCGTTCGGCGGGTCGACTCGGCCGGTCGGCCACTGGCAGCTGCGAACTTGGCGCTGCCCGACGAGTCCGACCCGTACCGTCGGCTCTGGCAATCCGCCGCCACGTTGCGTGAGCATCGCGGGGACGGGCATGTCATTGCGCTCGTCACCGAACAGATCGCGGGGTTGGCGGCGATCGTGCTGCGCAGCGCCGTCGATCTCGACGCCGCCGTGATGAAGACAGCTCGGGGCTGGCGTGATGAGCAGTGGGATGCGCAGGCCGACGATCTCGTCGAGCGGGGTCTGCTCACTGCGAAACGCACGATCACGGAAAATGGCGCGACAGCCCTGAACCGTGCGGAACATCTCACCAATCGTCTCGCGCTCAGCCCGTGGCAAGGCATGGACGACGACGCGGTGATCAGCCTCGCACGGCGGCTCGAACCTCTGGCGCGAGCATGCCAGAACGCCTTCCCCCATCCCGACCTGATCGGGATGCCGCAGCTGTGGGACCCCGACGACGATCCGAGTGCAGAGGCCATCCCCGAACTGCCCGTCGCGGGCTAAACGAATCCGCGCGCACCGCCAATCACCGGCGTGCGCCAGTCGTTCAGCTTGCCCGGTTACCGTCGTGCCATGGCGATAACTCACTCCAGCGTGGTGCCGTTTCCCATCGACGACGTTTTCGACTGGCATCGCCGTCCCGGTGCGTTTTCCCGGCTGTCACCGCCGTGGCTGCCCGCGCACATTCTGCGCGAGAGCGACTCGCTTCAAGACGGACAGGCCACCCTGCGACTTCCGGGCGGACTCACCTGGGTGTCCCGTCACGACCCGGACGGATACCTTCCGCGGCACCAGTTCATCGATGAGATCGCCAGTGACACAATCGCGTCCGTTCCCCTCAACGCCGTACTCCCCTGGCGGCACACCCACCAGTTTTCGCAGGTCGGTGCGTCGAGCACGCGTATCACCGACCGGGTGGAGACTCCGGTGGGCTCCCGCACGCTGCGCCCGATGTTCGTGTATCGCCACCGGCAGTTGGCCGACGACCTGGCAGCACACCAGTGGGCGAAGGACTTCGGGTTATCCTCGCCGCTGACGATCGCGGTGACCGGGGCGTCCGGGCTGGTCGGCTCCGCCCTCTGTGCGTTTCTGACGACCGGCGGCCACCGAGTCATTCGCCTGGTGCGGCGGAGTGCTGACGGCCCCGACGAGCGTCAGTGGAACCCGACGGCTCCGGATGCGTGGCTGCTGGAGGGTGTTGACGCCCTCGTTCACCTGGCCGGCCACTCCATCGCGGGTCGCTTTTCCCCGGCACACAAGCGTGCGATCCGCGACAGTCGGATCGAGCCGACTCGGCTGCTGTCTGAGCTGGCCGCCGCCGCCACGAACGGGCCGAAGACACTCGTGACGGCCTCGGCGATCGGCTACTACGGAGCGAACGGCGGCGAGAAGCCGCTAAACGAAGGCAGTGCTCAAGGCGACGGATTTTTGGCGGAGGTGGTCGCAGACTGGGAGGCCGCCACCCAGCCGGCAACACAGGCCGGGATACGAGTGGTGCACGTAAGAACGGGAATTGTGCAATCGCCCCTTGGCGGCACCCTGCGAATCTTCCGGCCCTTGTTCACTCTTGGAGTTGGCGGGCGCACCGGTGACGGCAGACAGTGGCTCTCCTGGATCGATCTGGACGACCTCACCGACATCTACCACCGCGCGCTCGTGGACACCGCCATGGCCGGGCCGATCAACGCAGTCGCGCCACATCCGGTGCGAAACGCAGAGTATGCGCACACCCTTGCCCACGTGCTGAAGCGACCGGCGGTGTTTCCAGTGCCGAGCCTGGGACCGCGGTTGGTGCTCGGCGCCGAGGGGGCACGGGAATTGGCCGAAGCCAGCCAGAAGGTGATTCCGGCGCGGCTGCAACAACTCAACCATCGATTCCGTCACGCGCACCTGGAGAGCTCGCTCAGACACCAGTTGGGACGATTCTCCCGCTGAAGCACCGCCAAATGGCGGGGTCGAGCCTGTGCTGCACCTTGAAGTGGCAGTGTGCCTGCGCCATGACGGTGGCGTCGTTGACCGCGGATTGGATTTCTGTGACCGAGGACATGCTGCCTGTGCTCCGCGGGGTGGCACCGGAACTTCAAGTGGTCATCGAACGACGCTTCGCGGTGTTGCAAGCGGCGGCCGGGGCCGAACCGGTTGGGCGCCGGCCACTAGCCGAGCGACTGGGTGGCCCGAACGCACCGTGCGCTCTAAGGTCGACGTGCTGAAGAAAGGTAGCTATGCCCCGTCACAATGTCAAGAGTCAGGAATCAACGCCTGTATTGACGGGTCCTAAACGCGCGCTTAGCCTGCATACATGCGCGCAATAGGAACGGTGCAAGGCAGCGATTTCAGGCCTCGCCTGCGACTGCGCGACGAGTGCGATCCGTCAAGGGCGACGGCGTCTCACACATGACCCCATCGCTCGCCGTCGATGTTCACGGTCTTAGAAAGAACTTCGACTCCACGCGAGCTCTTGACGGCTTGGACCTGGCGGTCGAGACCGGAACCGTCGCCGGGTTTCTTGGGCCCAACGGCTCGGGCAAGTCCACCACCATCCGCATCCTGCTCGGCCTGCTGCGGGCTGACGGCGGACAAGCCACGCTGCTCGGCGGCGACCCCTGGCACGATGCAGTCGAATTGCACCGGCGCATCGCCTACGTGGCCGGGGACGTGACCCTGTGGCCCAGCCTGACCGGCGGACAGGCCATCGACATTCTCGGAGCGCTGCGCGGAGAACACGACCGCGAGCGGGTGGACTCGTTCCTGGCACGCTTCGATCTCGATCCAACCAAGAAGGCGCGCAGTTACTCGAAGGGCAATCGCCAGAAGGTGGCACTAGTGGCCGCGTTCGCCAGCCGCGCGGAGTTGCTCTTCCTCGACGAGCCGACGAATGGGCTCGACCCGCTCATGGAGGGCGTGTTCACGGAGTGCGTCACCGAGGCCCGCTCGGAAGGCCGATCTGTGTTGCTGTCCAGTCACGTCTTCGCCGAAGTGGAAAAGCTGTGCGACACCGTGACCATCATCCGGGACGGCCGCACCGTCGAATCCGGGACCCTTTCGGAGCTTCGCCACCTTAAACGGTCGACCGTCACGGTGACCTTGGACGGCGACCCTCGTGAACTTGAGGCTCTCGAGGGAGTACACGACCTGGTGGCCGACGGTGAGCGGGCGACCTTCACGGTGGACAGCGTCGCGTTACCGGGGCTGCTGGCGGCGATCGCTCGGTTGGGGCCTCGCGAACTGGTGTCCACCCCACCGTCGCTGGAGGAGTTGTTCCTTCGCCACTACGGAGTGCACGTCGCCGGCGAGAAGCCGGAATCTCCCACGGCAGTGCCGTGATGAACACCACCGTCGGCACGCTGGTACGACGGTCGAACGGCAACGACTCCGCGCGGGCGTTGCGCAATGCGTACTCTGGCTCGGGCATAATGGCGCGGTTCATCCTGCACCGCAACTGGCTGAGAATGCTGATCTGGGTCATCGTGCTGGCGGGCATGGTCGTCTTGGTCATCGACTCGCAACGAGTGGCTTTTCCCACCCAGGCAACGCGGGATGCTTACGCTCGGGTCGCGAACACCCCCGCCATTGCCGCGTTGACCGGACTGCCGTACGCCGCGGGGACGCTCGGTGGCATCCTCAACATCAAGCTCTGGATGACAGTGGCGATCGCGCTCTCCTTCGCCGTGATCTTTCTGACCGCCCGCAATGGACGTGCCGAGGAAGAGAACGGTCGCACCGAGTTGCTGCGCGCGGGGGTGCTCGGTCGACACGCCTACTCCCTGGCTGGCGGCTTGGTTTTCGCGGGCTTTACCGCCGTGGTCGGTGTGGCCTGCGCCGCAGGGGCGATCAGCCAGGGCCTGCCGGCGGAGGGAGCCTTACTGATGGGCGCATCCTTCACCGGTGTCGCGCTCGTGTTCCTCGGAGTTGCCTCGGTGGCCGGACAACTCGCCAGGACCAGTCGAGGGGCCAACTCGCTCGCCTCCACGGTGCTGGCGATCAGTTACCTCGTCCGGGCGGTCGCCGATGTCAACTCCGACGGCGATCGGGCCAACGGGCTGACCTGGCTTTCCCCGATCGGGTGGGCGCAGCAGACCCGATCGTATGGCGAAAACCAGTGGTGGCCGCTGCTGCTGTGTCTGCTCGTCGCGCTCCTGCTGGGAGGCGTCGCACTCACCCTTGAGCGTCGACGGGATCTGGGCTCCGGGCTGCTGCCCGACCGGGCCGGCCCCCGCGGCGCATCCGCACTGCTGCGCACTCAGGTGGGACTGAGTCTTCGGCTGCAGCGAGGCTCTCTCATCGGCTGGACACTCGGGATCATCGTCGGTGCGCTGTTCTACGGTACCGTCGCCACGGCGATGGCTGATCTGCTCTCGGCAGACACTCCGATCGCGCAGGCGTTCACCGGCCGCTCCAAGGATGTGCTGGACGGCCTGCTCGGGTACCTCACGATGATCAATGCACTGCTTGTCGCCGCGTTCGTGCTGCAGAGCGCGGACTCCATTCGTGCCGAGGAGTCCTCCGGACGCACCGAACTGCAGTGGTCATCCGCGACCTCTCGGGTGCGGTGGGCACTGGCTCGCCTGGTCGTTCCCGTGGTGGCCTCGCTCGGGCTGCTTGCCCTCAGCGGAGCCGCCCTCGGCGTCACCTTCGGCGCCGCGATCGGTGATCCGGGCCAAGCGGGACGATTCGTCTGGGCATCGCTCGCCTACTGGCCGTCAGCCCTTCTGGTGATCGCCGTGGTGGTGCTCTGCGCGGCGGCCATCCCGCGGGTCGCCGCGACGGTGACCTGGGTGCTTTACGGTGCCGCAGTCATCGTGTCGATGTTCGGTGACCTGTTCGGGTTGCCCGACTGGGTCTCGCAAAACACGCCGTTCACCGCGATTCCCCGCCTGGGCATGGACTTTACGCCGCTGCCGTTGGTGGTGATCGCGGCGCTGGCGGTGGCCGCCGGAGGTGTGGGGCTGTCGATTCTGAGTCGACGCGACATGACCGGCGCCTAGCGCTCGCCGCAACGCGCCAGCGCCTCGGCCCGTTCGTGAAGGCGATGGTCTCGACGCTCAGCGCCCACTAGAAACGAGCGCGAAAATCGCGGAGGTTGCCACCACCACCGCGGTGAGGAAGACGAGCACGGCGAACCCGGTCCGGATCAGCCGATCGGGCAGGCGGCCTGCTAAGAGTGCGGCGGCAAGCGAGGCGACGATGGCGGACGCTGCGAAGATGCCCAGTACGCTCCAGTCGAATTCGAAACCCACGGCGTGGGCACTGAGCCCTGCCGCCGAGTTGAGGACGATGATGACGAGGGAGGTGCCGACGGCCCGCCGGAGCGGAATGCCCAGCAGCAGGGTGAGTGCGGGCAAGATCAAGAAGCCTCCGCCGACACCAAACAGGCCGGTCAGTGTTCCGACCAGGATTCCGACCGCGACCGCCCGGGGCGCACACGAGCGCCAGGAGCGGGTCGCTCCCGCGCACGGCCCGGGCCGGCTGCTTTTGTCCGCGAGCATCCGTACTCCCGCCAGCACCATGACGGCGGAAAAACTCAGCAACAGAAAGTGCTGGTCAATGATGCGCCCCAGAGCCGTACCGGCCCAGGCGGCGGGGATTCCGGCCAGCCCGACCAGACCGGCCACCCGCCAATCGACCCCGGTGCGAGCGCGCGGTACCGCAGCGATGACCGAGGAGATTCCGACCACGACAAGAGAGGCCGGGATGGCAGCCTCAAGAGAAAGCCCGAGCCCGAGCACGAGCGCGGGGATGGCGATGATCGAGCCGCCGGCACCGACCAGTCCGAGCACGAGTCCCACGAGGGCGCCGAGCAGGAGCGCCGGGATCAGCACCCGGACCGCGCCCAGCCGATGCGCACCTCCCAGTTGATGGCTGGTGTCACCGAGTCACGCTGCAACGTGGGTCTGCAGCCGGTTCCAGGCGTTGTAGCCGCCCTCGAGGTCGGCGACGCGAGAGTGACCAAGCACACGCAGAAAGCTGGCCGCGACGCTGGAGCGCCAGCCGCTCGCGCAGTGCACGACAAGCATTCGGTCTGCCGGGAGTTCGGCGTGACGGCGACGGATGTCGGCGAGCGGCAGGTGCACCGATCCCGGTATCGCACCGAGCTCGCGTTCGCCGGCGTTACGCACGTCCACGACCAGGGCACTCTTCCGTCGCACCGTTGTCTCGAGCTGTTCTGGCGGAATGCGCAGCGCAGTCTGCCCGAGGTCGGCCAGTTCACGTATCGACGCGGAGGCCTCCGTGTATCCGGCAACGTTGTCAAAGCCGATGCGGCCGAGGCGCAGCGCTACCTCGTCTTGTCGGCCTTCGTCGGCGATGATAGCGATCCGATCACGCCAGTCGAAGACCATCCCGGCCGTCTCGGCGAAGCGTCCATCGATTCCGATGTTGATCGAACCGCGCAGGTGACCGGCGGCGAACTCGTCGGGCGTGCGCGTATCGACCACCGTGCCCGAGGGAGTCATCAACGACCGTAGTTGCAACGGCGTGAGGACATCGGCCACGGGAGTAATCGCCATCAGCGGCCGATCGTGGCGGTTGAGCAGGGCATCCACCCCAAAATAGTCGGGGATCGCGGGCTGGCCGGTGGTGACCATTGTCACGAATGCGTCTTCGGACATCGGCGCAACGGAGGGGTTTGTGCGGCGCTCGGCGCCGATGGTCGACTCCAATTCGGTGGACAAATTCTTGCCGCACGCGGATCCCGCACCGTGAGCCGGTAACACTCGCACCGAGTCGGGCAGTGCCATTAGCACTTCCGTGATCGAGTGGTACTGGGCGCGAGCGAGTTCGAGGGGATCTGCCCCTACCGCAGCAGCCAGATCGGGGCGGCCGACATCGCCGATGAACAAGGCGTCACCGGTGAGTACAGCCTTCCCCACGGGGTCCGAAGCGTGGTCGCGCACCAGTAACGAAATGGACTCCCAGGTGTGACCGGGCGTCTCCAGGACTTCGATGTCGACCTCGCCGAGACTGACGTGATCGCCGTGGGCCAAGTGGCGGATCGGGTAGTCCGTCACCGCGCGCGATCCGTAACCGATCCAGGCGCCCGTCGCCTCGGCGACCTCGAGGTGGCCGGCGACGAAGTCAGCGTGAAAATGGGTGTTGATGACTCCGACGATGTGCAGGCCCAGCCTGCGGGTCTCGTCAAGGAACTCCGCGATGTCCCGGCGGGGGTCCACCACGATGGCCTTGCCAGAGGTCTCGTCGCCGATCAGATAGCTCGCCTGAGACAGGCAGTCGATGTAGTACCGGTTTACGATCACGGTTCAATCTTCTTTCGGCTCGTGGAGGGGAACAAGGGCTGGCAGGTGGTGCACGCTGCGCCCGGTGACGGGTCCGCGTGTGGGTCCACTGCCGCGTTGGCTGCCGCGGTGAGGACAGACCGCTCTCGAAAGAGGCGGTCGTACAGCGCCCAGGCCGGCAAGGCGAGTGCGGCGACGCCGAGGATCGGTTGGGTGACCGACGAGACCGTACCGGGGACACCGAAAATATCGCTCAGGAGCGATCCGTGTGCCGAGGACTCGACCGCCATGGCGACCCCAATCGTGCCGAAGATCGGCCAGCGAAGGTCGCAGAATGTCGCCTCAGCGCCGCGCGGGGCGCCCACGTAACCGGCCACGATGAGACCGGTCAGCACAGCACCCGCCAGCGCGATCGCGTAGGCCCACCACGGAGTCGCAATGCTGAGGTTGCTCAACGAACCGTTTCGTGCCGCTGGCCATTGCCCAGAGGCCACGACCAATCCGCTGTAGACGGCCACAGCCACCACCACAGCAACGAGCCATCGGCGGGCAGGCCAGCCGCGAAGGCCCATCAGAGTGGTTGGAGCACTGGCCGTGAGAGGGCTCACTGTGCGGACACCTGCGTCGCCCCAGCCGGAGCCGCGGTGGCTGCGCGCTGTTCCTCGATCGAGCGGAGGACGTCATCCATGTTTAGCGCTCGAACGGCAGCAATCACTTCTTCAAGATCCGCGGGACGGAGGGCACCGGGCTGCGAGAACACGAGGATCTGGTCGCGAAACGCCATCAAAGTGGGAATCGATTGGATACCGGCTGCGGCCGCCAGACCTTGTTCCGACTCCGTGTCGACTTTTGCGAAGACAATGTCGGGGTGTTTTTCTGAGGCCTGACTGTAGGTCGGCGCGAAAGCACGGCACGGGCCGCACCACGACGCCCAGAAATCGACCAAAACGATGCTGCTGTTCGTGATCGCTTCCTCGAATGTGGCTTCCGTCAGATTCTGTGTTGCCATGTGTCGGACGTCCTCTCCCTGCTATTCGATACCCCCTAGGGTATTATGCTAGCGTAAGAGTCATTCGACGGAAAGGCAATTCATGAAACGAATCAGCGCTCGCGAGGCGATTGAGCTCGCCGGCTCCTCCACCATCATCGATGTACGCGAAGACGACGAATATGCCGCGGTGCATGTGGCCGGATCTGTGAGCATCCCCATGAGCAGCTTCGTCGATCACCTCGACCAGGTACCGACGGGTGCCGCGGTGTACATCCTCTGCGCGTCCGGCAACCGCAGTGCGAAAGTGACCGAGTATCTTGCCGAGCATGATTATGACGCAACCAACATCGACGGCGGAATCACCGCGTGGTCCGGCTGCGGCGGTCCGGTCACCTCGGGTGCCGCCGCCGTACGTTGAGCAGTTATCACACTGAGTAGAGACGGAGCGACGCATGGGATTGTTAGGGAAGCTGTTTTCAAAGCCATATCAAAGCCTGACCGTACAGGGTGCGCAGGCACTGTTGGATGACGGTGCCGTTCTGGTGGATGTGCGCAGCAACCAGGAATGGAATGCTGGGCACGCGCCCGCAGCACAGCACCTCGTGCTGGACACTCTCAACGAGCACACGAGTGGACTACGCCACGGCACCACGATCGTCACGATCTGCAGGTCCGGCATGCGCTCCGCGAGTGCGGCCCGCATGCTGGCTGCGAAAGGGTATTCCGTGGCCAACGTCAAGGGCGGGATGTTCGCCTGGCAACGATCTGGCGGCAGAGTCGTGGCCAAGAACGGCCGAGAAGGGGCAGTGATCTGACCATGGTCACCAGTAGGGCAGAACACAGCGGAGCCGAACGCTCCGAAAACCAACGCAAGATCACCAACCGGCTCAAGCGCGCCCAGGGGCAACTCGCCGCCGTCATCGCCGCTGTTGAAGCCGGCGACGATTGCCGCGCAGTCGTCACCCAGCTGTCGGCAGTATCGGCCGCCATCGATCGCGCCGGATTCATGATCATCGCCTCCGCGATGAAGGAATGCATCACCCAGAAGCCAGGCGACGAAACGAGCAGCGCCACGCAACCGAGCGTGGAAGAACTCGAAAAACTCTTCCTCACACTCGCCTAGGTATCCTCACACTCGCCTGGGTACACTGCCCAGGCGATCGGCCGACCGGGACTATGATCCGAGCGTCGACGAAATCGAACGGAGTTTGCTCATATGACTGCACGTGTACTGATCCTGGGTGCGGGTTTCGGCGGGTTGGAGTTGACGGCCAGCCTGTCCGAACGATTCGGCACCGACATCGACATCACGCTGATCGATCGCCGCGAACATTTCGTGTTCGGTTTTTCCAAGCTCGACGTGATGTTCGGCAAACGGACCGCTGCCGAGGTCAGCCACCCGTATGCCGAACTGACCAAACCGGGGGTGCGATTCGTGCGCACCAGCGTGCGCTCAATCGACCCGCAGACCCGGCACGTCGTCACTGACGCCGGGGCGTTCGATTCAGATTTTCTCGTCATCGCACTCGGTGCCGACCTCGACCCAGCAGCAACGCCAGGGCTTGTTGAAGGCGGATACGAGTACTACACAAACCAGGGTGCGTTCGCGGTGCGTGACGTACTCGCCGATTTCAGCGGTGGTCGAGTGGTGATCGGTGTCACCTCGACACCGTTCAAGTGTCCACCGGCACCGAGTGAGACCGCACTGCTGATGCACGAATTCCTGTCCGCCCGCGGGCTGCGGGCCGGTTCCGAAATCGCTCTGGTGATGCCGATGCCTTCACCCGTCCCGCCATTGCCGGCAGCCTCCGAGGCACTGTTGAGTGCGTTCGCCGAGCGCGGCATCGAATGGCATCCGCGACGAATGATCGATCGACTCGATCCGGGTTCGCACGAAATCGTGTTTGACGACGGTTCCACGATGCCATACGACCTGTTTCTCGGCGTGCCCAAGCATGTCGTGCCGGAGGTGGTCGCCGAATCAGGTCTGGTCAAAGACGGTTGGATTCCGGTGGACCCGCTGACGCTGCAAACTGGCCACCCGAATGTCTTCGCGATCGGTGACGTCACCAGTGTCGGCACCCCCAAGGCGGGCGTGTTCTCCGAAGGCCAAGCGTCGGTGGTTGCTGAGGCGATCACGGCCCAGATCAACTCAGGCAGCAGCGCCCGAACCTACGACGGCAACGGCATCTGTTACGTCGAGTTCGGCCATCGCCGCGTCGCCCGGGTGGATGTCACCTTCGCCGGCGGTCAGGCACCGTTCGGCCATTTTGACACGGCCACCGAGTCGATCTTCACCGAGAAAGAGCAGTACGGTGCTGCCCGGCTGCGGCGCTGGATCGGCATCGACTAGCCACGACCGAAACGGGGCGACCATGAGACGACTGGCTCAGGTACTGGTCGCGCTGCAACTGGTACTGCTGGCAGCGCTGGTGCTCGAACCACGCGGTTCATGGTGGCCGCCGAGCACGACCACATTGATCGTGGCCGCACTGCTGGCCGGTGCCGGTTTCGTCATTGCCGTGTGGGGCGTACTGGCGCTCGGCCAGGCCCTCACGGCAAGTCCTATCCCGCGCCCCCAGGCCGCACTCGTCACCCACGGAGTGTACGGCCTCGTGCGCAACCCGATCTACAGCGGCCTGATGCTCGGCGGGTTGGGTCTTGTCGTATTCGGCGCATCATGGTGGCACCTGGCCACCTGGATCACGCTCGTCGTATTACTGGTGCTGAAGACCCGCTGGGAGGAACGAATGCTGGTTGCCGCGCATCCGGAATTCAACGACTACGCCGCGCGCGTGGGACGCTTTTTGCCCGGCATCGGCCGCTGGCCCACGACCACCTGACTCGTTGTCACGGCAGCCCGACTGCTCGTTTTCGCCGAGACGGGACTAACGGCCCTACCAGGGCAGCGTGTTCGGTCGAATGCTGGAAGCAATCGTTCGCAGGGCCACTGTTACTGGTTCCCCGAAGCGCGAGGAGAGGACCATGGCACCCACCGAACTTCTGACGAAGCGGCCCCCCAACGGCATCATCCGCCGGTCCGTTTCGCAGTCTCAACACACCACCGCGTCGGCATCGAGAGCACCGTCGTATCGCCCGGAGCACCTGGTCGCAATTCACTCAGCGGGAACAGACTTTCTCGTGCGTGAGCGGATGGCCAGCATCTTTCTGCGGCGAGCGCTGGACCTCGTGGCCGATGGTGGCTCCGGACTGGTCCCGCTGCTTCACTCGGCCGGACTCGACCTGCTGTTGATCACCCCTGCGACCGCGGTGGCGTGCTTCTACGATGGCCAACCGCTCGCAATCCTCAGACGGCGCTACAACGCGCCGGCACGCCTCACCGTACGGGCAGAAACGCCGACTCGATAAGAACGTGTCCGATGAAAGGCTCATTATGTACGACCGCATTGTGGTACCGGTGGACGGGTCACCGTTCGCTGAAGAAGTCATCCCTTACGCGCTCGGGATCGCTCAGGCGACCGGTGCAAAACTTACGCTCCTGCGCATAGCGGAAAAGGATTCGAAGTCCGCCGAAGCAGAATCCGACGCCTACGTGCAGACCCTTGCTGCGAAATTCTTGGTCGAAGGCCGTTCGGTTTTCGGCCGTGACGACGTGTCCGCGAGCATTCTGCGCGAAGCGGACCGCATCCCTGGCACGCTGGTGGCGATCACCTCGCACGGGCGCGGCGGCGTTTTCACCGCAATGCTCGGCAGCGTTGCTCGTGAAATCGTGCATGCCAGTCACAAACCTGTTCTCGTCTGGCGACCGGACGGCAAAGAGGACAGTGCGAGGCCCACCCGAATCACAACGGTGTTGCTGCCGTTGGACGGCACCAGTTTGTCAGAGAGCATGGGGCCGGAGGCAGTCGAATGGGCCCACGCCCTGCAGGCCGGCCTGACCATCGTGCAGGTGCTTCCCGCAAACGCCAGGTTTGATTCGCTGCTTTCGGCATACGACGTACTTGACAGTTCCTACGTCTCGTCACGCGCGAGCGACCTGAAGCAACGATTCGGTATCGAGGCAGACTGGGAAGTGCTCTACGGCGATCCGGCGGAATCCATCGCGCGTTACCTCGACGGACGACGAGACGTCGTAGCGGTCATGGCCACGCGCACCCGGTCCGCACTGAAGGCAGCAGTACTCGGCAGCGTCACCTCCGAGATGGTGCACAAGGCAGGGATACCGATTATCGTGCAGGCACCGATCATGTCTCGCCGGGATACCGCCGCGGCCACTCACGTTTCGCACCACAATGGCGCAGCCGTCGGGTGAGTTGAGCACGGGGAAATGAGGTACCGGATGGCATTGGATGACACCATGGCCACTCACCAGACCGCCACTCGCCGCACGCTGGCCTCGCTCAGCAGAATCAACCTGCTGCACGAGTTGCAGGAGCACGGGACGAGGACCATCACCGAGCTGGCCGAGGCCACCGGCCTGCACCATAACACCGCCCGCGAACACCTGCACCGGCTGATCGGCGCAGGCCTCGTCGCCTCAGAACCGATACCGGTCGACCAGAAGGGCAGACCGAAGCTACGGTATCGTGCCACGACCGGTGGCGCAGTTCCTCACACCGGCCAAGCCAGCAGCATCCGGTCACCGGCCGACGAGCAACTGGACACTCTCGGCGACCACATGAGCCAGTGCGGGTTCGACGCAGTCATCGAGGCGGACCGCCAGCACATGGTCATGCACGACTGTCCGTTCGCCGCCCTCGCTCATGCGCACCCACAGGTATGCGCGGTACATTTCGCGCTGGTCAAGGGGTCGCTTGAGAGCACCGTCGGACCGGTTCGGGCGCGTCGGCTGCATCCGTTCTTCACCCAGGATGATTGCATCGTCGACCTTGAGTCCGATGCCGATCCTGGTCCCGCTCGCTGACCGAAGCCCGAAGCATTTTTCACGGTGTTTTCGTGTGGCCGCTGGGTGAAAATGCGAAGATTCTCGCCAAGGAGCGTTCCGCGACCGCGGCGTTTCAACTGTTGGGGCAGGAGCGAGAATGAATACCCGCCACAAGGTCACGGCGTCCGCCACCGGCACTGACGGCGCGCTGGCCGATGCTCTGGTTAATCTAGGGCGATTTTTGCGGCCCGGCACGGTGTCCGAAGACTTGCGCTCGGTGTTCCTGAAGGGCGGCCGCGATGCCGACGTGTTCTACCGGGACCGCTGGACCCACGACAAAGAGGTCCGCTCGACGCACGGAGTGAACTGCACCGGATCCTGCTCGTGGAAGGTATACGTCAAGGACGGCATCATCACCTGGGAGACGCAGCAGACCGACTACCCGCTCGTCGGGCCGGACTCGCCCGAGTACGAGCCACGAGGTTGCCCCCGCGGCGCTGCTTTCAGCTGGTACACCTATTCTCCGACCAGAGTGCGTTACCCGTATGTGCGCGGGGTGTTGCTTGAGGCATACCGCGCGGCAAAAGCCAGAACCGGGGATCCAGTGCTGGCCTGGGCGGAAGTCACCGGGAATCCCGAGACGGCCAGGGCGTACAAGCAGGCGCGCGGCAAGGGCGGCCTGGTGCGGGCCAGTTGGGACGAAGCGGCTGAGATCGTGGCCGCGGCGCACGTGCACACGATCAAGAAATACGGCCCGGACCGCATCGCCGGCTTCTCGCCGATTCCGGCGATGTCGATCGTTTCCCACGGGGTCGGCTCGAGGTTTGTGACCATGCTCGGCGGCACAATGCTTTCGTTTTACGACTGGTACGCCGACCTGCCCGTTGCCTCCCCTCAGGTTTTCGGGGATCAAACCGATGTTCCGGAGTCCGCAGACTGGTGGAATTCTTCCTACCTGATGATGTGGGGCTCGAACGTGCCGGTCACGCGCACTCCGGACGCCCACTTCATGGTCGAGGCCCGCTACCGCGGCCAAAAGGTCATCGTCGTCTCGCCGGACTACGCGGACAACACGAAATTTGCCGATGAGTGGCTTGCGCCGCACCCGGGCACCGACGCCGCACTGGCCACCGCGATGGGACACGTGGTGCTCAAGGAGTTTCTCGTCGACCGCAGGACTCCCCGGTTCGCTGACTATCTGAAGCGCTACAGCGACGCGAGCTACCTGATCGAACTGACCCGACGCGGTGACGCGTGGGTGCCCGGCAAGTTTTTGATGGCCGACGCACTACCGGGGGCGGCGGGCGCCGTCGCCAACGCCGCGTTCAAACCGGTACTGCTGGACCAAGGCGGTGCGCCAGTCGTACCGAACGGGTCGCTCGGTCATCGTTTTTCAGAGGCGGATGCGGGCTTCTGGAACCTCGACCTCGGCGCGACCGACCCGTTGCTGTCGATCGCCGATGCCGCAGACCACGATGGCCGCTGTGTCGAGGTTGACCTGCCGAGGTTCGATCTGCAACCGGATGCCGACCATGAGCACGCGGGTGGAGCCGGATCCATCCGGCGCGGCGTTCCTGTGAGAGAGGTCGCCGGCCGCACCGTGACGACGGTGTTCGACCTGTTGCTCGCGCAGTACGGCGTCGGCCGGGAGGGGGTACCCGGGGTGTGGCCCACCGGTTACGACGATGCCTCCTCCCCCGGCACGCCCGCCTGGCAGGAAGAGATCACCTCGGTGCCGGCGCAGGCTGCCGAGCGGATCGGGCGCGAGTTCGCCCAGAACGCGGAGGCCTCCGGCGGCCGCTCGATGATTCTGATGGGGGCGGGCACCAACCATTGGTTCCACTCCGACACCATCTACCGCACTTTTCTCGCGCTGACCACCATGACCGGCTGCCAGGGCGTGAACGGCGGCGGCTGGGCACACTACGTCGGCCAGGAGAAGGTGCGCCCGCTCACCGGGTGGGCGCAGTACGCGTTCGGGCTGGACTGGGTGCGCCCGCCGCGGCAGATGATCAGCACCGCTTACTGGTATCTCGCCACCGACCAGTGGCGCTATGACGGCTTCCCCGCCGACACGCTCGCCAGCGCCCAGGCCACCGGAATGTTCACCGGTCGTACCACCGCCGATTGCCTGGTCGAGTCCGCCAAGCGCGGCTGGATGCCGAGCTACCCCACCTTCAACCGCAACCCGCTCGATATCGTCGACCAGGCGGAGGCGGCCGGAGTGACCCCGCAGCAGTACGTCGTCGACCAACTGACCAGTGGCGAGATGCGTTACGCGTGCGAGGATCCTGACTCGCCGGAGAATTTCCCCCGCGTGCTCAACGTGTGGCGGGCCAACATCATCGGTTCTTCCGGCAAGGGCAACGAATATTTTCTCAAGCACCTGCTTGGCACCGATTCGGCCATCCGAGGTAGCGAGTCCACTCCGGAACGCAGGCCTAAAACGATCGACTGGCACGAGAATGCCCCCGAGGGCAAGCTCGACCTGATGGTCACCAGTGACTTTCGGATGACCTCGACCACGGTGTTCAGCGACGTCGTTCTTCCGCCTGCCACCTGGTACGAAAAGCACGACCTCTCGACGACGGACATGCATCCCTTCATCCACACGTTCAACCCCGCGATCACGCCACCGTGGCAGGCGAAGACCGACTTCGACATTTTCCACCTTCTGGCGCGAAAGATTTCGGACCTGTCGGTGACACATCTCGGGGTGCGCAGGGATCTGGTCGCAGCCCCGCTGTTGCACGACACCCCCGATGCGATGTCGACACCGCACGGGATCGTCGTCAACAATCCCGAGCTTGTTCCCGGCGTCACCATGCCGAAGCTGGTCGTCGTCGAACGTGATTACCCCGCGTTCGCAGACCGCATGGCGGCACTCGGCCCGCTTACCGCCGAGCTCGGCATGGTGACCAAAGGCGTCAAGTTCACTCCTGACGTGGAAGTCGCCGACCTGGGCAAGCGCAACGGACTGGTGAGCAGCGGACCGGCCAAAGGCCGCCCGAAGCTCGACACCGATGTGCGCGCCTGCGAGATGGTCCTCGCGTTGTCCGGTACCACCAACGGTCGGCTCGGCACCCAGGGATTCCGGCAGCTCGAACGGCAGACCGGGCAGAAGCTCGCACAGCTCGCGAGCGATAGCGAGGGCAGGTGCTTCACGTTCAAGGATGTTTCCGGCAGTCCGGTACCCGTCCTGACCTCTCCGGAATGGTCGGGCAGCGAGCACGGTGGCCGACGCTACAGCGCGTTCACGATCAACGTGGAGCATCTGAAGCCCTGGCACACGCTCACCGGGCGACAACACTTCTACCTCGATCATGACTGGATGGCGGAGCTTGGCGAGCAGTTGCCGGTTTACCGGCCACCGCTGGACATGCACCGGCTGTTCAACGATGCGATCATCGGGTCCACCTCGCCCACAGGAGCTCCCGGTTCCCAGGGCCGAGCCGAAGTCGCCGTGCGCTACCTCACGCCGCACTCGAAGTGGTCGATCCACTCCGAGTATCAAGACAACCTGATGATGCTCAACCTTTCGCGGGGCGGGCCGACCATCTGGATGTCGCCACAGGATGCCGACAAGATCGGCGTGCGCGACAACGAGTGGATCGAGTCGTACAACCGCAACGGTGTCGTCGTGGCACGGGCGATCGTCTCGCACCGCATGCCGGAGGGCACCGTGTACATGTATCACGCGAAGGATCGCACGATCAATGTGCCGATCGCGGAGACTTCCGGGATGCGAGGCGGGACCAACAACTCGCTCACTCGCATTCTGCTGAAGCCGACTCATCTGATCGGCGGCTACGCCCAGCTGTCGTTCGCATTCAACTATCTCGGCCCGACCGGGAACCAGCGCGACGAGGTCACCGTGATCCGCCGCCGCAGCCAGGAGGTGGAGTACTGATGCGCGTAATGGCTCAGATGTCGATGGTGATGAACCTTGACAAATGCATCGGATGTCACACCTGCTCCGTGACCTGTAAGCAGGTGTGGACAAACCGTGACGGCATGGAGTACGTCTGGTTCAACAACGTTGAGACCCGGCCAGGACTCGGCTACCCGCGTCAATACGAGGATCAGGACAAGTGGCACGGCGGCTGGGTGCGCAACAAACGTGGCCGACTGAAGCTGCGCTCTGGCGGCAGGGTGAAGAGACTGATGAGCATCTTCGCCAACCCAGACCTGCCGACGATTGACGATTACTACGAACCGTGGACTTACGACTACGACATGTTGACGACGGCACCCCAGACCAAGAACGGCCCGGTAGCGCGCCCGAAGTCGCTGTTGACCGGAAAGAACATGGACATCAAATGGTCGGGAAACTGGGACGACAACCTCGGTGGCTCCCAGGAAACCGCCGCGGACGACCCGATCCTGGCCCACATGAGCGACCACGTGAAAATGGAGTTCGAGAACACGTTCATGTTCTATCTGCCGCGGATCTGTGAGCACTGCCTCAACCCCTCCTGCGTGTCAGCGTGCCCGTCCGGTGCGATGTACAAGCGGGAGGAGGACGGCATCGTACTCGTCGACCAAGACTCCTGTCGCGGTTGGCGGATGTGCGTCTCGGCGTGCCCCTATAAAAAGGTGTATTTCAACCACAAGACAAACAAGGCCGAAAAGTGCACCCTGTGCTATCCGCTCATCGAGCAGGGTAAGCCCACCATCTGCTCCGAGACGTGCGTCGGACGGCTCCGCTACCTGGGACTCATGCTTTATGACGCCGACCGAGTGCTGGAGGCCGCCGCGATCGAGGACGAACACGAGCTGCTGGATGCGCAGCGATCCGTGCTGCTGGACCCGTTCGACCCCGAGGTGATCGCGGCGGCCAAGGCCGGTGGCATGGCCGACGACTGGATCGAGGCCGCGCAGAACAGTCCCATCTACAAGCTCATCAGCGAGTATCAGGTGGCTCTTCCGTTGCACCCGGAGTACCGCACCATGCCGATGGTTTGGTACATCCCACCGCTGTCGCCCGTCGTCGATGTCATTTCGAACAGCGGCAACGACGGGGAAGATGTGCGAAATCTGTTTGCCGCGATTGACAAGCTGCGCATCCCGGTCGACTACCTCGCCGGACTGTTCACCGCAGGAGATCCGGCGCCGATCGAGAAATCGCTGAAAAAGCTCGCCGCGATGCGCTCCTACATGCGCGATATCAATCTTGGAGAGGCACCGAACGAGAACATCGCGCGGGCTGTCGGGATGTCCGGTGTCGAGATGGAGGCCATGTACCGGCTGCTCGCGATCGCCAAGTACGAGGACCGCTACGTCATCCCGAAGGCGCACGTTGAATCCGCCCGCGACCTGGAAGACTTCGCCTGCTCGCTGGACACCGACGGCGGGCCGGGGATGGGTGGGCCGACGGCAAGCGAACCGCAAAGCGGACTCGGACCGATCCGTAAGACCGGGCGCGCCCCGGGAACCCCACTCGGATCCACCGTCGAAAGCTTCCACGCGCTGAAGAACCTCACCGGTCCGGCCGGTCCTCCGACCGGCGGCCGAATCAACCTGTTGGACGGAAACGGCACTGCCACACGCGGGTTACCGCCGCGGCCGGCCACCGGGGGCTCGTCGTGAGCGCCAGGGCGGCGGTGCCCGTCCGCACCCCTCCCGTTGTGCTGGCGCCGGCGCAGCGTGCGACGGCCCACATGGCCGCCTCCATCCTGCTGGACTATCCGAGCACCACCCGGCGCTCACAGTATGGTGCCGTCTCCGACTGCCTGCCGTCGCTGCCCGCCGCGATCGCCGACGAGCTGGCGGCGTTTTTGGCCGGCCCCGGGCGCTGGCCGCAGCAAGAGCTGGAAGCGCACTTCACCGCCATTTTCGACCTTAAACGCAAGTGTTGCCCGTATCTCAGCTACTACGCGACCGGGGACACGCGCAAACGCGGGATGGCCCTGGTGCGATTCATCGAGGCATACCGAGCGGCCGGCTGGGAAGTGGCTGCCGACGAGCTGCCCGACTACCTCCCGATGGTGCTGGAATTCTCAGCCAAGAGCGATTCCCCGATCGCCGGCGAGCTGCTCGCATCGCACCGCGACGGCATCGAGGTGCTGCGCACCGCGCTCGAGTCTTTCGACAGCCCTTACGCGCTCGTCGTGGCGGCCGTGTGCCGGTCCCTTCCTGAGATCGATGACGAGACGAGGCAGCGGTACCGCAAGCTGATCGACGAAGGGCCTCCCGCCGAGACTGTCGGGTTGACCTTCGTCGGTGCGCTCGCGCCGTACTCCCAGGCGCGGGCCCTTGGTCAGGTGGCGCGCGCATGAACACGGTCGACGTTCTGCTGTGGGTCGTGTTCCCCTATGTCGCGGCCAGCAGTTTCATCGTCGGGCACATCCTGCGCTACCGTTACGACCAATACGGCTGGACGTCCCGTTCGTCGCAAATCTATGAGGGCAAGCTCCTGCGCTGGGGATCCCCGATGTTTCACTTCGGCATTCTGACGGTATTCGCGGGGCACGTTGTCGGCCTGTTGATTCCGAAGGCATGGCTGGAGTTCTTCGGAGTGACAGAGCATCTCTACCACCTGGGCGCAACCTGGCTCGGTAGTCTGGCAGCCGTCGTGACGGTCGTCGGCATGGTCATCCTGCTCACTCGGCGCGGCGCGATCCGCCGGGTGGCACGTGTGACGAGCGTGATGGATATCGTCATGTACCTGTTCCTGGCCGGTTCGATCGTGTTCGGCACCATCGCCGTGTTCCAGTTTCAGACGTTCGGGTCCGGCTACGACTACCGGAACACGGTGTCCCCGTGGACCCGCAGCCTCGTCCTGTTCCAGCCGGACGCGACTCTGATGGCGGGTGTGCCGTTCATGTTCCAGTTGCACGTGCTGGTGTCGACAGCACTGTTCCTCATCTGGCCATACACTCGCCTGGTGCATGTGCTCTCCGTGCCCGTCGGCTACCTCTTCCGTCCCTACGTCGTGTACCGCTCCCGCGATGCTCATCTCGGTGCCCGTGGACCACGCCGCGGTTGGGAGCGCAGCGTGAGACCCGGGCTGGAACGAGACAGGGTGGGTCGCAGGTGAAGGATGCTCTCCCCGGTATCGCCGCGGGCGCGCCAGAACAGGTGCCGCTGGAACCGATACCGTCGGGGGTGATCGGAAGCTGGCTGGCCACGATGGATCCCGGCTACTTTGCCGCGGTGATGGCGACCGGGATCGTCTCGATCGGCTGCCGACTGCTGGGACACACCGTGGTGGCCGAGGTGTTGTTGTACTGCACGATCGCCGCGTTCGCCATACTGCTTCTGGCCTACTTGACCCGCGCGATGCGTTTCCCGAAGCGATTTCGCCAGTCGTTGACGGCTCCCAGCAGCGCGGTGGCCTTTTTCACGATTGTCGCGGGCACCAACGTGCTCGCGATCGCCGTGCTCGCCTACCGGCACTGGATTCTGGCCACAGTACTGGGGGTTGCCGCGTTCCTGGTCTGGCTCGCGTTGACCTACGGCCTGTTCAGCTCGATCGTGCTGGCCGGGAACCATCCGTTGTTGCGCGAGTTCAACGGGGTCTGGCTCGTCTGGGTGGTCGGCACCCAATCGATCGCGGTGTTGGCCACAGTCCTGGCCGGGCAACTGCCGTGGCCAACCGGGCAAGAGGTGCTGGGCGTCGCGAGCGTGCTGTTCTGGAGCGTCGGGGTGGTGCTCTATTTCATCCTCGTGGTCATCATCTTTCTGCGTCTGTTCTTGATCGAGACCACTCCAGCCGAGATGGGCCCCGCCTACTGGATACTCATGGGGGCCACGGCGATCAGCGTCCGTGCCGCGGCGGGCATTCTCGTGCTCACCGGGAACGCGCAAGGGCAACTGATCGGCCAGCTGAAGCCGTTCGTGCTCGGTTTGGCGGTTGTGCTCTGGTCGTTCGGGAGCTGGTTCATCCCGATGCTCGTGCTGTTCGGGCTGTGGCGCTACTTCGTGCGCCGCTTTCCGTGGGGTTATGAACCGAAGCTGTGGAGTGTGGTCTTTCCCCTGGGAATGTATGCCGTGGCCTCGGTCACTCTCGGGCGCGCCATCGATTTCGAGTTCATGCAGCAGCTCGCCGCGGTGTGGGTGTGGTTCGGAGTGGCCGCCTGGGCCGCCGTCGCGCTCCTCATGGTTCTGGCAATCGGCGCCGCGATGCGTCGCGGAGCGACACCGCCTCTGGGAGCGAGTGGCCCGGTTTAGCGGCGGCGAACCGACAACGTCAATTTCAGAGGAGCGCCAGCTCGGTCTGGCCCGACACCAGACGGCGTGGACCATGTTGCACAAGCTGCGTCGAGCGATGGTCAACCCCGAGCGCACTCTGCTGGTGGGTGAGGTCGATGTTGATGAGTGTCAGGTGGGTGGGCAAGAAGCCGATCGCCGTGGAGGTAGGAGCCTGACTCGTGAACACCGACGGGTGGACGGTAGAAACGCTCACCATAACCTGAGCTAACCGTCCACGCACTAGGCACATTATGTGCCACCGCATCGTGGTAGCGGTGGACGGGTCGCCGTTCGCTGAAAAGCTTCCCACGGCACACCACCATCACAGTCCCGATAACACCGGTCGCGAGAGCGGCACCTCCGACGACGAAAGCTGCACCAGAATACGCGTAGAACTGTGACGCGACGCGAAGGTATTCGAGGCTGTCAGCAGGGTTGTCGCCATCACCACGGATCTCGCCGGGAGCGAACTCAAAGGCAACTGCGAGGACCAACGCGGCTGCCGCGAGAATAAGAAGAATGCCAGCGGCACGGGCCTGTCTGACAAGCTCATCGTCGAACATAACCAGATGGTAGTCGCTCGCCGCAGGCGGATGTATCCCGTC
>JBDTBD010000123.1:0-14460 GCA_039924285.1 Terrimesophilobacter sp. | reverse complement strand
GGCGATTCCGATCGCCGTGTAGCTGGCGGCGCTCAATGCCGAGAAGATCGGCTGCAGGTATTTGCGCTGGTCGACGACTTCATCGACTCCTGGCTTTCCCGACAGACTCTCGACGAGAACGTCCGATTGGGACGGGTCCTTGAGGTTGACCCAGTACGTCTCCGGAAGGAAGTCGGGTGTGACGAAGCCGGAAGACTGGCTGCCCGCGAACTGCTCCTGATACTTGGCGTATGCCTGTTTGTGGTTCTCGAACTCGAATCGGGTCACGAGCCCTTTCAGCGGCGCGGTGGACAGTTGTTCCTTCACCTGGGCGATCTGTTCTGCGGTCGCTGCCACGGAGTTGCAGTTGCCGCCGTCGGCGACATCCGTGCACAGGTACACCGCGACTTCGGCGCGGTCATACCAGTACCCCTTCATCTGGCCGATCTGCATTTGCAGCAGCATCGCGGCTCCGACGAAGGTGAGCGAGATGAAGGTGACCAGCACCACAGCGACGACCATCGACAGATTGCGTTTGAGGCCACCCGCCACCTCGGACATGATCAGGCCGAATCTCACTGGGCAACGCCTTGCTGTTGTATCGGGAGTGCTTGGGTTTGATAGCCGCCGTGTCGTTCGTCGCGCACCACCCGGCCGCTGACCAACTCGATGACGCGTCGCTTCATTTGATCGACGATTCCTGCCTCGTGGGTGGCCATGATCACCGTCGTGCCGCTGGTGTTGATCCGTTCGAGCAGCGCCATGATGCCGGCGCTCGTGGAAGGATCCAGGTTTCCGGTCGGCTCGTCGGCAAGCAGGATGGCTGGCTTATTGACGATCGCCCGCGCGATGGCGACGCGCTGCTGCTCGCCACCGGAGAGTTCGGTGGGCAACCTGCCCGACTTGCCGGCCAGACCCACCATCTTCAGCACATCCGGCACCGCCTCCTGGATGAAGCCTTTGCTCTTGCCGATCACCTGCAGCGAGAATGCCACGTTGGCGAACACCGTCTTTTGCGGCAGTAGTCGGAAGTCTTGGAACACGACGCCGATGTTGCGGCGAAAATAGGGGACCTTGCGACTGCTGAGGCTGCGCAGATTGCGGCCGAGCACATGGATCTGACCCGAGGTGGGGGCGTCTTCCTTGAGCACGAGACGCAGGAAACTCGACTTGCCGCTGCCGGATGCGCCGACCAGGAAAACGAACTCCCCGCGGAGGATCTCGACGGTCACCGAGTTGAGCGCTGGTCTGGTATTCCGAGCGTAAAGCTTGGTTACTTCATCGAATCGAATCATGACTTCTCGAGCCTAAGTGGCCGGTTCGCGAATGCACGGGCGACAGGCCGACGGCTAGTCCTTCGCCTGCTTGCGCCACTTGATCCCGGCGTTGATGAAACCGTCCAGGTCGCCGTCGAAAACGTTGGACGGGTTATTCACTTCGTACTCGGTGCGCAGGTCCTTGACCATCTGGTACGGGGCAAGCACGTAGCTGCGCATCTGGTCACCCCAGCTGGCGGTGATAATGCCGGCCAACTCTTTCTTGGTGGCCGCCTCCTGCTCGTGCTGCAGCACGAGCAGCCGAGATTGCAGCACCCGCATCGCGGCAGCACGGTTTTGAATCTGGCTCTTCTCGTTTTGCATCGACACGACCGTGCCGGTCGGAATGTGGGTGATGCGCACGGCCGAGTCTGTGGTGTTCACCGATTGCCCGCCGGGCCCGGACGAGCGGAACACGTCGACGCGGATGTCGCCGTCCGGGATGTCGATCGCCTCGGTCTCCTCCATCAGTGGGATGACCTCCACCGCGGCGAAACTGGTCTGCCGTTTGCCCGCCGAATTGAACGGGCTCATCCGCACCAGGCGGTGCGTGCCGGCTTCCACGCTGAGGGTGCCGAACGCGTACGGGGTGTCGAATTCGATGGTGGTGGACTTGATCCCCGCCTCTTCGGCATAGCTGGTGTCCAGCACGGTGGCCTTATAGCGGTGCTGCTCGGCCCAGCGCAGGTACATGCGCTGCAGCATTTCGGCGAAATCGGCGGCGTCGACCCCACCCGCACCGGCGCGGATCGTCATTACGGCAGCCCGAGCATCCCATTCGCCATTGAGCAGAGTTTGGATTTCGAGCTCGCCGAGGACCTTCTGCACACTCTTCAGCTCGCTGCGCGCCTCGTGCGCCGCGGCTTCGTCGGATTCCTCGTTGGCCAGTTGCGCGAGCACCTCGAGATCGTCGAGCCGGTGCTCGATGCTCTCGATCTTCGCCAACTCCGCCTGGCGGTGCGACAGGTCGCTGGTGATCTTCTGGGCCTTGTCGGTGTCGTCCCAAAGATCCGGCACGCCCGCCTGGCGGCTCAAATCGGCGATCTCCGCCTGGAGTCGCTCGATGCCGACGACGGAGCGGATGTCCGCAAAAGTCGCGCGAAGGGCGGCAATCTGCCCCGAAATATCCAGCTCATCCATTTGGTCCAGCCTACTTTGCTCCCGCCTTCTCCCCTGCCTCGCCACCTCCCCTGCCCCGCCCCAACCCGTTTCACGGAGTTCTTGTTCCCGAACCCTCCGGATCGCCGAGAACAGGGTGCGACAGGACAGGTTCTCCGTGAAACGGGATAAGGACGGACGGGGCCTGCGGCCATAGAGTTGGTGGGTGACGAGTACGCCCGAGCGGCCTTTCAGCCTGCGCTCGGTGGCGTTGGCGGCGTTCTTGCCCACGCTGGTGTTCGCGATCGGCGAGGGCGCGATCATCCCGATCATCCCTGTCGTCGCCCACAACCTCGGCGCCACGCTCGCGGTCGCCGGGTTCATCGCGGCGATGATCATGGTGGGCGAATTGCTCGGCGACATCCCGAGCGGCTGGATCGTCAGCCGGATCGGCGAGCGAACCGCGATGATCGGCGCGTCGTTCCTCTCAATCGTCGGGTTGATCACCGCAATGGTGGCTCCGAACCCGTGGTTGCTGGCGTTCGGCATTCTGCTGGTGGGACTGGCCACGGCCGTGTTCGCCCTCACCCGCCACGCCTTCATGACCAGCTACGTCCCGGTCGCCTACCGGGCCAGGGCGCTGTCGTCGCTCGGCGGCACGTTCCGGTTCGGGTACTTCATCGGCCCGTTCATCAGTGCCGCGGTGATCCATCTCACCGGCACCTCGCAGTCAGTGTTCTGGATCCACATCGGTGCCTGCCTCGCCGCCGCCGGCATCCTGCTCCTGCTTCCCGATCCGGCGGCCACGTTCGGCACGCACGGCCGACCCGGCGCGGGTGAGGAATCCATCGCCCGGCAGACGCACGGACTGTTCAGCACCATCTGGACCTCCCGCGGTGTGCTCGTCAAACTTGGCGGCGGTGCCGCGTTGATCGGGGCGCTGCGCGCGAGCCGGCAAGTGATTCTCCCGTTGTGGGCGGTGAGCATCGGGATTAGCGACACCAACACGGCGTTGATCATCGGCGTTGCCGGGGGCGTGGACTTCGCCTTGTTCTACGCGAGTGGGCAGATCATGGACCGCTTCGGGCGGATGTGGACCTCCGTGCCATCGATGCTGGGACTCGGTGTCGGACACATCATCCTCGCGTTCACCCACGACGCCCCGGGCCGGGTGCTCTGGTTCATCGGGGTCGCGATTCTGCTCTCGCTCGCCAACGGCATCGGCAGCGGGCTGTTGATGACCCTCGGCGCTGACCTCGCGGACAAGGATGACCCCGCGCCGTTCCTCGGCGCCTGGCGCTTCACGTCGGATGCCGGCGGCGCCGCCGCGCCGCTGGCGGTCTCACTGATCACGGCGCTCGCCTCGGTCGCGATCGCCAGCAGCATCATGGGTGTCTTCGGGCTGCTGGGCGCCGGGATCCTTGCCCGCTACCTGCCCAAATACCTGCCGCGGCGGCCAGCACGTCGGTGACGGAGGTCGATGGAACTTCCGGATGCTCCAAACGGAACGCGCCGTCTGCCATGGGCAGCGGCTCCCGATCCATAACAAGCGCCGCCCGAGCCTGACGGGCCAGCTGCGGCCGCACCCCGCCAGCGATCGACGCCATCATCCTCAACACCGCCGGCGGAACGTGACGGGGTGGGTCGGGCCGACCGGCCGCTTCCTGCACCGCCTCGGCGAGCCGGGTGAAGGTCCATCGATCCGGACCGGCGATCTCAACGGCTCTGCCGCGCAAGGACTCGTCGAGAAGCGCGATTTCCACTGCCTGGGCAACATCGCGCACCGAGACGAACTCGAGGGGCTGCCGCCCTCGGCCGAACACCAGCGGTCTCCCGCCGCGCGCCGCCGTCTGTTCCAGCAGGTCGATCCACAATTCGGCGAACGCGGCACTACGCACGATCGTCCACGCCGACAACGCGGTGCGCAGGTGCCACTCCGCGGCAGCCTTCATCCGGAACAGTTCGAGCGGGCTATCCGGCGCGGCGCCCACCACGGACATCATGACGACGGATGCGCCGACGTGCTCGGCCGCCTCGATGAGAGTGCGGTTGCCGTTGCTATCGACCGAAGCCGGAGACACCCGGCCGGGGCCGGCGAATCCGTGCACCGCCGAGAGCACCGTGTCCACACCGTCCACCGCGGCTACTACGTCGTCCGCGCGTCTGATGTCGCCGTGCACGACCTCCGCGCCGAGCGTTCGAAGCGGTGCGGCGCGCTCGACATCCCGGGTGAGCACCCGCACATCCAGCTCACGCCGTCGCAGCGACTCGACGACCAGCCGACCTAACCGGCCCGTTCCGCCGGCGACGAGAATCACGTCTCCACCCCCGGCGCCACGACCTGCTCGCGGACCGCCTCGTTGACGCCGTCTCCCTCGGTGACCGGTTCGAGATAGAACGACGCCCATTGAATCAGCCCCTCAGCGATGCCGAAGATGATCACACCGGCCATGGCGTGCTCGCTGCCGTCGAAGCGGGAGCCGCGATGCTCCCACTCGGTCCACACGGTGTTGCCGTCGGTCGCGGTGCGCAGCAGTGTGGCACGCAGATCGGGCACGAAATGCAATATTTGTTCCCAGTTCGCTCGGACCTGGTCGCTGCCAATGAAACCTCGGGACGGATGCGCGGGAGTCTCGTTCCGGTAGCCGCTGGAGAAACACGCCACAATCCCGCCGATATCGTGGGCGTTGGTGGCGAACAGCAGGCGCTCGACGACGTCGATAGGCCCATCGGTGCCTGTCATGAGTGCCTCCCGCAGAAGTTTTGAATACAGTGATACTGTAACGAATATGGCTAGTGTGAACCGCGCGGAACCTCCTGTCAAGGGGTCCCGCAGTTACGATTCGGCGCGTCGCCGATCCCAGGCGGAGCGGTCCCGGCGGGCCGTGGTGGAGGCTGCGCGGGCGCGCTTCCTCGACTCGGGCTATGCCTCGACGACGATCGCGGACGTGGCGAGGGACGCGCACATCTCACCGGAAACGATCTACAAGGCGTTCCGGAGCAAGGCCGGGCTGTTGCGGGCGGTGCGGGAGGCGGCGCTGGCCGGAACCGAGACGACTCCCGCGGAGCAGCGCGCGGATGCCGCGCTGGACGCCGAAACCGACCCGCGCGCAGTCCTCACCGGCTGGGCAAAACTCGCCTGCGAGGTCGCGCCCCGGGTTGCTCCGATCCTGCTGCTCGTGCGCGCTGCGGCGGCAGCCGATCCCAGCCTGGTGCCGCTGGACCTGGAACTGGACCGCTTGCGCCTGGATCGGGCCGCGCACCTGGCGGCAGAGCTGCGACGTCATGGACACAGCAGGCCGGACCTCACCCCCGACCAGGTGCGCGACGTGCTGTACACGTTCACGTCTCCTGAGCTGTTCCACGTTTTAATCGAGGACCGTGGCTGGGCAGTCGATGACTTCGGCCGATTCCTCGCCCGAAGCATGATCGCCACGATCCTGCCGACGGCCCCGGACTGAGCCCTGCGGCTAGGAGAACACCGACCGCGCCACCGAGGTCGCGTCGATGCGGATGCCGTCGGGCACCAGCAGCGACAGCAGCGGCGGCCGCCAATAGGCGGACAGTTCCACAGTGGCGCTTTCACCGTCCACCGATTCGGCGCGTTCGACCACGAGCTCGTGAAGACTGTTGTCGGGAACCGCCAGAAGGTACTCCTCGACAGCGACGGCAACATCCGACGAGTGCAGTACCGGGCGCGGCCCCTGCGGCGTCAGCGCGACGGCATCCAGCGCGAACGCCTCGGCACCGACGAGCGCAGCCCCGTCGGCGAGGCTGAACAGCCGCTTGCGCTCCAGGTAGAGCGACGTCGCTGCCACCACCAGCAGGACGAGCACAAGGGCCAGGAAGCCGTAGAAGATGGTCAACAGCAGGATGGAGCCGTCGTCGTCGCGAAGCCGCGTGGCCGCGCCAGGCGGACGCCGAGAGCGCGCCGGCGTCGTCATTCTCCGCTCCAGAAACGCGAAACCTGTTGGGTGGCGCTGGAATGCACGGGCACGCCGAGCGGTGCGCCGCCGGTGAGCAACTGCGGCGCCATGGGCAACGGGATCGTCACCGCGACGGTGATGGTCACGGTGCCCAGTCGGGTCAGGCATTCATCGGGGCGCGGCTCGCAGGTGACAGACACCGCCGCGTCATCGGAATCTAGCCCGTAATCGTCAAGCGCGAACCGCACCGCCTGCTCCGCCTGCGCGTGGGCTTGCTCGAAAGCGGGCGCCTGTGCGAACACGCGCACGGCTTGCCTGGCTGCCCCCTCTACCGCGAGTGCCCCACCCTGGATTGCCGCCATAGACAACACCAGATACACCAGCGGCATCAGCAGGATCAGTCCGGCGGTGATGAATTCCAGCGTGGCGGTGCCGTCGTCCTCACTCCAGCGACTCCACCGCGGCATGGCCGTGTACCTCCATCCCCTGCTCGAGGCCGAGAAGCCCGATCAGGGGCAACGGTGTGCGCACGGTGATCACCGTGGCGGAAGCCCCGAGATGGCGCTCGTAGGATGCGGCGATGTCGTCGGCGTAGGCCGTACCGAGCGCGGAGGTGATGAGCTCCCTCGTGCGTTGCACGCCATCGTCGAGGCCGTTGTCCGCCAAAGCCGCGTAGCGGGCGCCCTCAGCCGCCGCATCCAGCACGGTGTTGCGGATCAGCAGCGCAAGCCCGAGTTGAATCACGCTGAGCGTCAACACCGTGAGAAGTGCCCCCACCAGCACGAAGTCGACGGTGGCGTCACCGTCGTCGCCGCGCAGCATCCGCCGCGCCACAGTCATGGTCAGAACCCGGTCACACGGTCGATCGCTTGCTGAAACACGCCGCTGAGGGCCGGGCCAGCCAGGCTCCAGATGATGATCACTAAGCCCGCCGTCATGAGCGTGATCAGCACCCATCCGGGAACATCGCCGCGGTCGTGCCGAAACAGTCGGCGCAATACAGTCATGGTCGATTCCTTTCCTCGTGGCCTAAAAGCCGAACTGCAAGACGAAGATGCCGGGAAAAATCGCAAACACGATCGTGGTCGGCAGAATGAAGAACACCAATGGCACCATCATGGCCACCTCCTTCTTGCCCGCGCTCTCCAGGAGCTGCCGCTTCGCGTCGTCCCGCGCATCCTGCGCCTGGGCACGCAGCACCTCGGCCAGCGGCGTCCCGCGCTCGAGCGTTCCGATAATCTGGTCGACGCACCGCGACAGGGCGGGCAGCCTCACCCCGTCGGCGAGCGCGTTCAGCGACGACGCGAGCGGCACACCGGTGTTCACGGTGCCCACCACCGCCGACAGTTCTGCCGCAAGTTCGCCGCGTCCGATCCGGGCAACCCGTCGCAGCGCGTCGAGGATGCCTTCTCCGGCCGAGAGGCTGAGCGTCAAGAATTCCAGCACGGTGGGCAGCTCACTCGCCATCCGCCGAATGCGACGGGCGGCCCGGTGCTTCAAGAGCCAGTCCCAGAGCAAAATCCCCGCTAGCCCGCAGGCCAGCACGAGGGCGAGGTGAAGCAGGACCGGTTGGTCCCGAATCCTGGACAGGACAAATCCCAGCACCAGACCCGAACCGATGCCGACGATGGCGGCCACCAGTTGGCGGGACCGGAATCCCTCGACGCTGTCGGGCGATCCGGCCTGCCGCAGCCGTACAGCGACGACACCGGGGCCGCCGAGCGCTGCCGACAGCAGTGTCCTGCCCCGAGAAAACAGTGGCGCGAACAGGGCACCGAACAACGGCAGTGGGTCGGCCGGGCGGCGAGCGACCAACGCGCGAGCACCCGCGGAGACGTCCACCAGATAGGGTGCCACGCGGTGGATAAGGCGCGGCCGGCTCAACCTGGGCAACATGCTCACCAGTGTCCACAGCCCGACCCCCAGCGTGATGCCGCACACCGCGCCCCAGGCCGTCACGGGGTTCATTGGAACCACCGCTGCTCGTCCGGCAACCGCCCGAGGGCGAGCATCAACCGGTAGGCGACTATGCTCACCACGAGGCCGGCGATGATCACCACGACACCGGTCGGAGTGTTGTAGGCTGCCGCCGCCTCCGTGCGGGTGGACAGCATCAACAGGATGATCCACGGCGCCGCAACTCCGAGTCGTGCAGCGTTCACGATCCAGGACTGCCGCGCCTCGACCTCCGTGCGCATGGCCACCTCGCTTCGAAGCGAGGCTGCCAGGTTGCGCAGCACAGTGGTCAGTTCCGTTCCGCCGACCTCGCGAGACATCCGCAGCGTTTCAAGGATGCGATCGGCTACTGGATCGGCGAGACGCGCCTTCAGTCCGTCCACGGCGATGGCGAAGTTGCCGGTGGCAACGTAGTCCCGTTCGAACGCGGCGAAGTCCTCCCTGGTGGTTACCGGCCCGATGTGGGCGAGCGCGACGACGCTGTCGGGCAGGGACAGCCCGCTGCGGACGGCCGAGACGAGGTGGTCGACGGCATCCGGCCACAGCACGCGGGTGGCCCGGCGACGGTGCCGTGCCCGCCAATTCACTACGACAGTGGGCAGCACGGCGGCGGACAGCCCGGCGGCCGCCGCCAGCGCGACGACCGGCACCAGCGCGAAGGTCACCGCCGCGCATCCGGCAGCCACGATCAGCGACACCACCGCGATCAGCGGCACGCTGACGAACGGGAGTCCGGCCTGAGCGAGCCTGTCATGAAACCGGGCGAACAGGTGTCCCTCGCGCCGTCGGCGTTGTGCCGGCCAGAGCAGAGGAGACACGGTGAGCACAAGGCCGAGCCCGAGGCCGCAGCCGAGCAGCAGTGTCATGGCTCGCTCCCGAGCATCGCCGCCAGATCGAAGCCGTGCGCCTGAAATTTCGCGGCCTTCACCGGGATGGCTCCGGTGGCCTCGAGCACGCCGTGCCGCACCGCAAAGAGGGAATCGGATTCCACCGACGTCTGGGTGAAACGGCCGGTCGTGGCGGAAATCTCGGCAATGCGCCGGTTGCCGGTGCGCATCAGTTCGCAGTGCACGACAATGTCGATTGCGCTCGCTACGGTGGGTACGACGAAGGCGGAGTCGATGTTCCGTCCGGCCAGCAGCGGGAGCGTGCAGAGCTTGGCGAGGGCATCCTGTGCGGTGTTCGCATGGATCGAACACATTCCGGGTATGCCGCTGTTCAGCGCGATTAGCAGGTCGAGCGATTCCGCCTCGCGTACTTCGCCCACCACCAGGCGATCTGGGCGCATCCGAAGTGCTTCTTTCACCAGTCGGCGCAGCGAAATCTCGCCGGTGCCTTCCAGGCTGGGCTGGCGGCATTGCATGGCTACCGTGTCGCGGGCAAGAAGGTCGAGTTCGAAGATCTCCTCCACGGTGACGATGCGCTCCTGCGGTCGAGATGTCGACAGCAGCGCCCCCAGCAGCGTCGTCTTACCGCTCTGGGTGGCGCCGGAGACGAGGATGTTCTGTCCGGAAAGCACGCACGCGCGGAGGAATCCCGCGGCATTCCTGGTGACGGAGCCGATGTCGACGAGGTGCTGCAGCTCTTTGATGCGTTGGGTGAACTTGCGGATGTTCACCGCCCAGTGCTTTTGGGTCACGTCCGGGATGACAACATGAAGTCTCGAGCCGTCCGGTAACGACGCATCCACAAACGGGCTGGAGACGTCGACGCGCCGACCGGTGGACTGCAGCATCCGTTCCACCAAATCGCGTACACCGGTGTCGGAGAGCTCCACGGTGGTGCGCTCGGCAAGCCCGCTTCTTGCGATGAACACCTCGGTGGGTGCGTTGATCCAGATCTCCTCAACCTCCGGATCGTCGAAGAACTGCTGCAAGGCACCGAATCCGACGATGCTCGCGACAACGTCCCTGGCCGCCTGAACCTCGTCGGCGAGCATCGGCACCGAACCGCCCAGGGCATGCTCGCTGTACCGCTGCACCTCGTCGTGCACATACCGATGCGCCAGGTCGCGGTCCCGGCTGAGGTCGACGCCGTCCAGGCGCACCCGCTCCCGCACCCTGTCGATGATGATGGCGACGGCTCTGCTCACTGCGCCATCCTCCGTCAGAACGCAGGATGTCGTCGGAGGTTATCCACAGGCGCGTGAGGAACGCCGACAATCACGGAGCGATTGCACCCGGGCTCTGTCCTCTAGCAGTGCGCGGGGCCGCGAATTCAGGTACCGCACCGGCGGTGTCCTGATCCCCGAACAGTCGGTGGCGGTCAAGAGGCGGTCAAGAGGTGGTCAGATGGGATTGCCGACCGGTTCCTAATTCCTGCTGTTTTTGGTCACGTTCCGTAGCCGGAAGTCCAACGATTCGATCGTGTTGGTCGTGTACGTCCCTCGTCGAAGCATGGATGGGAATGATGGGAACACGGTGAGCCCCCACGCATTTGTGAATGTCGCGACATTGTGGGTTCGTTCAATCCCAAACCGGAGGCTGCGAACGTGTCGAGCTCCGCCTTCGGATCGTCCGCGTGGGTACTTAGAGGCTTCAACGCAGCCGCGACAGCTCTGCGCTGTTTGTAGTTCAGGATCCTCATCACGGCGCGGATTCGATGAACCACACAGGTCTGAGCCAGCGAAACGGACCAGGGTCGCCTGTACCCGGAAAACCGGTCAACCGCGTGATTGCCTAAGTACTTCGCGTCGCCACGCGATTCGCGTGTTTCAGATGTACATTGAAGCAATTCGAATCGAGTTTTCTTGTACCCACGCCGAATGTCCGTGGGCATTGCCGCGCTTCTAGCCGTTATGCTCGTGCTCCCAGCGAGCGTTGCGGCAAACGCAGCGACCACCGCCTCCTACTCTGATGAGGTGGGTGGCACCGGAGTCGCCGTGCGCGCGAACACCTCACAGCTGGACTCCGCTTGGCAGAACTCTGTCGCTGCCAACGGTGGAACCGCGCAAGCACCTGCGATTCTTCCATCTGGCACGATTACAAGCCTCCCGGTCGCCGCCGACGGCACGACTACATCGGTCACCAGAACTCGATACTCCACTGCCTCGTCCCCGGCATACGTGGCGCCGTCCCCGAATCAAGGCACTGCCTCATGTGTCGCCAACGGTGCAGGATCCGCGAACGCCGGAGCCGGCTTGCAGGGCAACGCGCCACGACCCACAGCGCTCGTCGGAGGCGGATCTTCATGTCCGAACGGATTCTCATACAATGAGTCAGGCGGCGCTGGAGAGAGCACCACGCGTGACGCGATCGAGTTCGCGTTCAGCCGCCCCATCCTCGGCTTCGGCGCATGGTTCGGGGACCTCGAGACCCGTACCGACGGCCAAGGCGTCGCCGCAGTCGTGCGCCTCTACGGGATCGGCGACGTGCTTGTTTCTGACCAACCCATCATCCCCGGCCCGAGCTATTCGCCCCAGTCTTCCTGTGGAGACACTTTTACCGGATGCGGCAATAACACGACTCGTTGGGTCGGCTTCGTTGCCGACCCGGCCCAGCCCATCCTCCGCATGGTTGTTATCGTGGGTGATGACGATGCAGGCGGCGACGCGGCCAATGAAGGCATCAGTTTCATCGGCCCCACTTTCGATCTCAGCACCGCATCCATCTCAATGGCGAAGAGCGCCGAACCGCTCACCGACACCAACGCAGATGGTCTGGTTGGCGCAGGCGACACCCTTTCTTACAGCTTCGTGGTCAAGAACACGGGGACGCTTCCCGTGTCGTCAGTTACGATCACCGATGTCGCGGCTGCCGGCCTCTCCTGTCCGCCAGGTGTTCTCGCACCGGCAGCCTCCGCGACCTGCACAGGGTCACACGTCGTGACGCAGTCCGAGACGAACGCCGGATCCGTGACCAACACCGCTACCGCGACTGCAGCCGTGTACGGCGGATCGATAGCATCCACCCCCAGCACCAACGTCACGACGATTCCGAGAGTCTCTGGCCTAGCGATTGTGAAGACCGTTAACCTCGCAACGTACTCCACAGTCGGCGACGTCCTCTCGTACAACGCCACGGTGACCAACGACAGCAATGTCACCGTCACCGCCGTGACCGTTTCCGATCGTGCACCCGGCATGGGCGCGTTTGCCACCGACTGCGGGGCAATCAACGCAACGATGCAACCCCACGACACGATCACGTGCCAGGCCAGCTACACCGTGACCCAATCGGACCTAGACACGGGTCCCGTGGCTAACATTGCCTCGACCACCGGCACAGTCCCCAGCGGAGCCACAATCGGGCCATTCAGCGACACCGCGACAAGCACAGCAATTCAGGCGGCGAGCCTCGGCCTTACCAAGTCCGTCGCGGAACCAACCTTCGATGCCATCGGAGACCTTCTGCACTACACAATTACCGCTTCCAACGCCGGCAACGTGACCTTCCACCGGCTCGCGGTCATCGATCCGAATCCCGGCTCGGGCGCATTCTCAAACACCTGCGCGGTGCTTCCTTCCGCACTGGCGCCGGGAGCGACAGCGACCTGCACCGCCACGTATGCGATCACGCAGGTCGACCTCAACGCCGGTCAGGTCACCAACCTGGCCAATGCCAGTGCCGACGATCCGGCAGGGGTGGCGTACCACGCGCCGCAAGACACCGCAACGTCAACGGCGGTCATCGTAGGCGCGCTCGGGATCACCAAGTCGGTCGCCGAGTCGACCTTCAACGCGGTCGGTGACATGCTCCATTACACCCTCACCGTGACCAACAACGCCAACACCTCCACGTCGCTCGTGGTCACAGATGCCAACCCCGGTTCGGGTTCGTTCAGTACCACGTGCGGGTCGGTCGCCTCCCCGTTGGCGCCTGCCACATCGGTGCAATGCACCGCGAACTACACAGTGACGCAGGCGGACCTGGATCATGGTTCGGTGACCAATAGTGCGCACGCGGACGGAGTCGCCGGCGGTAACTCCATCCATTCGCCTACGGCGCATGCCGAATCCACGGCGATCGCCCGCCAAGCTTTGGCACTCTCGAAGACGCCGAACGTCACAGCGTTTGCTGCCGTCGGCGATGTAATCGCATACACACTCGAGCTCACAAACCAGGGAAACATCACCCTCTCGTCGCCTCAGATAGTAGACAACAACCCGGGTGCCGGCGTCTTCAGCACGGACTGTGGGACGATCGTCGGGCCGATCGCTCCGGCTGGCTCGGTGTCGTGCTCCGTCTCCTACACGGTGACCCAGGCAGACGTTGATGCCGGTTCACTGAAAAACACCGCGAATGCAAAAGCAATTGCTCCCAACGCGGACGTCGTAACTGCACCGTCGGCAATCGTGGTCACACCGGCGAAGCAGTTGATTTCCCTGACCCTCGCCAAGTCGGTGACCGAGCCGAGCTTCGACGTCGTCGGTGCTGACTTGCACTACACACTCACTCTGACCAACGACGGCAATACGACGCTCACCGCGGCCAAATTCGCGGATTCCGCACCTGGCACGGGCGGATATGCCGGCGACTGCGCAGCGGTAACTGCGACACTCCTCCCCGGCGCGAGCGTCTCGTGCAGCGCCACCTACTCCGCCACGCAGGCCGATCTCGACGCTGGCAAGGTAGCTAACCACGCGCAGGGCAGCGCCGACGATCCCGCGGCGAACCCGCACCCGTCAAACAACGCCACCGCAACCTCGCTCGCCGTTCAGTTACCGACGCTCGGCCTCGCGAAGACGGCGGCCGAGACGAACTATCACGTCGTTGGCGACATGCTGCACTTCACGATCACTCTAACCAACACGGGAAACGTGAGCTTCACCAACACCACGATCTCTGACTCCTCACCGGGCGACGGCGCCTTCACCACTACGTGCGGCACGGTTGTTGCCGCACTCGCGCCAGGCGCGTCGAGGGTCTGTCACGCGAACTACACAATCACCGCGGCCGATCTCGCCGTCGACAGCAGTACGAACGAGGCAAGCGCATCCGCTGTCGCTGCCGGTGGTGCGGTCCTCGGAGCGGTCAACGCACAGAGCAACGTCGCACGTGGAAGCTCGGCCCTAGCGATGACCGGTACAAGCGTCACCACCCTCTCGCTCATCGCGCTCGCCTTGCTGCTCAGCGGCGGCGTGGCTATGACGCGGCGACGCGGACGACCTGCGCATCCGCCCACGACCAATTCGAAGGGCGATTGACCGACTCGGGCGAGGGCGCCGGGACGACCTAGTTGGCGCA
>JBDTBD010000122.1:0-4501 GCA_039924285.1 Terrimesophilobacter sp. | reverse complement strand
ATCGGCGAGGATGCCGGCGTGCACCGACGGGTGCAGCGTCTTCACCCTGCCGTCGAGCGATTCCGGGAAGCCGGTGATGTTCGACACATCGGTGACCGGATGCCCGGCGTCGCGGATGCGCGCGGCGGTCGACCCGGTGGAGACGATCTCGACCCCCGCACCCACCAGCGCGGCGGCCAGTTCGGTCAGGCCGGTCTTGTCGTAGACGGAGACGATGGCCCTTCGGATCGTAATGATGTCGCGGTCGCGACGCTCGGAGGTGGAAGTGGCGGTCATGCGCGAACGAGCTCCTTGAGATCAATGGTTCCGGTGGCGATGCCGAACAGGCTCTGCGCGAGCAGCTCTCTCTCGACGAGTTTGATGCGGCCGTGCAGCGTGGCCTCGGTGTCCTGCGAGAGAACCGGCACCCTGCGCTGTGCGACGATCGGTCCGCTGTCGACTCCGTCGTCGACGACGATGATGCTGGCTCCGGTGGCATCCGTCCCCGCGGCCAGAGCGTCCCGAACCGCGTGCGCGCCGGGAAACTCCGGCAGGTACGCGGGATGCGTATTGATCAAACGAGGGAACAGGGCGGCGATGACCCGGGCGGGCAGCAGCCGCATGAACCCGCTGAGCACGACGAGGTCCGCGTCGAAGCCCTGCACCTGTTCGAGAAGCGCATCGCCCCAGGATGCGCGGTCCGGGTAGTCGGCAAGCGCCGTGACGAAGACCGGGATGCCGCGCGAGCGGGCATGGTCCAGTCCGTGTGCGTCGCGATCGGCCCCGACGGCGACGACGTCGACCGGGAACTCGTCCGCCTCAGTGGCGTGCAGCAGCGCCTCAAGGTTCGAACCGCCGCCGGAGATGAGCACCACCACAGAGAGCACCCTGCGAGCTTATCGTGAGCCGGCGGTCTCCTTCTGAGACGTGTCCTGTGACGTGAGCCGTTCGGCCGGCCGCACGGCGAACAGGCCGGCGACCGCCGCGAGTCCGATTTCCAGGGCAGCGAACCCACCGACCAGCCACGGATCCGGCCCGACGTCGGCCAACCGTCCCGGGCCCGCGGCGCCGGCGGAAAACCAGGCGAGCAGACCGAGCAGGAGGCCGGCGCTGATGCCGATGCCGACGCCGAGCCCCACCTGGCCGAGCGCACCGCGAGTGTCGACCGATGACATCCGGGAGCGAATGACGACCGCCGTAAGAAATCCGACCAGTACGGGAACGAGCAGTCCGAGAAACCCGAAGCCGAGGTCGCCGGACGGCAACGCACCGAGCACCGGCACTGCGGGCAACGGGCCGAGGCTCGTGCCCAGTGGGGAGACGGCGGATGCGGTGCCGATGGCGAAGCCCGGACCGACCAGCCACGACACGCCCCAGATGACGAGGTTCGGCAGGATGGCCAGTTGCCCAAGAGTGAGCGCGACACCGCCGAGCACGCCGGTGTGCACACTTTCGTAGAGGGCAATGATGTGCGCGTAGCTATACAGGAGTGAGCCGGCGACCAGGATCGACGCGACAGCGACGACTCCGGCGGCGGCGATGGCCCCGCCACGCACGGCCGCCGGAACGCCGGCGCGGATGCCGGTCGGCAGCTTCAGGATCCAGCCGCGAAATTGCCGACGCAGCGCGCCATTCCACCCGCCGAGTGCGGCTGCTGCGGCCGCGCGCAGGGCCCGGACCCGCCCTGGCTGTGGCCGGCTAGTCTCCGGCTGGGGCGTATTGACGCTGCCCTCGTGCACCTCGTGCAGCCGCCGTCGAGTCAGCTCCCAGCCGATTCCCACCCCGATTGCGAAGACCAGTGTCGGCATCAGCGTGCCCTGCGAAATCGATGGTCGGGCGAGCGGGTGCAACGCCGAGAGGGTCAGCGCGAACGCCAGCAGGCCGAACGTGCCGATTGAGGCGAACAGGCCGAAGATCCGGTACGGGGTTTCGGCCACGCGCCGTCCGGCCCGCACGCCCAGCAGCACGGTGAGCAGTGCGAAGCCCAGCGGGGCGATGGTGAGCACGAACGGGGCTCCGGCGCCGACGTATCCGGCGGCGGTCGCGACGGCCGGTTCGAGCGTCATCCGGATATCCGCTCCGGAACCGAGCAGCCAGATGTCGACGGCCGCGCGCCAAAACACCAGCCAGTCGATCTGCAGGCCGTATTGAGCGGCCCACATGATGGTCAACGGCACGAGCGGGATGCCGATGCCGATGCCGACGACGAGGAGCGCCTCGAGAGCGGCGAAGAGGGCGGTCAGCGGTCGGTTCATACTCGTCGGAGCCTACCTTCGCGTCGCCGCATCCCCGGTTCGCCCTTCCGGCAGCTTCCGAAATGACGGACATTTGGTCATCCAGCAACACAATCATTGGCATCCGGAGGCACGAGTTACCAAAAGTCCGTCATTTCGGAAGGGGACCGGCGGATGCGGGTGGGCGGTGGATGCGGGTGGGGCGGACGACGAAGGCCCCGCTGTCGGGCGGGGCCTTCGTTTCGCAGTGGTGCCGGTTACAGGGCGGCGACGAGCTCGCGCATGATCGCCGCGGTCTCGGACGGTGTCTTCCCGACCCGAACTCCGGCGGCCTCCAGAGCAACCTTCTTGCCCTGCGCGGTTCCGGCGCCGTTAGAGACGATTGCTCCGGCGTGGCCCATGGTCTTGCCCTCCGGGGCGGTGAAGCCCGCGACGTAGGCGACGACCGGCTTGGTGACGTGCGCCTGGATGTACTCGGCTGCGCGCTCCTCAGCGTCCCCGCCGATCTCGCCGATCATGACGATTGCCTTGGTCTCCGGGTCGGCTTCGAACGCGGCAAGCGCGTCGATGTGGGTGGTTCCGATGATGGGGTCGCCGCCGATGCCGATCGCGGACGAGAAGCCCAGGTCGCGCAACTCGAACATCATTTGGTACGTGAGCGTTCCAGACTTGGACACCAGGCCGATCGGACCGGCCTCGGCAATCGTTGCCGGGATGAGGCCGGCGTTGGACTTGCCGGGGCTGATCACGCCGGGGCAGTTCGGCCCGATGATCTGGGTGGTGTTGCCCTTCGACTTGGCGTACGCCCAGAACTGGGCGGAGTCGTGTACCGGGATGCCCTCGGTGATCACGATGACCAGCGGGATGGCGGCATCGATCGCTTCGATGACAGCCGCCTTGGCGAACGCCGGCGGCACGAAGACCACAGACACGTTTGCACCGGTTTCGGCCATCGCCTCCGCCACGGTGCCGAAGATCGGCAGCGTGTGGTCGGCGATCTCGACGGTCGTGCCCGCCTTGCGCGGGTTGGTGCCGCCGACGATCTTCGACCCGGCGCGCAGCATGTGCCCCGCGTGCTTCGTGCCCTCCGAGCCGGTCAGGCCCTGAACGATGATTTTAGAGTTCTCGTCGAGAAAAATCGACATGTCCTGTGCCCCTTACGCGTTCGCGAGCTCGGCGGCCTTGTCGGCGGCCTCGTCCATGGTTTCGACGACGGTGACGAGCGGATGCTGCGCCTCCGCCAGAATTCTGCGGCCTTCGACGACGCTGTTGCCGTCCAGCCGTACGACGAGCGGCTTGGTGGCGGCGTCGCCGAGGGTTTCCAGAGCCTCGAGGATGCCCTTGGCCACCGCGACGCAGGAGGTGATCCCGCCGAACACGTTGACGAACACGCTCTTGACCTGCTTGTCGCCGAGGATCACGTCGAGCCCCGCCGCCATGACCGCTGAGGATGCTCCGCCGCCGATGTCGAGGAAGTTGGCCGGCTTCGCCCCGCCGTGCCGCTCCCCCGCGTAAGACACCACGTCGAGCGTGGACATCACCAGCCCAGCGCCGTTGCCGATGATCCCGACGTTGCCGTCGAGCTTCACGTAGTTGAGGTGTGACGCCTTGGCCTTCGCTTCGAGCGGGTCCGCTGAAGCGGCATCCTCCAGCTCGGCGTGCGCCGGATGCCGGAAGTCGGCGTTGGCGTCCAGGGTCACCTTGCCGTCGAGGGCGATGATCTCGCCGTCCTCGGTGAGCACAAGCGGATTGACCTCAACCAAGGTCGCGTCCTCGCCGGTAAAGACGTCGTAGAGCCGCTGAAAGACGGGTGTCATCTTGGCGATCAGCTCGTCGGGGAACCCGGCTGCGCGGGCGATCTCGGTGGCCTTGACATCGTCGATGCCGACCAGCGGGTCGATTTCGATGCGAGCGAGCGCCTCGGGCCTCTCGACAGCCAGGATCTCGATCTCGACGCCGCCCTCGACGCTCGAAAGGCAGAGGAAGGAGCGGTTGGCCCGATCGAGCAGCACGGAGAAGTAGAACTCCCGAGCGATCTTGGCACCGGCGGCGACCATGACGCGCCGAACCGTGTGGCCCTTGATATCCAGTCCGAAAATACTTCGGGACAGTTCCTCCGCCTGCGCCGGGTCGTGGGCGACCTTGACGCCGCCGGCCTTGCCGCGACCGCCCGCCTTGACCTGCGCCTTGACGACGACGGTGCCGCCGAGTTTCTCTGCTGCCGCTCGTACTCACCGAGGACGGCGACATCATCGCCCTCGACGGCAAGGTGACCCTCGACGCCAACG
>JBDTBD010000121.1:0-7042 GCA_039924285.1 Terrimesophilobacter sp. | reverse complement strand
CTGCCGGTGACGAGGGAGTGGATGCGGTCACGCTGGTGCGCGTCGATGATCGGCCCGAGCGGTGCATCCGATGTCGCACCGTTGCCCACGGGGATCCCGTTGGCCGTCGCGCTCAGCCGCTCCACGTATTCGTCGTAGATGGACTCCTGCACCAGATGACGTCCGGTGGTCATGCAGACCTGACCCTGATGGAGGAAGGATCCCCAGGCGCCGGCGGAAACCGCGGCCGGGACATCCACGTCGTCGAGCACCAGCATGGCGTTGTTCCCGCCGAGCTCCAGGTGCACCCGCTTGAGGTGTTTGGCGCCAAGTTCGCCCACCGCCCGTCCGGCGTTGGTTGAGCCGGTGAAGGAGATCACCCGGACGGCGGGTTCAATCACCATCGCGCTGCCCACGTCGGCGCCACCGGGTAGTACGTGGAAGAGCCCTTCCGGGAGGCCGGCTTCTCGAAGGATGGCCGCCAGTACCAATCCGCCAGACACGGCGGTGCGTGGATCGGGCTTGAGGATCACAGCGTTCCCGAGGGCCAGTGCGGGGGCCACAGACCGGCTCGAGAGGATCTGCGGGAAGTTGAAGGGTGAAATCACGCCGACGACTCCGACCGGCACGCGGCGGGCCATGCTCAACCGCGGCTTACCACTGCGCAGCAACTGACCGTACGGTGCCATGGCGATCGCGGATGCCGCGTAGAAGACGCCGGACACCAAGTGCGCCTCGAAGCCGGCCTTGCCCTTGGCCGAACCCGCCTCGCGGATCAGCCAGTCGCTGAGCACATCGGCGTGCTCGTCGATGAGGGTGCCTGCGCGGCGCAGCACGCCGGCGCGTTCTTCGTAGGATGCCGCTGCCCAGGATTTCTGTGCCGCTACCGCCGCGTGTGCCGCCCGGCTGACATCCTCGGGGGAGGCGTTGCCGTAACTTCCGATGCTGTCCCCGGTTGCCGGTTCGAAGATGGGTTTGCTTCCGGCGCCGCCGGTCACCCATCCCGAGCTGTAGAGCTTTCCATCCCATTCGCTGGGGTCGAAGAACGTCATTATTCCTCCAGTTTGTGCGTATCGCGAACAACCGTACTCACAACGAACCTACCGTCATTTTCGAGAGCGTGCAAGAGATCGTCATCGCGGTTCGCCGACGAAAGCGTGAGCATCCACCCAGGAGGGGAATGAGATCGTTTTCGCGTCGATCACAAGTGGAGTCGTGCGCGGCCTGCTGAGGCTCTCGCGCACTGCGGCGAGGTCGTCTACGCCACGCACGGTGATCCCCTCGCAACCGAAGCCCCGGGCGATGGCGGCGATGTCGGTGTCGGGGAACTTCACGATGTCCAGCGGATGGTCCCCGTGGGCGAAGTGGTGCACCTCGGCTCCGTACGCGCTGTCGTTGTACACGACCACGACCAGCGGCAGCTCCAGCCGCACGGCCGTATCGAGCTCCACGAGGCTCATCATGAAACCGCCGTCGCCGACACCGACCACCGGCAGCCGGTGTGGCTGCGCAAGTGCGGCTCCGATCCCGGCAGCCAGCGACAGTCCGATGCACTGGAACCCGAGGGGGAGGCAGTAGCCCGAATCGTCCGGCACCTGGAGATACATCGCCGAGTACTCAGTGAAGCTGCCCGCATCCGAGCAGACGATCCGCTCTGCGGGAAGGATGTCGTCGAGCGCAATCGCGAGCTCGCGCGGGTCGATCCGTGCGTCGTCGGTCGCCGGCGTGAACGGTTGGTCGCGCCAGCGCCGCCCCGTAGCCAGGGTGTCGGCAGTGTGTGGCGTGCGATAACCGGATCGTGCAGGCTGGTTCGTGAGCACCTCGGCAACCGCGTGCGCAGTCAGCGCTGCGTCACCGGTCACTGTGGTGTCGACCCGGCGGTGCAACGAGAAGGCGGCGCGGTCGGTGTCGACCTGCACCACCGTGGTGTCGCCGACCAGTTCGCCGTTTCGGGTTGTCCAGCGGTTCAAAGAAGCACCGAATGCCACGATCAGGTCGGCGTTCTGGATCAGTTCGGCCACCGGGGCGGTGGCGAAGCCGCCCATCACATCCACTGTCCACGGGTTGCCGTGGAAGAGACCGCGGGCCATGGCCGTGGTGGCCAGCAGGGCGCCGGACGCCTCGGCCAGCCCGATCAGCTCGGCGCGAGCATCGAAGGCGCCGCGGCCGGCCAGGATCACCGGACGCTGGGCCGCAACCAGTCGCGCGGCAAGATCGGCCACTGCGGACGCCGATGGCGCCGCGGGAGTGGGCGGTGCCGGAAGGTCGTCTGCTGAGCCGTTCCAGTCGATCTGCGCCGCCTGAACATCCAGCGGCAGTTGGAGCACCACGGTGCGACCAGTGCGCGCGATGCAAAAGGCGCGCGCCGCATCCTCCAGCGCGGTCAGCGGGGATTCGAGTTGGAGCGCTACGGCGCCGAGCGCTTCGACAGCCGCTGACTGGTCAATCCAGAAGTTCGACGTTCTCATCGTCCCGGGAACGGCGCCGGCGATCACGAGCAGCGGCGTGTGGGCCTTGACCGCTTCGGCAATGCCGGTCATCGCGTTAGTGAGACCCGGACCCTGGTGCACGCTGGCCACCGTGGTGCGACGGGCGACCCGCGCGTAGCCGTCTGCCATTGTCGTGGCGCCGTTCTCATGGCGTGCCGCGACGTAGGTCGCTCCGCCCTCGACGAGCGCTGTCGTCACTTCGAAGTTACCGCTGCCAGCCACCCCGAACACTCGGTCGATGCCCCATTGGGCCAGAGCGAGACCTACTGCTTGGCTCACTCTCATCGGTGGGCGCCCTTGGTGGTGGGCACGGTGCCGGTCGGTTTGGAGGCTTTGGCGAGTTGAATCTGTTCCCAGACGTGGGTGCGCAGTTCGGTGAAGCGGGCGGAGGATCGGGTGGCAATCTGGTCGCGATCGTCCGGTAGGTCGATGGTGAGGTCTTCTTGTACGACGGTGGGGGAGTTCGACAGCACCAGCACGCGTTGTGCGAGATAGACGGATTCGTCGATGTCGTGGGTGATGAACAGGATGGTGACCCCGAGTTTCTTCCAGATGTGCCGGATCAGGTCTTCGAGATCGGCGCGGGTTTGGGCGTCGACCGCGGCGAAGGGCTCATCCATCAGGAGCACCTGGGGTCGGTACGCGACGGCCCTGGCGATGGCCACGCGCTGTTGCATACCGCCGGAGAGCTGCCATGGGTAGCTGTCGGGCACGTGGGAGAGTTCGACGGCCGTCAAGGCGTCGTCGACGAGTTTGGTTCGTTCGGCCTTGGCCACGCGCGCGTTCTTCAGCGGCAGTTCCACGTTGTCGCGCACGCTCATCCAGGGGAACAGGCTACGTCCGTACTCTTGGAACACGATGGCCATGTCCTTGGGCGGTTCGGTGACCGCTTTGCCTTTGAGTTCGACGGTCCCGCTGGTGGGGCTGAGCAGGCCGGCGATGCACTTGAGCAGGGTCGTCTTGCCGGCCCCGGACGGGCCGACCACGCACACCAGCTGGCCCGGGGCGACGTCGAAGGTGAGATTGCGGACGGCCTCGATCTCGCCGCCCTCTACCTGGTAAACCTTCTTCAGAGCGCGCACCGACAGCATCGGCGCACCGGCATCTGCCGGTGATGGCGTGGTCAGGGGCTCGTTAACTGTCACGTTGTACCTCTTTCAGTCCGCGGTACCAGCGCAGTACCTTGCTCTCTGCTGCCTTGGAAATAAGGGAGAGGGCGATCCCGATCAGGCCGAGGACGACGATGCCGGACCACATCTCAGGAATGGCGAATCCGCGCTGGAACAGCACGATGGTGAATCCGAGGCCGGACGATGCGCCGAACATCTCGGAGATGACCATGAGAATCAGCCCGATCGACAGGCTTTGGCGGATGCCGGTCATGATCTGCGGCATTGCGGCGGGGAGCACCAGGTATCGCAGTCTGGCAAACCCGTCAATGCGATAGGTGCGGCTGGTGTTCATGAGAACCTCATCCACCGCGCGCACACCCTCGACCGTGTTCAAAAGGACAGGCCAGATCGACCCCGAAACGATGACCGCGATTCTCATTTGATCGGTGGGGCCCATCAGCAGCATGAACAGCGGGACGAGCACCGGTGGCGGAATCGCGCGGAAGAACTCCAGCACCGGCTCCGTGAGGCTGCGAAGCCAGCGGAATGAGCCGATAAGCGCCCCGAACACGATCCCGAGGATGATCGTGGCGACCAGGCCGATGAACAATCGAATGACGCTGGGCAGGAAGTCCGTGCGGAACCGCTCGCCGCCCCAGACCTTGATGAACGTTTCGCCGAGCTTTTGCGGGGTCGGGACGTAGAAGTTGACCGGACCGAGCGTGAGCGCCCACCACATCGCAACCAGGACAACCGGCAGGCCCACGAAGTACGCCACGCGTTTGACAGCAGTCATGCCACCACCTCACTTCGCACCGAGCTGTGCCAGGCCAGCAGTCTCTTCTCCAACAGGCGCATCCCGAAGTTGATGAGGATTCCGATCATTCCAGTCGCCACGATGAGCGCGTACATTTCAGGCACCGCTCCGCCGGACTGGGTCAGCGCGATTTGATAGCCCAGGCCGGGGCTTCCAATGACGAGCTCCGCCGTGATCGCCAAGATCAACGCCACCGCCGACGCGAGCCGGATACCGGTCATCAGGTAGGGGAGAACGGTCGGCCACACCACGTATCGGGCCCGGGCAACGGCACCCAGCCCGTAACTGCGCGCCGTGTTGTCGGCGACCGGGTCGACATCCGCGACCCCGTACAGCACCTGAAGCAGTACCTGCCAAAACGAGGCGTAGATCACCAGGAAGAGAGAGGACTCGATCTTCACCCCGAACAGCAACACCGCGAGTGGGATCAACGCGACCGAGGGAATCGGCCGCAAAAACTCCACCGTCGTATACGTGGCCTTGCTCAAAAACGAACTGGACCCAATGACCAGGCCCAAAACCACGGCCGCGACGATCGACACACCAAGGCCGATCGTCCACGCCAGCATCGTCTCTCCGACATCACGCCAAAACGCTGCCTGGCCGAAATAATCGATCAATGTCACTAGCACCTTGGAGGCCGGCGGCAAAAACCGTTCCTGCACCAACCCCAACCGCGGAATCGCTTCCCACACCAACAAGAACAGCAGGATGCCCGTCGCACCGAGCGCCGGACCGGCTACTCGCTTTCTGGACATCCTGCTGTTCGTGCTCGACACTGAGGCTCTACTTTCGTCGTTCTAACTTGAGCGGTTACGGCAGCAGTGCGCCAAGATCCGGCGCCTTGGACAGCGTGCCGTACTTGGCGGCCGCGGCACCCAGTTTCTTCAACGCATCGCGGTTGAAGTCAACGTGGAACTTCGGGAGCACCATCTTGTCCAGCTGGTCAGCCGTCATCTTCGTGTAGGTGGTGACGATCTGCTTGACCTCGTCCGGGTGGCTGTTCGCATACTCGAGTGACTTGTTCATCGCAGTCGTGAACGACTTGGTGAGCTCGGGCTTTTCCTTGATGGTTTTCGCCAGGGTGAAGTAGCCGGCGATATCAAGTCCTGGGTCGAAGGCGGAGAAGTTGTAGGTGATCACCCGTGCTCCGTTGGCCACCGCGGAATCGAGGAACGGTGCCAGGATCCAGGCGGCGTCGACTTGCTTGTTGGTGATCGCGGCCTCGGCGTCGGGGAACGCCACTTCGACGAACTTGATCTTCGAGGAGTCCCCTCCGTCGTCGTCGACGACGGTGCGGATGGTGGTGTCGCCGATGTTCTGCAGGTTGTTCACCGAAATCGTCTTGCCCGAGAGGTCGGCCGGTGTCTTGATCGGCGAGTCCGCCGGGACGACTACGGCGCTGAAGTCCGGCTCACCCGCCGTGGAGTTGCCGTTGGTCACGTACTTCAGGCCGAGGCCCTTGTCGTTGGCCACCATGGTGGACACGAAGTTGCCGAACGCGAAGTCGTAACTGCCAGCGACTACTCCTGGCACTGAGGCGGCGCCTCCTGTGGTCGGCTGCACAGTGACGTCGAGGCCCTCGTCCTTGAAGAACCCCTTCTTGACGCCGAGCCAGATCGGCGCGGTGTCGACAATCGGAATGACGCCCACTGTGATTTTCGTTAGCGTCTTGGTTCCGGAGCCGGAATCTCCGGTGGTGGTGGCGGGGGCCGAGGTACCGCAGGCGCTGAGCGCCAGAACGGACAGTGCGGCGACGCCGAGCAGTATGGATTTCCTCATCGTGTCACTCCTTTGTGGTGGGTGTGGTGCTGGTGTGCTTGTGGTGCGACTTTCGCTGTGGTACCTGTTCGGCATACGAACAGGTGTTCTCTATACAATATGAACGACTCGGGTCCGCGTCAAGTTGTGGATCGAATTGTGACCGAATAGAGCCAATCCGTGTAGCGATAGTCCTTTGGGTCTCGTCCGGAAAACAGCAGGTTCCGCAGCGTGCGGGCAATGCCATCGACGTGCCAGGACTGCCCCCAGAGCCGGGCTGTGCGTTGCACGCGTGCGGTGTGCGGAGCCCGGATGCTGTTGAACTGGCGAATCGCCTCGTCCCAGCTAGCGGCACCCGGCGACTGAGTGAACACGGCATCGGTGGCGGCTGTCTGCAGCACGCGCGCGTCCTCAATCGACTGGCACGCTCCCTGTGCCAAATACTGCAGCATCGGATGCGCGGCGTCGCCGGTGAGAAGCAGCCTGCCGTCAACCCACTGGCTGATCGGTTCCCGGTCGTACATGAGCCAATGACGATCGCGGGGAACGTACCGCAGGGCGTGCCGGATCGGTTCGGTGCAGCCGGAAAACGCCGCATCCACCTCGTCAGGCAGCCCCCATTCGACTTCACCGCGGAGGAACGCCGGTGATTGGAATACCGCCACCTGATTGAGCAGCTGGCCGTGCTGCTCGGTGTCTTTGCGGATCGGGTACTGCACGAAGTGGCAGCCGGGTCCGACGTAGGCCACCACATTGTCGAGGTCCGCGTCGATGTCTACCTCGCTCATGCGGCACGTGCCGCGGTAGGCGACAAACCCGGATGCGACGGGTTCGTCATCCGACAGCGCGCCGCGCAGGGTGGATCCGAGTCCGTCCGCGCCGAC
>JBDTBD010000120.1:0-15220 GCA_039924285.1 Terrimesophilobacter sp. | reverse complement strand
CTAGGAGCCTGCTGAATTAGTTGGTGGCGGTTGCGGGCGGAACGCCGCCAATGGCCGTGTAACGGCTTTGTCAGGTCAGCACTCCAGGGAGTGCGACAACGGGGTCGTTCCGCCCTGTTGCTATTGTGCGCCCGACCAGAGTCGTTGTCCACGTGTCAGGCCCGTGCGCGTGGACGGCGCGGACGCCTGGGCGGTCAGCCGAGCACCCAGGTCCCGTTTCCGCCGGTGAGACCCAGGTTCAGGAGTCGTTTCAGGTTGATCCCGGCGGCGCGGGTAGCCCACCAGGCGTTGTTCTTCGTCACCCCGCGGTAGGGGACACGCCGCGCTCCCCGGGTCATCCACCCGATCGAGCGTTCGACCATGGGTCGATGCTGCCGATAGACGGCCTGGAAAGCAGGGTCGGTAGCCCGTACCCGGTGCTCGCGTTGCAGCCGGTGCTGCGGGTGGAGTTCGAGCTTGCGTCCCCGTGTCGAGGTCGTGCACTGCGCCTTCAGCGGGCAGGCGGAACAGGCAGCCCCGAAGGTGACACGACGTTTGAGGGTGATCCTGCGGGTGACACCGGCTGGGCAAGTCGCAGTCCCGGCGCTCTCATCGACGGTGAAGTCATCGATCGTGAAACCACCGGCGACGGCCCGGGACAGGGGCATCGGTTTGATCACCGGGATATGCCCGGCCGCGGTGACCGCGGCGAGCATGCTGCCGGTGCCATAAGCCGAGTCCCCAAGGACCTCGACCGGTCCGTCGCCGATGCTCGTGTCCGCGGCGATCAACTCGGCACCGCGGGCACCATCACTGTTGTCTCGGCCGGCTGCTTTTGTCAGGGCGACCGCGGTGACCAGCCCGGTATCGGGTTCGATCACGATATGGGCTTTGAACCCGTCCTGCTTCTTCTCACGCGACTTGTGAGCGTGACGGGTCTCCGGATCCACCGTGGAGATCACTCGATCCGGGGCGACCTTCCGGGCGATCCGCCACCTGCCATCGGTGCCGTCCGACCCCTCGGCCGGTTCAACATCCTGCCCGGCGACCAATGCCAACAACGCGACCGCCTCCTGCTGGGTGCCGGTGAGGACCTCCGCGTCGATGCTGGATAAGACCGTGCGGGCATCGGCCACCAGACGAGACACGAGCTCATCCCGGGCCGCCGCATCATCCCAGGCGATATTAGGTTTACCCGGCCTCGAGTAGTCGTGACCAGACAGGCCGGCAACCACCACCCCAGCGGCGGGAATCTCCCGGCCCACCCGGCGGATCTGCGCCACCAACTGGGTGACCGTGTCCTGCCGGGCGACTGCGTCATCCAGGATCGTCGAGTCCACCGCCCGACGCCGCCGCCCGGCCAGAGCGCCCGACTGGGCGATCACCGCGGTGACCGCGTCGAAGATCCGGTGCGGCCGGTCGCTGGCTGCCAGCCGGCGCCGCCAATACGTCAACACCGACGAGTGAAACGCGGTCTGGGTGACCGCGAATCCGCACGCTGCTTTCCACCGCAAATCAAACGTGACCGCGTCCGCGGTCTCCCGGTCGGAAAGATTATGGATCGTCTGGAGCACCAGCACCGACGCGATTACATCCGCCGGGATCGACGGGCGGCCACGACCCGACGGGAACAAGTCCGCGAACGCGTCATCCGGGAACAACTCGTGTCGGTGGGCAGCCAGGAAAGCGAACACCGACCCGGCCGGTAACAGATGCCCCGCCCACGACTGAACATCCAACAACTGGCGCTGACCATCATCACGACCCTGCATGAAACAAGTCTTAACCACCACCGCCAACCACACGACAGGCGCGCCTTAAACCACCGAATTGTTCAGCAGGCTCCTAGACAACGGCCCCGGTTAAAAGTCGGGGCCGTTTGGCGTTGAAAAATACACACATATTCAACACAAATAGACCATGTGCTGACGTGAGGGATCGTGACAATTTCGACTACGCCGCGATAGGCACGATCTGATGCTCACCACCCGAAGATCCCAGATCCCAGTAATCATCGGACATCCGGGCACAAAAAAGGCCCGGAATTCCGGGCCGGTCTCGTTGCTGAATGGATTTCACAGCTGGGGTACCAGGATTCGAACCTAGAACAAAAGAATCAGAATCTTCCGTGTTGCCAGTTACACCATACCCCACCGGGTCCTAGCCGAAGCCGGGCCGACAAGCAACTCTAACGCACCTGTGAAGGCTCCCCCAAATGCGCATTCCGGATGCCCGCTCCGTTCGAGACGGTCGCAGAGTGCCCCATAGGGAGCGGTCTTCAGTGCCGCGGAATACCAATCATGTCACGGTTGACCGTCGCAGCGACGCGCGCGCCCATACCGGCGGCCACGATGAGTTGCTGCGGTCCTGGCGCCGTGCAGTCTCCCGCGGCGTACAGACCCGTCAGGTTAGTGCGACCGTCGGCATCCGTCACCAATAGCCCCCATCCGTCGACCGCCAATTCCAGATCTTCCGCGAAGTCGAGCATGGCGTGCCACCGCGGCCTGACGAAGCCCCCCTCAATCGGAATGACATCGCCATCCGCGAGCAACACGCCGGTCACCGTCAGCCCCTCACCGACCAGATCAGCGATCTGTCGACGCTCGACGCGAACGCCGCGCTCGGCGAGCACTGCCTCCTGGCTCGGTGCAACTGCCGTTGCGCCATTGGTGAACACCGTGAGGTCTTCGGCCCACTGAGCGATCTGAAGCGCCCGTGAGGCGAGATCGGATGTTTCACCGATCAGGGCCAGGCGACGGTCACTTTGCTCGTAGCCGTCGCACTCGATGCAGCTGAATACCCCGATTCCATAGAAGTTGCTGATGGCGGGCAGGTCGGGCAGGGTCTCGCTCAGCCCCGTTGCGATGAGCACGGTAGCTGCGCTAGCGGATCGATCAGGGTAGCCGTTGAACCCGGTCGCTTCGATTCTGAATCCATCATCCTCGCGCCGCACGCTGCGTACAACCGCGAGCTGATGGTGCGCGCTGGGATAGACGAGAAGTTCTTGGAGTCCAAGCTGGCGCAGTTCGTGCGGTGTGATGCCGTCCCTGGTGAGGAATCCATGGGCGATCAGTGTTGCCGAGTTCCGGGGACGGTTGCTGTCGAGAACGAGCACCCGCCGCCTCGCCCGAACGAGATTGAGGGCGGCGGACAGCCCGGCCGGACCGGCTCCGATGACAACACAGTCGTAGTGCTGCGCCGTGTCCCGGACCGGAATCACTGTGTCAGTCTCGCCGACAGCCGTTCGATCCGCGCGATAGAGCTGGTTTTGCCGAGAATCTCCATGGACTCGAACAGCGGCGGGCTGACCCGGCGCCCGGCGATGGCGGTCCGCAGCGGCCCGAACGCCTTGCGCGGTTTGAGTCCGAGTCCGTCGACGAGCACCTTGTTCAAGGTGGTGTGGATCGTGTCGTGTGTCCAGTCGCCCAGTGATGCCAATGCCTCGGCGGCAGCGTCCAGCACCGCGGCAGACTCCGGCGTCAGTTCCGCCAGGACAACATCCTCGTACTGGAGGGCATCATCGGCGGTGAACAGGAACTCCAGCAGACCGGGTGCCTGGCCGAGCAGCTGCATCCGTTCCTGCACGAGCGGTGCCGCTGCATCCAGGATCACACGTTCGGCGGCGGTCATGGGGTCAGAGACGATGCCCGGGAGGTACGGGATGAGGCGCTGCGTGAACTCGACCAGCGGCAGCATCCGGATGTGGTCGCCGTTGATCGATTCGGCCTTCTTCAAATCGAAGCGGGCCGGGTTGGGGTTCACGCTGGTGACGTCGAACGCGGCAACCATCTCCTCGATGGTGAACACGTCCCGGTCGTGGGTGAGCGACCAACCGAGCAGGGCCAGGTAATTGATCAGGCCCTCCGGGATGAAACCGCGCTCCCTATGGTGGAACAGGCTCGAAGACGGATCGCGCTTGCTGAGCTTCTTGTTGCCGTCACCCATCACGTACGGCAGGTGCCCGAACCGCGGGATGGCCTTCGCGATGCCGATTTCGATCAACGCGTGATACAACGCGATCTGCCGCGGGGTGGAGGAGAGCAGGTCTTCACCGCGCAGCACGTGGGTGACACCCATCAGCGCATCGTCGACCGGATTAACAAAGGTGTAGAGCGGGATGCCATTCGGGCGTACCACGACGAAGTCGACGAAGCTCCCGGCGGGGAAGGTAATCTCACCGCGCACCAGGTCGTCGAAGGAAAGGTCCGTGTCGGGCACACGCAGGCGCAGGGCCGGCGTCCGCCCCTGCGCGCGGTAGGCTGCGCGCTGCTCATCGGTGAGGTCGCGCTCGAAGTTGTCGTAACCCTGCTTGGGGTCGCGACCGTTCGCACGGTTTCGGGCCTCCATCTCCTCGGCGGTGACGAAGCTCTCATAGAGGTGCCCTGAGGCGCGCAGTGTCTCGATCACGCCGGCGTAGATGTCCGCGCGCTGGGACTGCCGGTACGGACCATGCGGGCCGCCGACACCCTCGCCCTCGTCCCAGTCGATGTTCAGCCAGGCCAGGCCGTCGAGCAGCTGCAGGTAGCTCTCCTCGCTGTCGCGCGCCGCATCCGTGTCCTCGATGCGGAAGATGAGCTTGCCGCCGGTGTGCCGCGCGTAAGCCCAGTTGAACAGGGCGGTGCGGATCAGGCCGACGTGCGGCGTGCCGGTGGGAGACGGGCAGAAGCGCAGTCGAATATCGGAACCGGATGCAGTGGTGAAGGAGGCAGACATTGATTCTGATTCTACCGAGCGCCGCTCGGGCGGCGCCTGTTTCCTCAGGTATCCAGCCGATCACCGGAACGACCACTCCGCCGAACGCGACCAGAAGAACAGCGGGTGCGGCGTAGCGGCGTGAGTGGGCGGTGGGAGCCCTACAGGTGCACCGCAGCCAGAGCAAGTGCGGCGATGAGCGCCCACGACAACAGCCCCACCGCCAATGCGCGGCCTCCGGTGCGCACCAGAGTCCCAAAGCGCACTGCGGTGCCGAGGCCGAACAGTGCCGCGGCGAGCAGGACCGTCTGAGCGACATCCGCGCCACCGAGAACACCCGGTGGAAGAGGCAGGAAGGAGCGCAGCAGTACGGCAGCGAGAAAGCCTGCGACGAACAGCGGCACGATCGGCGGCCGCGGTGCCGAAGCATCCACACTGAAGCCGCCGAGCCGATCGCGACGGCGCAAGACCAGACCGGCGCCGGCGACCATCGGTGCGAGCATCAGCACGCGGGTCAGTTTCACCACGACGGCGATCGCGAGCGCGGCAGAGCCGGCGGTCTGAGCGGTTGCCACGACCTGACCAACATCGTGCACACTCGCGCCGACCCAGTGTCCGAACTGCAAATCGGTGAGTCCCAGCGGCACCTTCAACAGCGGAAGCACGCCGATCGCCAGAGTGCCGCAGAGCGTGACCAGCGCCACGGGAGTCGCCTGCTCCTCATGGCTGCTGCGCGTTACCGAGCCCATCGCGCCAATCGCGGAGGCACCGCAAATCGAAAATCCGGTCGCAACGAGCAGCGCCTGGGTGTTCGGCAGACGGAAGAGCCTGCCCATCCAGTAAGTCCCGGAGAACGTCACGAGCACGATACCCACAATCACGAGGATCGCCAGTAGCCCCAGACGGCCGATGTCGATGAGGCTCAGCTTGAGGCCAAGCAGCACGATCCCGACGCGCATGAGGGTTCGCGCCGCGAAACGCAAGCCCGATGCCAGCACGCCATCGAGCCACCGACGCACCGCCGGGAACTGTGCGACGAGGATGCCCAGGCCCACGGATGCCGTCAGCACCGGAACGACGGGCAGTGCGGCGTGCAACGCGAACGCGAGCCCTACCGCCACCGCTGCCGCCGCCAGGCCGGGAAGGATCAGAGCCGCCGGGGGTGTGAATCGGCGTAGTGCAGGCACCGGACGAGACTACCCGAACCGCGCCGGCATCCTCTCCCGCCCCTAAGCCCGTTTCACGGAGTTTCGGTTCCGGCCGGCTGTTTTGCCCGATGCCCCGGCGCCGGACTGTCAATTTCTCCTTGAAACGGGTTCAAGGATTTGGTCGCTGGCGGGGACTGGCGCCGGGCTAGACGCGGTTGCGGGCCGGATTGCTCAGGGTGCCGATGCCGGTGATGGTCACGTCCACTGTCTGGCCGTCGGTGAACCCGCCGAGTCCGGCCGGCGTGCCGGTGAGGATGACATCTCCCGGCAACAACGTCCACACCTCCGACGCGAATTCGATGATCTCCGGAATGGAGTGCAACATCCGCCCGGTGTTGCCTTGGATGCGCGGCTCGCCGTCGACGAACGTCTGGATCTCCAGGTCAGTGGTGTCCAGTTCGGTCTCGATCACCGGACCGAGCGGGCAAAACGTGTCGTACCCCTTGGCCCTGGCCCACTGACCGTCGGCGAACTGCTCCTCGCGCGCAGACACATCGTTGCCGATCGTGTAGCCGAAGATGTAATCGGCGGCGTCTGCCGCCTTGACCCGCTTGGCGATCCTGCCGATCACAACGGCCAGTTCGCCCTCGTGAACGATTTCGCCGGATATCGGAGGGATCTGTATCGTCTCCCCTGGCCCGATGACGGAGGTGTTCGGTTTGAGGAAGAGGACCGGGCTATCCGGACCGTTCGGCGCGAGCTCCGCCGTGTTTTCGGCGTAGTTCATCCCGACGCAGACAACCTTCGAGCGTGGGATGACCGGCGCCAGCAGCTTGACCGAATCGACCGGGATGCGCTCACCCGTCGTCTCGAATCCGCTGAACAGCGGGTCGCCGGCGAGCACCACGAGGTCATCTTCGTCGACGATCCCATACCGCGGGTCGCCGCCGTCCTGATTGAAGCGGGCAATCTTCACGTAGGTGAGCCTATCCGTCGAGGCGTGTCAACCAGGAGTGCCGGTCTTCGGCGCGCCCATATTGAATGTCGGTGAGTTCCTTGCGCAGCTCCATGGTCAACGGTCCGGCCGCAGCATCGGCGGATCCGGCCTCGAAGCCGTCGCCCTTGAGCAGGGCGATCGGGGTGACCACCGCCGCGGTCCCGCACGCGAAAATCTCGGCGATGTCACCGGATGCGACGCCATCGCGCCACTCGTTGATGCCGACGCGCCGCTCCTCAACGGTGTGCCCTCGGTCGCGAGCCAACGTGAGCACCGAATCGCGGGTGATGCCCTCCAGAATGCTGTCGGATGCGGGAGTGACCAGCGTGCCGTCTTTGTAGACCAGCACGACGTTCATGCCGCCGAGCTCCTCGATGTACTTGCCCTCTGCCGCGTCGAGGAAGAGCACCTGGTCGCACCCATGCTCGTACGCTTCGGCCTGCGGCAGCAGGGATGCCGCGTAGTTGCCGCCGGTCTTGGCCGCTCCGGTGCCGCCCTTAGCAGCTCGCGAGTACTTCGTCGACAGCCAGATCGACACCGGGGCGACGCCGTGCGAGAAGTAGGCACCGGCCGGGCTGGCGATGACGAAGAAGCCGACCTCGTGGGCGGCTCTTACGCCGAGGAACGCCTCGGTGGCAATCATGAACGGGCGAAGGTAAAGACTCGTCTCCGCCGCGGACGGCACCCACGAGCCGTCGACCGCGATGATCTGCCGCAGCGACTCGATGAAGTGCTCAACGGGCAGCGGCGGCAGGGCGAGCCGCGCGGCGGAGCGCTGCATACGTCGGGCGTTGGCCTCCGGTCTGAAGCCCCAGATGGAACCGTCCTCGTGACGGTACGCCTTCATGCCCTCAAAAATCTCTTGTGCGTAGTGCAGCACCGAGGTCGCGGGGTCCAACTGCAGCGGTCCGTACGGACGCACCGTCGCGTCGTGCCAGCCGCCATCGACGGTCCAGGTGATCTGCACCATGTGGTCGGTGAAGTGAACACCGAATCCGGGATTGGCCAGAATCGTCTCGCGCTCAGCGTCGGCCACCGCCGTGGTGGTGGTGGTCACGTCGAAGCTGAGTAAGCCGTCGAGTGTTGCGTGGGTGCCCATGAGAGGATCCTCCATTGTCGCGTGTGTCGTCAATTCTTGCTCGCCGCGGTCAGTTTCATTGTCGCAGTGCCGCCACCAGATCGTCACCGATTTGCGTGGTGGAACGAACTGTAGTGCCGCGGCGCGCCAGGTCGTCGGTGACGACTTTGGTGACCCGGGCTGCGGCATCGGCCAGATCGAGGTGGTCGAGCAAGAGTGCAACCGAGAGCACCGCGGCGGTCGGGTCGGCAATCTGCTTGCCGGCGATGTCGGGCGCTGACCCGTGCACGGGCTCGAACATGCTTGGGAAGGTGCCGTCGGGGTTGATGTTCCCGGATGCGGCGAGGCCGATTCCACCGCTGATCGCCGCGGCGAGGTCGGTGAGGATGTCGCCGAACAGGTTGTCGGTGACGATGACGTCGAACCGGCTCGGCTTCGTGACCATGAAAATCGTCGCAGCATCCACGTGCAGGTAGTCGACGGCGATATCGGGGTATTCCGCCGAAACCCGGTCAACCGTGCGTTGCCAGAGCGAGCCGGCGTTGACCAGCACGTTGGTCTTGTGCACCAGAGTCAGTTGCTTCGCCGGCCTGGATGCCGCGAGTCGAAACGCGAACCGCACCACCCGTTCGACGCCGTAGGCCGTGTTCACCGAGACCTCGGTGGCGATCTCGTTCGGGGTGTCCTTGCGCAGGCTGCCGCCGTTGCCTGCGTACATACCTTCCGTGCCTTCACGCACGACGACGAAGTCGACGGTGCCGGGGTTCGCCAGCGGAGAGGCCACCCCGGGGAAGAGGACCGTCGGTCGCAGGTTCACGTAGTGGTCGAAGCCGAACCGGAGTTTAAGCAGCAGTCCGCGCTCGATGCTCACACCCTTGAGCCGTACATCGCGCGGGTCTCCGCCGACGGCGCCGAGCAAAATGGCGTCGTGCTGCTTGATCGCATCCAGGTCGCTGTCGCTGAGAATCTCCCCGGTGGCCAGATAGTGGGTGGCCCCGAACGGGAAGTCGGTGGTCTCGACGTGCACGTCATCCGGAACCACCGCGGTGAGCACCTTGAGTGCTTCGGTCACGACTTCCGGTCCGATTCCATCGCCGGCAATGACGGCGAGCTTGATGGTACGCGACACGGGACTCCTCAGACGACGGATAGATGGGTGCTTTCAGCGTACCGTTTGCTGGGAAGTTGCCCAAAAGCTTGCGGTCTGCCCAATGGCGCCTAGGGTTGACCGGGACCGAAGGGACGAAAATACACCATGGGTATCGGAAGCGGCATTTTTCTTTTTGTGATCGGCGCCATCTTGACGTTCGCACTGAATTTCCGGGTGGACTGGATCGACCTGGATCTTGTCGGCTACATCCTGATGATCGCGGGAGTCGTGGTCTTCGTCATATCACTCGTCGTGGTGTTCCGCCGTCGCTCGACGTCGACGACGACGCGTACCGCTGTGGATCCGTCTCGCCATGAACGGGTCACCGAACGCGAAACGACAGACGACACCCTGTGACGTCCGCCCTCGTGACCTCCGCACTCTGACGGGGTGAGCCGCGCTTATTCGGTGATGTCGATTTCGCGAATCAGATCCGCGTCGATCTTCGCACGCAGCGATTCGAGCAGTCCCTCCGGGGCTGGCGAGTCGATGGTGAGCACGCTGAGCGCTTGCCCACCGGCTTCGCGACGGCTGACCTGCATGCCGGCGATGTTGATGTCGGCGTCGCCGAATTCCTGGCCGAAGACCGCCACGACCCCTGGTCGGTCGGTGTAGACCATCACAATGAGGTGATGGTTGACTGGAACCTCGACGTCGTAGCCGTTGATTTCGACGATCTTCTCGATCTGCCGGGTGCCGGTGAGGGTTCCCGAGACCGAAACCTGCGTCCCGTCGCTGAGTCCGCCGCGGATGGTGAGCAGGTTGCGGTATTCGTCGCTGACCGCATCCTTAATGAGCCGCACCGGGATCCCACGCTGCTCGGCAATGAGCGGCGCGTTCACATAGGACACCGCTTCGCTGACGATGTTCGAGAACATGCCCTTGAGAGCGGCGAGTTTCAGCACGCTGACGTCGAACTCGGCGATTTCACCGCGCACCTCGACGTCGACGCTCGTGATCGGCCCGTCTGCAAGGCCGCTGAACACCTGGCCGAGCTTCTCCATCAGTGGGATGCCCGGACGCACGGTGGAGTTGATCACTCCGCCAGCTACGTTGACCGCATCCGGCACGAGCTCGCCGTCGAGCGCCAGTCGCACCGACCTCGCCACGGAAACGCCCGCCTTCTCCTGGGCTTCCGAGGTGGAGGCACCCAGGTGCGGTGTGAGGCTGATGTTGTCGAGGCCGAGCAGCGGTGAGTCGGTCGGCGGCTCATTCACGAAGACGTCCAGAGCGGCGCCGGAAATGCGTTTCGAGGACAGTGCCTCGAAGAGAGCGTCCTCGTCGATGATGCCGCCGCGGCTGCAGTTGACGATGCGCAACGTGGGCTTGGCCAGGGCGAACTCGTCGGCGCCGATCATTCCGATCGTCTCGGGGGTCTTGGGGATGTGGATGGTGATGAAGTCGGACTGCTCCATCACCTCATTCAGGGTGGCCAACTGCACGCCGAGCTGCTGGGCGCGGATCGGGGTGACATACGGGTCGAAGGCGACCAGTTTGACGTCGAAGCCGGCGAGCCGCTGAGCGACGAGGGTGCCGATTCGGCCGAGCCCGATGATCCCAACGGTCTTGTCGAAGAGCTCGGTGCCGGTGAACTTCGACCGCTTCCACTCCCCCGCCTTGGCCGAGTGATTGGCATCCGGGATGTGACGGGCAAGCGCGAGGAGATGGCCGATCGCCAGTTCGGCGGCGGACACGATGTTCGAGGTGGGGGCGTTCACCACCATGACGCCAGCGGTGGTCGCCGTCTTGACGTCGACGTTGTCCAGTCCCACTCCGGCTCGCGCGATGACCTTGAGGTTTTTCCCTGCGGCGATCGCTTCGGCGTCGAGCTTGGTGGCGGAACGGATCAGGATGGCACTGGCATCGGCAAGAGCGGCGAGCAGTGCCGGCCGGTCGGTGCCGTCGAGATGCCGGATGTCAAAGTCAGGCCCGAGCGCGTCGACTGTAGCCGGGGAAAGTTCTTCTGCAATCAGCACAATCGGTTTCGCCACGAATTGAATCCTTATATCAAAGGGGAGAGGAATTGTCGCGACGCACGAGGGCGCGACACCAGCAACTTTAGTGCAGACCGGGCCTGCTCCTCGCCGTATGACGTGCGGCCCCGGTCGCGGGGTTGGCGGTGCACTCAGCCGGCCAACAGCCCGGCGAGGGTGCCGAGACTCAGCGTGGCGGCGGCGACGGTCGCCAGGCCGGCTAGGTACACGAGTGCTGTACCGAGCAGCGGCAGTCGCCTACCGAGCCAGAACGCGAGCACGAAAACGACCGGTGGTAGCAGCAGACTCGCGACGAGCGCGACCCAGGGCACGGCCACCGGCGCGAGTCCCACCGACACCGCGTTTGCGTTGAACATCGCAATCTGGGCGGTCACCCCGACCGTGTCCGACACGGCTTCGAACAGGTCGTACCCGTACAGCACCGCGAACGGCGCGACGACGGCGATGCGCTGCCACCGGTGCGGCGCGCGGACGGCGGGTTCGGTGGGCTCCACTGTCACTTCGCCACCAGCATCGGCCACGGGACAAGTACGAGAATGCCGGCCAAGAGCCAGAGCACGCGCACGATCGGACGGCGTGCCCGGGTGAGCAGCAGCGCCGCGCCCAACCACAGCGCAGGTGCGACAATCGCGAGGAATTCGCCGAACTGGTACAGGATCTCCGGGATAAGGCCAGACAGTGTCACGGTGTTCCGCAGCACGGCGGCGAACCAGCCGATCGTGTACAGCAAATACACACCAGCGAAAACACCGTAGCCGATAAGCAGAAGCGAACCGGAACCCGGCGCGAGCCGCGGATGCGACGGGTCGGCCGGCCGGGGTTCTGGCGCCTCGGCGTGGGTCGGGTCGATCTCCTCGCCCCAGCCCAGCGCGTCGGCATCCGGGTCTTCGGTCACGCCTGCCAGCCTACGGCTCCCATCCACCGCATCCCCGCATTCCGAAATGACGGAGATTTGGTAGCTGGGCGACCAATTCCCGGTCGACGGAGCCCCTCGACGACCAAATATCCGTCATTTCGGAATGCGGGGATGCTGTGGGTGATGGTCGCCGGGACGAGCCACGCTGGTTAGCGGGCGACTTCACCGTCCACGTAGTCGTCGTCGTCGGCCTTGTTCCAGGCGAACAGCTTGCGAAGTTCGCGGCCGGTGGCCTCGATCGGATGCTGTTCGCCCTTCTTGCGCAGCGCGAGGAATTCCGGAGCGCCGGCATCCTGGTCCGCGATGAAGCGCTTGGCGAAGGTGCCGTCTTGAATGTCAGCGAGAACGGCCTTCATGTTCTCCTTGACGTGCGGGTCGATGACGCGCGGGCCGGAGACGTAGTCGCCGTACTCCGCAGTGTCGGACACGCTCCACCGCTGCTTGGCAATGCCGCCCTCGTTGATCAGGTCGACGATGAGCTTGAGCTCGTGGAGCACCTCGAAGTAGGCGATCTGCGGCTGGTATCCGGCCTCGGTGAGGGTTTCAAATCCGTACTGGATGAGCTGCGACACACCACCGCACAGCACGCTCTGCTCGCCGAACAGGTCGGTTTCGGTCTCCTCGGTGAAGGTGGTCTTGATCGCACCGGCGCGCAGCCCGCCGATGCCCTTCGCGTAGGACCAGGCAAGCGGCCAGGCGTTGCCGGTCGCGTCCTCTTCCACCGCGACGATGACGGGCACGCCGCGGCCGGCTTCGAATTCACGCCTCACGATGTGGCCGGGCCCCTTGGGGGCGACCATGATGACGTCGACGCCGTCCGGCGCGGTGATGTAGCCGAACCGGATGTTGAAGCCGTGTCCGAACAGGATCGCATTGCCCTTGGACAGATGCGGCTGAATGTCCTGCGCGTACAGGTGACGCTGCACCTGGTCAGGGGCCAGGATCACGATGACGTCGGCCCACGTGGTGGCGTCCGCAGAGGACAACACCGTGAAGCCGGCCTCTTCCGCCTTCGCCTTCGACTTCGACCCCTCCTTGAGTCCGATGCGCACCTCAACACCGGAATCGCGCAGGTTCTGCGCGTGGGCGTGGCCCTGCGACCCGTAGCCGATGACGGCGACCTTTTTGCCCTGAATGATAGACAGATCCGCGTCGTTGTCGTAGAAAATCTCGGTCACTGGTGGTTCTCCTTGGATATCCGGTCCCTGAGGCTCTCGAAGGGACAGTTGGTTGGTCGTGCAGTCCCTTCGAAAGCCTCAGGGACCGTGAAAGCTCTAGCCCTTGGACACGCGCTCAGTAATGCTTTTGCTGCCGCGTCCGATCGCGAGAAGCCCGGATTGGGCGATCTCCTTGATCCCGTACGGCTCGAGCACTCGCAGCAAGGCGTGGGTCTTGGCGCTGTCTCCGGTGACCTCGATCACGAGTGCGTCGGACGCGACATCCACGACCCTGGCGCGGAACAGGTTCGCTGCCTCCAGGATCGGACTGCGGGTGGTGTTGTCCACGCGCACCTTCACGAGCAGGTGCTCACGCTCGACGGTCTGCGTCGGGTCGAGCTCGACGATCTTGATCACGTTGATGAGCTTGTTGAGTTGCTTGGTCACTTGCTCGAGCGGCCCCTCCTCGACATCCACCACCACGGTGATTCGCGACAGCCCGGGGATTTCGCTCTTTCCCACGGCAAGGGATTCGATGTTGAACCCTCGCCTGGCGAACAGACCGGCGACCCGGGTGAGCAGGCCTGGTTTGTCTTCGACGATCAACGACAACACGTGCGGCATGGTCTACTCCTCATCCCACTCTGGGGCTCTGTCTTTGGCGTATTGCACGCTGGAGTTGCCCACCCCCTGCGGGACCATCGGCCACACCATCGCGTCTCGACTCACCACGAAGTCGATGACGACGGGCCTGTCGTTGGTGGAGATCGCCAGTTTGATCGCCGCGTCCACCTCTTCTTTCTTGGTGACCCGGATGCCCAAAGCGCCGTACGCGTCGGCGAGCTTCACGAAGTCCGGGATCATCGGAGTTTCGGTGTCGGGGTTCAGGTCGGTGAAGGCGTGGCGTCCGTCATAGAACAGGGTTTGCCACTGCCGCACCATGCCGAGCGACGAGTTGTTGATGATCGCGACCTTGATCGGGATGTTATTGATCGTGCAGGTGGCGAGTTCCTGATTGGTCATCTGGAAGCATCCGTCGCCGTCGATCGCCCACACCGTGCGGTCCGGGTTGGCAACCTTCGCACCCATCGCCGCTGGTACGCCGTAGCCCATCGTTCCGGCACCGCCGGAGTTCAACCACGCGTTCGGGCGTTCGTACTTGATGAACTGAGCAGCCCACATCTGGTGCTGGCCGACGCCGGAGGCGTAGATGCCCTCCGGTCCGGTGATCGCGCCGATCCGCTCGATGACGTACTGCGGAGAAAGCGTGCCGTCTTCCGGTTCGTCGTAGCCCAGCGGATACCGCTTGCGCAGTTCATTAAGCCGCACCCACCACTCGACATAGTCGGGCTTCTGATGCTTCGTTGCCTCCGCGAAGGCGACGGTCAAGTCGGCGATGACATCTTTGGCATCGCCAACGATCGGCACATCGGCCAGCCGGATCTTCGAGATCTCGGCCGGGTCGATGTCAACATGCACGACCTTGGCGTCGGGCGCGAACAGGTTCGCCTTGCCCGTCACTCGATCGTCGAACCGCGCGCCCAGGGAGATGAGCAGATCAGATTCCTGCAGGCCCAGCACTGCGGGAACGGCGCCGTGCATCCCCGGCATTCCCAGGTGCTGCGGGTGCGAGTCGGGGAATGCGCCCCGGGCCATGAGCGTGGTGACCACGGGAACACCGGTTAGTTCGGCCAGAGCGAGCAGCTCAGCGGAAGCCTCGGCACGAATCACGCCACCGCCGACATAGAAGATCGGCCGTTTCGCCGCCGCGAGCAGCCGCGCCGCCGCTTGAATCTGCTTGCCGTGCGCCTTGGTCACCGGCCGGTAGCCGGGCAGGTCGAGTTTGGGTGGCCAGATGAAAGGAGCGCTGTTTTGCTGCGCATCCTTGGTGACGTCGACGAGGACAGGTCCAGGGCGTCCCGTCGTGGCGATGTGGACCGCGGCGGCGATGGTGGCAGGCACGTCCTCGGGGCGGGTCACCAGGAACGAGTGCTTGGTGATCGGCATCGAGATGCCGACGATGTCCACCTCCTGGAACGCATCGGTTCCCATCGAGGTGGAAAACACCTGGCCCGTGATCGCCAGCAGCGGCACCGAGTCCATGTGGGC
>JBDTBD010000119.1:0-16602 GCA_039924285.1 Terrimesophilobacter sp. | reverse complement strand
AAAGACACAACAACTATGGCTGGAAAGTCAAGCGGCGATCGCCGCAAGCCCCTCAGAGGCGCGAAGGGCGGCAAGAACGCCGCTCCCGCGAAGGCGATCCGGGTCGGCGTCATCGACTACAAGGATGTCGCAACCCTGCGCAAGTTCATCTCGGAGCGCGGCAAGATCCGCGCCCGGCGGATCACCGGAGTCTCCGTTCAGGAGCAGCGGCTCATCGCCCGTGCAGTGAAGAACGCACGTGAGATGGCGTTGCTTCCCTACGCCGGCTCAGGCCGCTAGGAGGAGGAAGACATGTCAAAACTGATTCTCACGCACGAGGTCACCGGCCTCGGCGCTCCCGGCGACATCATCGATGTCAAGAACGGCTACGCCCGCAACTACCTGATCCCGTCGGGCGTTGCCGTGGCGTGGACCCGCGGCGGCGAAAAGCAGATCGACTCGATCAAGGCGGCCCGCGCCGCCCGCGAGCACGCGACGCTGGAAGAGGCCCTGGATCTCAAGGCGCGGTTGCAGGCGGCCACGGTGACGATCACGGTCAAAGCCGGCGCCGGCGGGCGCCTGTTCGGCTCGGTCAAGACCTCCGACATCGCTGAAGCAGCGGCCGCAGCCGGACTGACCGGTCTGGACAAGCGCAAGATCGAGATCCCGACGCCGATCAAGGCAACCGGGCATCACGAGGCCACCATCAACCTGCGCGACGACATTGTGGCGACCATCGGCATTCAGGTGGTTGCAGCAAAGTAGCACCACGGTTTGACCAGGAGGTAGCGGCGGGCACAGTTCCGCCGCTACCTCTTTTTAACGGTCCGATCAACCCCCAACGGCGTGTCGGAAGCCAACCCTCAACCCGAACTGTAAACATGTTTTTGCACACGTTGTGAAAAAAATAAAACAGCAGGTCAGAGACGGTATTGTGCCGAAATAAAACTGACTGTCCACAGGAGTTTCCACAGCTTGTTCACACAACTTACCGGCGTTTCTCCCCAACTGTCCACAGCTGGTTCCACAGGGCGACTTGTAGCAGCAGGTCATTGCTTCCTAGGGTGAACGTGGCTCCCAGGATTTGCCGGTCTCGAGGCTGAGGTTCACCGATGTCGGTGGTCGCCGCTACAACGAGGACTATGGCATGGATCTGTCGCGTTCCCATTTCTTCCAGTTGACTACAGCGCTGCGAAGTCGAGAAGCGGTGGAGAGTCGAGAAGCGGTGGCACGTCTAAAAGCGGTGGCAAGTCGAAATGCAGTGGCAGGTCGAGAAAGGACGGGTGGTCGGGGATGTCGATAGCGCATTTGGGGTTGGCGAACCCAAGCTCCTCCGGCGAATACCGACAGACCGACCGCACGCCTCCGCACGACCTGCTGGCGGAGCAGAGCGCCATCGGCGGCATGCTGCTGAGCAAGGATGCTGTTGCGGATGTCGTCGAGAGCGTGCGCGGCCTCGACTTCTACATTCCCAAGCACGAGATCATCTTCGACGCGATTCTCACACTGTATTCGCAGGGCGAGCCGACCGACGTCATCGCCGTCACCGACGAGCTCACGAAGAGCGGTGAGATCTCCCGCGCCGGTGGAGCGGAGTACTTGCACACGCTGACCGGGCTGGTTCCCACCGCAGCCAACGCGGGGTATTACGCCGGGATCGTGGCTGAGAAGGCAGTGCTGCGGCGACTTGTCGAAGCCGGCACGCGAATCGTGCAAATGGGCTACGCCAGCGAGGGTGAAGTCGTCGACCTCGTCAACAACGCCCAGGCGGAGATCTACGGTGTCACCGGTGGGGTTGAGGCCGAGGACTTCGTCCCGCTGACCACCGCGGTAACCACGGCGATCGACGAGATCGAAGCGGCCAAGGGTCGCGACGGCATGATGACCGGAGTGCCCACCGGCTTCGCCGAGCTTGACGAGCTCACCAACGGCTTGCATCCGGGGCAGCTGATCATCGTCGCCGCCAGGCCTGCGCTCGGAAAGTCGACGCTGGCATTGGATTTCGCCCGCGCCGCGTCGATCAAGAACGACATGCCCTCGATCATCTTCTCGCTGGAGATGGGCCGCAGCGAAATCGCCATGCGACTGCTGTCTGCGGAGTCCGCCGTCCCGCTTCAGAATATGCGCAAGGGCACCGTGGACACTCGCGACTGGACCACCATCGCCTCAACCCGGGGTCGAATCAACGATGCGCCGCTGTACATCGACGACAGCCCGAACATGACCCTGGTCGAGATCCGCGCCAAGTGCCGCAGGCTCAAGCAAAAGGTCGGCCTCAAGATGGTCATTATCGATTACCTCCAGCTGATGACCTCCGGCAAGAAGGTCGAGTCACGCCAGCAGGAGGTGAGCGAATTCTCTCGCGCACTAAAGCTGCTCGCCAAGGAGCTGCAGGTGCCCGTGATCGCGCTGTCCCAGCTGAACCGAGGACCCGAGCAGCGTCAGGACAAAATGCCGGCACTTTCCGATCTGCGTGAGTCCGGATCGCTTGAGCAAGACGCGGATGTCGTCATCCTGCTGCACCGCGAGGGCGCTTATGAAAAAGACAATCCGCGTGCCGGAGAGGCAGACTTCATCGTCGCCAAGCACCGCAATGGTCCGACCCGAACCATCACCGTCGCCTTCCAGGGCCACTTCTCGCGATTCCAGGACATGGCGACGATCTAGTAACCGCCGCTCGCCGCCGGTTCCACGGCACGTAAACTTGGTGTGGGGGCTATTCGTGTCGGGAAGAGGGTTCGTGGCCGCAACGCAGGGCGACGCAGCGCACGGCGCCGAGGCGACGGCGGGCAGCTTGGGGCGCGCCGCTCCACGCCGCGCCTATTGGCCGGTTCCGCTCGCCAGGGCGGTACCCGCGGGCCTCCTCGGCCTTTACACCACGTTTTCCGCTGACCACTCCGCCAGGCTTGGTCTCGTGCTGTTCGGCGCCTTCGCGCTGGCGTCGGGGGTGATCCTGCTGTTGCTGCGCGACCGGTTCGCCGATCGGGTGGTGCGGGGCGACTTCGTCCTGCAGGGCGTCCTCGCCGCGCTCCTGGGGGCAACGACGCTGGCCTTCAACGGCGGCGGTCTCGGCCTGCTGCTGCTCGTGCTGCCCGCGTTCATGGCGATCACCGGGTTTCTCGAACTGTACAGCGGCTTGCGCTCGCGGCGACACGCGGTCGGAAGCGACCTGATCGGTGCGCGCGACATGCTCGCCGTCGGTGCGTTCACCGCAGTGATGGCGCTGGTGTTTCTGATGATCCCACAGGACCCCATTCTGGCTATTGGACTCCTGGGCGCCTACGGCATCCTGCTGTGCGTGTATTTGGCCATTGGCTCACTCTCCATCAAGTGGGGGACCCAGAACCTGCGCGCGGCCGATGCGCCCGCGGAGAGGACGAACTGATCATGGTAACTCCCACAATGCGAGACCGGATGCGGCCGGCCGAATTGCTCGGACTGTCGGCGGTGTTCGGTGCCTTCGCGGGCCTCGTGGTATTGATGACGACCCGGGACATCATCCTCGCGCTGATCTTTTTCGGCGTCGCGTTCATCCTTTCGGTCGTCGTCATCGCAATGCTCGTCCTTGCGATGAAGCCGAACCTCGGCGAACAGAGCGAGCTGGCCGAGCGGGACCAAGACCCTCACTGAGCGGCTACTTCGCCGCGTACTCCACGAGGTCGCTGGCTAGACCGATGTAGCCCGCGGGTGTCAGCGCGAGCAGCCTCGCCTTCGCCTCGGCGCCGATGTCGAGGCCGGAGACGAACGTCGCAAGCTCCTCACGACCGACGTGCTTGCCGCGGGTGAGTTCCTTGAGCATGGCATACGGGTCGGAAATCGTCGATCGTCCCGCCGCCACTTCCGCGCGGATCACTGTCTGGATCGCCTCGCCGAGGACTTCCCAGTTGGCGTCCAGATCGGCAGCCAGCTTCGACACGTTCACCGCGAGCTCCGGCAGCCCGCGCAGGATGTTGTCCATCGCCAGCAACGAATGGCCGAAGCCGACCCCGACGTTGCGCTGAGTGGTGGAGTCGGTGAGGTCGCGCTGCAGCCGGGACGTGACCAGGGTCTGCGCAAGAAGTTCTAGGATCGCCGAGGACAGCTCGAGGTTGGCTTCGGCGTTCTCGAACCGGATCGGGTTGATCTTGTGCGGCATGGTCGACGAACCGGTGCTTCCCGCTGGTGGGATCTGCGTGAAGTAGCCCATTGAGATATAGGTCCACACGTCGGTGCACAGGTTGTGTAGCACGCGGTTGGTGTGGCTGACCTTGCTGTACAGCTCGGCCTGCCAGTCGTGCGGTTCGATCTGGGTGGTCAGCGGATTCCACATCAGCCCCAGTGACGACACGAACTCGTGCGAGATGGTAGCCCAGTCCTGGGTCGGGTCCGCCGCCATCTGTGCCGCGAACGTACCGGTCGCCCCGCTGAACTTGCCCCAGTAGTCGGTCGCCTCGACCTGCGCGGCGAGGCGACGCAGCCTCGCGACGAAAACCGCGAACTCTTTTCCCACGGTGGTGGGTGTTGCAGGCTGCCCGTGCGTGTGCGCGAGCATCGCGGTGGATCGATGCGTGACGGCGCGCTCGTGGAGCGCATCGATCACCCGGTGCAGCTTGGGCAGCCACACCTCGCGCACGGCCGCCCCGATTGTGAGCGCGTAGGCCAGGTTGTTGATGTCCTCGCTCGTGCAGCCGAAGTGGGTGAGCTCACTGATCGAGTCGAGGCCCAGGTCGGTCAGCTTGGCGCGCACAAAGTACTCCACCGCCTTCACGTCGTGACGGGTCGTGGCTTCCAGCCTGGCCAAGTGCTCGATGTCATCCTGACCGAAATCGGACACGAGCGCCTTCAGAGCGCGAACGTTGTCCTCCGAAAGCGGGCTCGATCCGAAGAGGGAGTGATTGGTCAGGTACAACAGCCACTCGACTTCCAAGTGCACACGCGCGCGGTTCAGCGCAGCTTCCGACAACTGCTCGCTCAGCCCGGACACGGCGGTGCGGTAGCGGCCGTCGAGCGGGCTCAGCGGCTGTTCTGGCAGGGCAGTCATGACACTCTCCGTTGGATTCCTGGTTCGATTTGATGGAATAGCGCGATGCACGCCTTTTCGATCATCCCGAGCACGGTTTCGAACAGCGCCGCGTCGGAATAGTAAGGGTCGGGAACGTCGAGGAGCGCGGCCTGATCCTTGTCGAAGCTGAGCAGCAGCGCCACCTTCCCTCGGTCGGCGTCGTTGTTCGCCCACGCGCGCAGGATGCGTTCCTGGCTGCGATCGAACGCCACGACGAGGTCGAGGTTGGCGAACCAGTCGGGATCGAACTGCTTGGCACGGTGCAGCGACGCATCGTAGCCGCGACGGGTCAGCGCCGCCAGGGTGCGCGCATCCGAGTTCTCGCCGACGTGCCAGTCCCCGGTGCCGGCCGACATCACCGTGATCGAACCGGCGTAACCGGTCTTCGACACCATGTCGAGGAAGACCGCCTCCGCCATGGGCGACCGGCAAATATTGCCGGTGCAGACGAAGCAGATGCGAAAGAGAGCCGACTCGTCGAGGGTGCGGTCGAAGCTCATCGCACCATTGTCCCGCAGTTGAGCGCTGTTGGGCAGTCAGCCCACCACAACGCGGTCGGCGCTTCTCTCCTCCACTGCGCGCGACTCGGGTGTCTTGTGCACAGTGCAGCCGGGTGCGGCGGATTCAGGCAATCGGAGGCGGCACACTGGCACGAACGAGAGGAGGGTGATGGATCAGGTGGGCGTCTCCGGCGCCGGGCGCGACGCTCGGGCGGGGTTGCGTGATGCGTTGGTACGGCAGGAGGAGGGCCTGGCCGCACTGGCCTGCCGGTTCGAACAGGCGCGCGCCACCTCTTCACCGCCGAGACTGCGCGGCGACTGGCACGGCGTCGCCGAGCGGTTCTACGCCGAGGCCGCCGAGGGACTGCGCCGTGACCTCCAACTGGCGGCGGAGCACCTCGAGGCCGCTCTGTTTGACACTCGCCGGGCGCTGGCCACGCTGGCGCAGGGCGGTTGAGGTGTCGGACGACCTGGCCATCGGCGGCCCCGGCGCGGTGTCTGTCGTCACCACGAAGTTGGAGGACGCCTCCCGGCACCTTGCGCGCTTGAGCGGCGACCTTGGCGCGCTGCGTTGGCAACTCGCCTGCCTCGACCGCGACGTCACCGCCGCGGCGCTGCGGACGGGGGAAGCCCCGTTCAGCGCCTTCGCGGCGGAGCGAGCGATCGACGACACAGAGGCCAGCCTGGCTCGGTGCGTCGAAACCAGCGAGCACCTGTCTCGATCGCTGGCGGAGGCAGCCGGCCGCTACACCTTCGCCGACACCGTCACGGCGCGAATGGCGCAGTGCCTCGCGGCACTGTTCGGGTACGACCTGGGGTTTCTTTTCTCCGTGTTTGCAGTGTTGGCCCTTCCCGGCGTGAGCGTGGTGGGCGGTGCCCTGGCGCTGCGACTCGCCACGATGCCCGAGGACCGGCGTCGCTCATTCTTCGATGGCCTGTCCGGCTGGGTGACGGCGCATCGGGCGCTGCTCAGTGACCCTCACGTTGTCGAGCTGGTGCGTTTGACCGCCGTGAGCACCGACGACTTCGGCGAGGGCGCGCTGCACGTGCCGTTCGGACTGTCGCACCTGCTGGGGGACGAGGGGCTCGGCATCCTGGGCCTTGACACGGCGGCGGCGACGGTCGCGGGGCTCGCCTCGCCGTTCGGGGTGCTCAAGGAGACCCCGGTCACCGTTCGGCAGGTGGGCGTGACACGCGGCGGCACCGTGGCGGCAGACTTCGAGGACCGGGCCCGCCGCATCCCGACCGACGGTGACCAGGTGCGCATCGATCGGATCAGCACCCCCGGGGAAGCGGACCGCTTCGAGGTGTTCCTGGCCGGAACCTCGGACTTCTCGCTCACTCCGGGGAGGGAGGCCTGGGACATGACCAGCAACGTCAGCGCGATCGCAGGGACCGACGCCGGGTCGTACCGTGCGGCGCAACACGCGATGGCGCTCGCGGGAGTCACGTCGGCCTCGGCAGTCGTTTTCACCGGTTACTCGCAGGGCGGCCTCATCGCCGCCCGCCTCGCAGCATCCGGAAACTACCACACCGCCGGCCTCTACACGCTCGGCGGACCGGCCGGGCAGGTGCCCGTGCCGGGGGGCGTCCCGTACGTCGCAGTGGAGCACAGCGAAGACCTGGTCCCGGCCACCGGCGGCACGTTCGCGTCGTCGGATCCGGTGCTCGTGCGGCGGTCGCTGTTCGGCGGTCATCCGCCAGCCGGTCCGGTGCTGTTTCCCGCCCACGAGCTGAGCCGTTACCGTCAAACCGCGCGGTTGCTGGATGCCTCGGACAACCCGCGGTTGACCGAGGCGCTGCGAGCCATCAACCCGCCGACGGTGGTCGGGACAACGGTCACCTCGACGTTCTACCGGGCCCGCCGCGGGTGACGTCGCTGGTCAGATCCTCTAGCGCCGGCTGCGCCCGACGATCGGACGCATCAGGATCCCGATCAACCAGCTGAGGAAACCCAGCACCAGAGCGCCCAGCACCCCCCACCAGAAGCCATCGACGTGCAAGCCGAAGCCGATCGCATCCGAAATCAGGCTGACCAGGATCAGCAGCAGCCCGTTGACCACCAGCGCGATGAGACCCAGGGTCAGGATGTACACCGGAAACGCCACAATTCGGACGAAGTTGCCGATGATGCCGTTGACGATGCCGAAGATCAGCGCCACCAGCAGGTACGTGAGCACCATGGCCAGTGTGTCGCCCGGCGCGAACGGCGTCACGCTCACACCGGCCACGATGAGCGTGGTCAGCCAGAGGGCGACAGCGTTGATGACCAGGCGCACCAGGAATCTCTTCATTCCCCAACTATGCCCGTCTGTCACCGGGCCGTGCAACGGGGCCACCGCGGTGAATAGACTCGAGCCGTGACCACTGAAGACTCGGCACGCGTCAGGTTCCGTCCGGAGATCCTCGCCGTGCAACCCTACCGACAGGGTAAAACGGCGCCGTCTGACGCCTTCAAACTCTCCTCCAACGAGAACCCGTTCGAGCCGATACCCGCCGTGCTCGAGGCGATTGCCGCGTCCTCGGTCAACCGCTACCCGGATGCGTCGGCGCACCAACTCAGCCAGCGACTGGCGCAGCGGGCCGGAGTTGCGATCGAATGCGTGCACGTGGGTTCTGGATCGGTATCGCTCCTCGCCCAGTTCATCTCGGCCGCCGCAGGACCCGGCGACGAGGTCGTCTACTCGTGGCGGTCCTTCGAGGCATACCCGGGGCTGGTGACGGTGTCTGGCGCGACGAGCGTGGCGGTGCCGAACCTGCCGGATCACCGACATGACCTGCCCGCCATGGCCGCCGCCATTACCGACCGCACCCGGGTGGTGATCGTCTGCTCGCCCAACAACCCGACCTCCACCATCGTTACTGCGGACGACTTCGCCGACTTCATGGCCGCTGTGCCCGCCACCGTGCTGGTGCTGCTCGACGAGGCCTACGCCGAATTCGTTACCGACCCCGCCGCGGTGAACGGGCTGACTCTTCTCGGACGGTACCCGAACCTCGTCGTGCTGCGCACCTTCTCGAAGGCATACGGCCTCGCCGGACTGCGGGTGGGCTACGCGCTCGGCGACCCGTATCTGCTGGATGCGGCGCGGGCCGCAGCAATCCCGCTGTCGGTCACCGAGCCGGCTCAGCGGGCTGCCATTGCAGCTCTTGACCATGAACCGGAACTGATCGATCGTGTCGCGAGCATCTGCTCGCAGCGGGACGCACTCTGGCAGGCGCTGACGGCCCAGGGCTGGCGCATTCCGAAACCGCAGGGGAACTTCGTCTGGCTGGCCACGGGGGAGTCCACAGCGGAGGCTGCCGAGACCCTTCTGCGGCACGGGATCGTGGGGCGCGCCCTCGGTACCGACGGTATCCGCGTCTCCATCGGTGAGCCGGAATCTGTGGAAAGACTCCTTAGCGGTGCGGCTGAGGTTGTCAGGAACCTCACAAAGGTGCCCGCGGTCTCGGCGATAGATTAGTGAATTGACGCTAACCGGCGTCGCGCGGGCACACTGGCGCCGGCGTAATGAAGCGACTTGACCCGAGGTGACCGTGGCAGAATCCGAGACGATGGTGCAATTGCTCTCTCCGGAGGGAGTGCTGCGCACCGACGACTCGGCCGCGGAGTACCTGCCGTACATCGATGCGCTCGACAATGACGCGCTGCGCACCTTTTACCGCGACATGGTGGTCACCCGCCGATTCGACGAAGAGGCCGCGAACCTGCAGCGGCAGGGCCAGCTCGGGCTGTGGGTGCCGAGCGTGGGCCAGGAGGCGGCACAGATCGGCTCCGCGCACGCCGCCCGCACCCAGGATCACCTGTTCCCGGCGTACCGGGAGCACGCCGTCGGAATGGTGCGCGGAGTTGACGTGCTCGGCATTGTCAAACTGCTCCGCGGCGTCACCCACGGCGGCTGGAACCCGTCGGAGACCGGGAACTTCCACCTCTACACACTCGTCGTCGGGTCGCAGACGCTGCACGCTACTGGATACGCCATGGGCGTCGCTTTTGACGGGCACACCGCAACCGGGAATCCCGACACCGACGAAGCGGTCATGGTCTACTTCGGCGACGGCGCCACCTCCCAGGGTGACGTGAGCGAGGCGTTCGTGTTCGCCGCGAGCTTCCAGACTCCGCAGGTGTTCTTTCTGCAGAACAACCAGTGGGCCATCTCGGTGCCGGTGAGCGTGCAGTCGCGCATCCCGCTGTACCTGAGGTCGGGCGGATTCGGCGTGCCCGGGGTGCAGATCGACGGCAACGACGTGCTCGCCAGCTATGCCGTCACCGCGAAGAACCTGGATGCCGCCCGCGCCGGGGGAGGCCCGCGCATGATTGAGGCGCTCACCTACCGCATCGGCGCGCACACCTCCTCCGACGACCCCAGCAAGTACCGCGAGGACGACGAACTGCAGTACTGGCTGGCCCGAGACCCGCTGCTCCGCTACGAGAAGTGGTTGCGCTCCCGCGGGGAAGCCGACGCGTTCTTTGCGGACGTGCGTACCGAGGCGGAGGACTTCGCCGCCGACATACGCCGCCGCACCATGGAGTTGCCACCGCCGGGTACAGACACGATCTTCGACTTCGTGTATTCCGAGCCGCATCCGGTCATCGACGAGCAGAAAGCCTGGCTGGCCGACTACGAGGCGAGCTTTAGCACCACTGCGCAGGGTGGCGCAGCATGAGCGAGGTCGAAGAGCTGCCGCTGGCCAAGGCCCTGAATGCCGGTCTGAGGAGGGCGCTCCAGGATGATGCCAAGGTGCTGCTCATGGGCGAGGACATCGGCCGCCTCGGCGGCGTGTTCCGCGTCACCGAGGGGCTGCAGCAGCAGTTCGGACCGCGGCGGGTCATCGACACTCCGCTGGCGGAAGCCGGCATCGTCGGCACCGCGATCGGTCTGGCCATGCGCGGGTTCCGGCCGGTGTGCGAGATCCAGTTCGACGGTTTCATCTTCCCCGGCTTCGATCAGATCACCACCCAGTTGGCCAAAATGACCAACCGGCACGAGGGCCTCATCAGCATGCCCGTCGTCATCCGGGTGCCCTACGGTGGGCACATCGGCGCCATTGAGCATCACCAGGAAAGCCCCGAGGCGTACTTTGCGCACACTCCTGGGTTGCGACTGGTCAGCCCGAGCACCCCGAACGACGCGTACTGGATGATCCAGGAGGCCATTGCCAGCCGCGATCCGGTGATGTTCTTCGAGCCGAAGAGTCGCTACTGGCACAAGGGCCCCGTCGACTATTCCGCCGCGGCGCTTGCGCTGCACGCCAGCCGGGTGGTGCGTCACGGCACCGACATCACGCTCGTCGGACACGGTGCCATGGTGAGCGTGCTGCTCCAGGCCGCCGAACTTGCCGCCTCGGAAGGCACGAGCGCCGAGGTGCTTGACCTGCGCTCGTTGTCGCCGGTGGACTACGCGCCAATTTTGGCCTCGGTGCGCAAAACCGGGCGAATCGTCGTCGCCTCCGAGGCTCCAGGATTCGTCAGCATCCCCTCCGAAATTGCTGCTACCGTCGCCGAGAAGGCGTTTTACTCGCTGCAAGCGCCGGTGTTGCGCGTGTCGGCGTTCGACACGCCCTTCCCGCCCTCCAAACTCGAAGACGTTTATCTCCCGGGTGTCGACCGCGTTCTCGAGGCCGTCGACCGGGCCCTGGCTTTCTAAGGACAGCACATGACCACCGCAGAGTTCGCGCTACCGGATGCCGGAGAAGGCCTCACCGAGGCCGAGATCGTGTCCTGGCGGGTGCGTGTGGGCGAAAGCGTCGACGTCAACCAGGTGCTCGTGGAGATCGAGACGGCGAAGTCGCTCGTCGAATTGCCCTCGCCCTTCTCCGGAGTGGTCACAGCCCTCCTGGTATCAGAGGGGCAGACGGTGCCAGTAGGCACCCCGATCATCGCGGTGGAGACTGTCGCACCCGTCGACGGCGGGGCCGGCGATTCCGACGTGGACAACACGGTGCCGCGAGCATCCGGGGCGTCCGCGGACAACGATGCGGTCGCCGACACGGCGGGCAGCATTGCCGCCGAACGCGACTCCGCGGCAGCAGAGGTCTCCGGGGCGGTTCTGGTCGGTTACGGCAGTAGGGGCCCAGCCCGGTCGCGGCGAGGTGCCAACAAAACCCCGGTGCCCGAGCGGGTCATCGCCGGAGCCGCGGTGCTGGCGAAGCCGCCGGTGCGGAAGCTCGCCAAGGACCTCGATGTCGACCTGGCCGAGGTGACCCCCACCGGGACGCTCGGCGAGGTCACCCGCGAGGACGTGATCCGGCAGGCCTCTCAGGTGAGCGTGTTCCGCAATCTGCAGACCCCGGACTGGGCAGACGAGCGCGAAGAGCGCATCCCGGTCAAGGGCGTGCGCAAGGCGATCGCCTCTGCCATGGTGTCCAGCGCCTTCAGCGCGCCGCACGTGAGTCTGTTCGTCGATGTCGACGCCACGCGCACCATGGAATTCGTGGCTCGGCTCAAGGCGTCCGCCGACTTCGCCGGCATTAAGGTGTCGCCGCTGCTGATCATGGCCAAGGCGATGATCTGGGCCGTGCGACGCAATCCCACGGTGAACGCGCAGTGGACCGACTCCGAAATCATCGTCAAGCACTTCGTGAACCTCGGCATCGCTGCGGCGACCCCGCGCGGGCTGATTGTGCCCAACGTCAAGGATGCTCACGACCTGTCACTGGTGGACCTCGCGTCGGCGCTCGAACAGTTGACGATCACCGCCAGGGAAGGCAAGACCTCCCCGGCCGACACCTCGGGCGGCACCATCACGATCACGAACATCGGCGTGTTCGGCATGGACACCGGAACACCGATCCTCAACCCCGGCGAGGTGGGCATCGTCGCGCTCGGCACGATCAAGAAGAAGCCCTGGGTGGTCGACGGTGAGGTGCGGCCGCGGTTCGTCACCACGCTGGGCGCGAGCTTCGACCACCGCGTGGTCGACGGTGATGTCGCCAGCCGTTTCCTCGCGGATGTCGCGAGCATCATCGAGGAGCCAGCGCTGCTGCTCGACTGACGTCTTTCGTTATTCAGGACGTGATGTGACCAGAGGGGCTGCTGAGGCGGAAGTTCACCTCAGGAGCACCACGAGCCGCATCCGTCACACGCCCTCCTGAATAATGAACGGGTTTGCCGACGCGGCGTGCGCCGTGCATACTTATTGATAACGAGTCTCATTACGCTAGAAAGTCCCTTGATGCGCGTACCACCCACGGCCGGAATCGTCGTCTGCAGCCTCCTCGCGGTGGCGGCCGGCGCGGCGCTGACCGGATGCGCCCCCGCCGCGGTCCCGTCTGACCACGGCGCGAGAATCGCTGTCGTCGCCTCCACCAGCGTGTACGGGGACATCGCCAGGGCCATCGGCGGCGGCGCCATCACAGTCACCTCGCTGATCACCGATGCTGCCCAGGATCCACACTCGTTCGAAGCCAGCGCGCAGGACCAGCTCGCTGTGGCGAAAGCCGATGTGGTGATCGAGAACGGTGGCGGCTACGACGATTTCATGACGTCACTTCGGTCCGGGTCGGGCGGTCATCCGGAGGTGGTCAACGCGGTCGAGGTGTCGGCGCACGGCCACGGCGGCGACGCGTTCAACGAACACGTCTGGTACGACTTCACCGCGATGGGCGTGGTCGCCGAGAAACTTGCCGATGTCTTTTCCGCCCTCGACCCGGCTCACCGCCAGGACTTCACTGCGGGAGAAGTGGCCTTCGCCGCCGGGCTCGCAGGCCTCCAGCACGACGCCGCGGCCGTGAAACAGGATCACGCCGGTGCCGGTGTCGCCATCACGGAACCGGTGCCGTTGTACCTGCTCGAGGCGTGCGGGCTCGAGAACAAGACACCGGCGGCGTTCAGCCGAGCGATCGAAGAGGGCAGCGGAGTCGCTCCGGCACTCATGCACGCCACCCTGCAACTGTTCGTCGACGAGCGGGTGCAGTTGTTGGTCTACAACGCGCAGACCTCCGGACCGGAAACCGAGCAGCTGCGCGCCGCGGCGAAGACCTCCGATATCCCGACGTTGGCGGTCACCGAGACCCTGCCGCAGGGCGCCACCTACCTCAGTTGGATGGGCGAGAACGTCACGAAAATCCGGTCGGCGCTGTCCCATGGTTGACGCGCCAGTGCTCAGCCTGCGCTCCGCCGGGCTCGCGTTCGGGGAACGCCAACTGTGGCGAGGCCTCACTCTGGACGTGCACGCCGGTGAGTTCCTGGCGGTGCTCGGCCCGAACGGCACCGGCAAATCCAGCCTGCTCAAGACCATTCTCGGCCAACAATCGCTGAGCTCCGGCAGCATCTCATTCCTCGGCAAGCCGGTCACGAAGGGCAGCCGCCAAATTGGATACATCCCTCAGCAGAAGCTGCTGGAACCGGGAACCCCGCTGCGCGCCCGCGACCTGGTCACCTTCGGCGTCAACGGCCGGCGCTGGGGTCTGCCGATCGCCACCGCGGCGCAGCGACTCCGGGTCGACGAGGTGCTTGAGGCCGTCGGGGCCACCGAGTACGCGGGAGCACCGGTCGCCACCCTCTCCGGTGGCGAGCAGCAACGCATCCGGGTCGGGCAATCCATCGCCGGATATCCGCTGTTGTTGCTGTGCGACGAACCGCTGCTATCCCTTGACATGCACCACCAACGCAGTGTGAGCGAGCTGATCGACAAACAGCGCAGAGACTCCAACACCGCCGTGGTGTTCGTCACCCACGACGTCAATCCGATTCTCGGCATGACCGATCGGGTGTTGTACCTCGCCGGCGGCCGATTCCGCATTGGGACCCCAGACGAGGTGCTCCGCAGCGAGGTGCTCTCTGCCATGTACAACACCCCCGTCGAGGTGATCCGCAGCCGCGGACGTATCGTTGTACTCGGCGCCCCCGAGGGCTACGGAGTGCACGACCACCTCGAACATCACATCTACGAACAGTCGGAGACCTGATGTTGCACGCTCTGCTGACACTGGATGCGCAGGGTGGTTTTTGGTCGCAAATTTTCGGCTTCGAGAACTACGGCGAACTGCTCGTCCTCGTGAAGAACTCGATCCTCGCCGGCGCCCTGCTGGGCGTCGTCGGTGGACTAATCGGACCGTTCGTCATGACCCGCGACCTCGCCTTTGCAGTGCACGGGGTGAGCGAGCTTTCGTTCGCCGGCGCCTCTGCTGCCCTGTTGATCGGATCGGATGTCGTCACCGGTTCGGTCGTTGGCTCGCTGCTGGCGGCGCTGCTGATTGGCATCCTCGGGGTGAAGGCGAAGGAACGCAACTCCATCATCGCCGTGTTGATGCCGTTCGGCCTCGGTCTCGGCATCCTGTTTCTGGCGCTGTACAAGGGGCGCAGCGCTAACAAGTTCGGACTGTTGCTCGGTCAGATCGTCTCCGTGGACAACCCGCAACTGGGCATGCTCGCGCTGATCTCCGGCATCGTCGTTCTGGGGCTGCTGATCATCTGGCGCCCGCTGAGCTTCTCCAGCATCGACGCGGATGTGGCCAGGGCGCGCGGTGTGCCAGTGACGACAATCTCGATCCTATTCATGATCCTGCTCGGGCTGGCCACCGCCGTATCGATCCAGATCGTCGGGGCGCTGCTCGTGCTGTCGCTGCTGGTCACACCCGCCGCCGCGGCGATGCGGGTGACCGCGTCACCGCTGCTCACGCCGCTGCTCAGCGTCGTGTTCGCTGTTGTGTCGGTGGTGGGCGGCATCCTGCTGGCGCTGGGCGGCGGGCTGCCGATCAGCCCGTACGTGACGACGATTTCCTTCCTCATCTACGTGGTGTGCCGGGTGATCGGTGGGCGGCGGATGCCCCGCCGACACCCGGCTGAGTCCCCTGTCATTCCGGTCAGGATCGGGCCATGAAGCGCAATACCTGGCAGCGGGAAGCAGTTCGAGACGTGCTCGACTCCGGCGACGCGTTCGTCAGCGCGCAGAGCCTGTATTCGCAGTTGCGCGACGCTGGCCACGCGATCGGGCTCGCCACCGTGTATCGTGCGCTGGCCGACCTGGCCGGCGGCGGGGAGGCCGACTGCCTACAGTCGGCGGAGGGCGAGAACCTGTACCGTGCCTGTGCCACCGGGCACCACCACCACCTGATTTGCCGAAAGTGCGGCACCACGGTGGAGATCAAAGCGGATGCCGTCGAAACCTGGGCAAAGACCGTCGCGGCTGAGCACGGCTTTACGCAGGCGGAGCACGTGGTCGATGTCTTCGGTCTGTGCGCATCCTGCGGCTCGGCGTTGCGATCGATCCCGCCGAGGCAGTGATGTCGTCTGGCGCGCCTCCCACGTCAAGTTGCGCCAGGCTTGTTGATCGCATAGTGTTGGGCGTTGGCCCACGGCATCTCCGTGTGGTCCGTGCGCCTCTGCCACCTTCACTCGCAGTTCGAGGGGAATCCGGTGGAACATGCGTGCCGACAAGTGACCTTGGGTAGGGCGTTAGTCCTACGGTATGGAGGAAAATCATGGCAGCTGTCTGCCAAGTGACCGGAGCCGTCCCCGGCTTTGGGCACAACATTTCACACTCGCACCGCCGCACCAAGCGGCGTTTCGATCCGAACGTGCAGAAGAAGACCTACTTCGTCCCCTCCCTGCGCCGTAACGTCACTCTCACCGTGAGCGCCAAGGGGATCAAAGTCATCGACTCCCGTGGTATCGAATCAGTGGTCAAGGATCTCCTGGCCCGTGGGGAGAAAATCTAATGGCGAAGCAGCAGGATGTCCGCCCCATCATCAAACTACGGTCTACGGCCGGCACCGGGTACACCTACGTGACCCGCAAGAACCGCCGCAACGACCCTGACCGGCTCGTGCTGAAGAAGTACGATCCCGTCGTCCGCAAGCACGTCGAATTTCGCGAGGAGCGCTAAAAGCATGGCAAAGAAGAGCAAGATCGCGAAGAACGAGCAGCGCAAGGTGATCGTCGCGCGCTACGCCGTGCAGCGACTGGAACTGAAGAAGGCGCTGGTGGACCCCGCCTCCACCGACGAGCAGCGCGAAGCGGCCCGGGTCGGGCTGCAGAAGCTGCCGCGCGACGCGTCGCCGGTTCGATTGCGGGGCCGTGACGCCATTGACGGACGTCCTCGTGGATACCTCAGCCAATTCGGTGTTTCCCGTGTACGC
>JBDTBD010000118.1:0-15951 GCA_039924285.1 Terrimesophilobacter sp. | reverse complement strand
GGAGCGAGGCGCAGTGGCGGCCGCCCGGGCGGCGTTCATCGCCGGATTCAGCGCGACCAGCAACCTCGAGGCCGGCCGCTCCTGGGGCGTGCCGACGATGGGTACCGCGGCGCACTCGTTCACCCTGCTGCACGACAGCGAGGAGGATGCCTTCCGCGCCCAAGTCGCCGCACTCGGCCCCGGCACCACACTGCTCGTCGACACCTACGACGTTGCTGCGGCGGTGGAACTGGCCGTGAAAGTCGCCGGCACCGGTCTGGGCTCGGTGCGCATCGACAGCGGCGATTTGCCCGGTCAGGTCGCCGCCGTTCGCAAACAGTTGGACGCCCTCGGCGCGACGGGCACCACCATCACGGTCACCAGCGATCTCGACGAGTTCGCGATCGCCGCGCTGCGTGTCGCTCCAGTCGACTTTTACGGCGTCGGCACGTCGGTGGTCACCGGTTCCGGGGCCCCCACCGCGGGGATGGTGTACAAGCTGGTGGCCCGGCAAGGCGACGACGGCCAGTGGGTGTCTGTAGCGAAGCAGTCGGCTGCGAAGCTGTCCGTCGGCGGCCGCAAGTTCCCGGTCCGCACCCTCAGCCCCTCTGGCATTGCCATGAGCGAAACCATCCATGTCGGCAGCCAACCCCCGGCGGGTACCGGCCGCCCGCTGCTCGTGCAACTGATCGACAACGGGGTGCCGGATGACCGGTTCCGCGGCGCAGCCGGAACCGCGCTGGCCCGCGAGCACTGCACATCCGCGATCGCCGAGTTGCCGCAGGAGGCGTTCCGTTTGGCTCGCGGCGAACCGGTGATCCCGACGATCTTCGCGTAATCCCCCACCAGGAGCGCTGGACTGCGGGCGTCGGCTGGGTCGGATGCGCGCAACCGGCCGGCGCTCACGCCTGCCTGTCGTGCGGAGCGCGCGGTGAACGGGATTTCGGCGGAGTCCTCCGGGAGCGGCGAGCGAAGCGGATCCTAGCGAGGCGCGTGCGCCTCGAGGAATTCGTAGACCTCAGTCTGGTCCACTCCGGGGTAGACACCGGCAGGCATGGCGGCGAGCAGGGAGGATTGCATCCGGGCACTGGGGAACGCATTGCCCTCCCAGGTTGCGGCGAGGCCGGATGGAGCGCTGCGGCAGCACGACTCGTCGGGGCAGGTAGAGGTCTGCCGATTAGCGGTATCACGCCCGCGGAACCACTTCACGTGGCTGAACGGCGTACCGACGCTGACCGAGAACGCGCCCTGCGCGGTGGACTGGATGCTGGACGTGCACCAGTAGGTGCCGTTGGGTTTGTCGGTGTACTGGTGGTACGGGCTGAATCGGTCCTCGGCGTCGAACACGCGGCGGGCGCTCCATTTTCGGCACACCGGTTGCCCCTCAACTGCACCGAGCACATCCGTCGGAAAGGCGGCGTTGTCATTCTCGTAGGCCTTGGAGATCGTGCCAGACTCGTGCACCTTGAGAAAATGCAGCGGAATGCCCAGGTGCTGCGTGGCGAGATTCGTGAACCGGTGCGCCGCCGTCTCATAGCTCACCGCGAAAGCGTCGCGCAAGTCTTCGACCGACAGCTCCCGCTTGTCTTTCGCCTCCGAGAGAAAGGCGACGGCGTCGTCCTCCGGCACCATGAGCGCCGCAGCCAGGTAGTTCGTCTCCACACGCTGCAACAGGAAGTCTCGATAGTCCCTCGGCTGTTTTGCGCCCAGTACGTGCCCGGCCAGAGCCTGCAGCAACACGGTGCGCGGGTCACCTCCGGCGTTGATCTTCAGGTAGATCCTGTGGTGTTTCAGATCGCTCACCGATCTCGTGGAGTTCGGCAGGTCACCCACGTAGTGAAGCGAGAACCCGAGGTGCGCCGCCAGGTCGGAGGCAACACGCTGCGACAGCGGGCCACCGGTGTGCTCAACGGTGGCAAGCAACTGACGCGCCTGGGCCTCCAGCTCCGGAAAGTAGTTGTTCTGCGTGCGCATCTGCTGCCGCAGTTCGGTATTCGCCCGCCGGGCCTCTTCCGGGGTTGCGGCGCGCTCCCGGTGCAACCGGTCCAGCTCGGCGTGCAACGCGACTATGGTCTCGATCGCCTCGTCGCTGAGCCCCTTGCGCACGTGCAGCGGGCTCAGCCCGAGCGAGCCGAACAACGGTCCGCGTTGCGCCCGCTCGAGCTCGATTTCCAATTGCGCCCGCTTGGGCAGCGCATCTGCCGCAAGCAGTTGTTCCAGAGACACACCGAGCGCCTTGGCCACCGAGCGCAGATCGCCCAGTCGCGGCTCGCGTTTTCCGTTTTCGAGCACGCTGACCTGAGAGGCGGCACGACCGATCGCGGCGCCGACATCGTCCAGTGTCATCCCGCGATCCTTGCGCAGCTGACGGATGCGTTTGCCGAGTGTGAGCGAGTCGAGCATCTCTTCATCGTGCGGGATCGGCACTGCTTCTAAAGTCATCCAACTAGGCTCGCACACGCAGTTCTTGCGGGGAATAGAAAAACCGATGAATTTCTAGAAACTTTTTTGGTGAAGACCGACGGATGTTGCCTCAGTGTGGGATTACACGACACCGAAGGAGAACCCCATGACCGCACGACCGGGAGACCAAACGCAGAACGCCGCCGAGTTGGAGGCGCTGTGGAGCGCCGATCCACGCTGGAGCGGCATTACCCGGGACTACAGCGCACAGGATGTCGTCACCCTTCGTGGCAGTGTCCGCGAGGAGCACACCCTGGCACGCCGCGGCGCACAGAACCTGTGGCGACTCCTGCACGACCAGGGCGATGACGGTGGCCAGGGCTGGGTTGCCGCGCTCGGAGCTCTCACGGGAAACCAGGCCGTGCAGCAGATCCGCGCCGGGCTGAAAGCGATCTACCTGTCCGGGTGGCAAGTCGCCGCGGACGCCAACCTGGCAGGGCAGACCTACCCCGACCAGAGCCTGTACCCGGCGAACTCGGTGCCGGCAGTCGTGCGCAGAATCAACAATGCGTTGCTGCGCGCCGACCAGGTCGCCTTCACCGAGGATGACGGAACCGGCGAGGCAGAGGGGACGCGCTCGGGAATCGACTGGATCGCGCCGATCGTAGCGGATGCCGAAGCCGGCTTCGGCGGCCCGCTCAACGCGTACGAACTCATGTCGGCCATGATCGACGCCGGGGCCGCGGGCGTGCACTTCGAGGACCAGTTGGCCAGCGAGAAGAAGTGCGGCCACATGGGAGGCAAGGTGCTTGTCCCCACAAGCCAACACATCCGTACCCTGAACGCGGCGCGGCTGGCCGCGGATGTCGCGGACGTGCCCACTGTCATCATCGCCCGCACCGACTCGCTGGCCGCGAATCTGCTCACCAGCGACATCGACGAGCGGGATGCGCCATTCCTCACCGGGGAGCGCACCGCCGACGGCTTCTACGAGACGACTCCTGGTATCCAGACCGTCATCAGCCGCGGACTCGCGTTCGCGCCGTACGCCGACCTGCTCTGGGTGGAAAGCGGCGTGCCGGACATCGACCTGGCCCGCACCTTCGCCGAGGCGATCCATCGCGAATTTCCAGGAAAAAAGTTGGCATACAACTGCTCGCCGTCGTTCAATTGGAAGAACGCCCTCGACGACGACCAAATCGCAAGCTTCCAAAAGGAGCTCGCGGCCATGGGATATGCGTTCCAGTTCGTGACCCTCGCGGGTTTCCACGCACTCAACCACTCCATGTTCTCGCTCGCCCGGGACTACAGCAGGCGCCACATGAGCGCCTACGTCGAGCTTCAAGAGGCTGAGTTCGCCTCCGAAAGCGACGGATACACCGCCACGCGCCACCAGCGCGAGGTTGGTACCGGATACTTTGACCGGATTGCCTCCGCTCTCAACCCCGCGAGCAAAACCCTCGCCATGGCAGGCTCCACCGAGACCGCTCAATTCCACTGAGCCGGGCTACTGAGCCCCCTCAAACCGCACACCACCGCAACCCGTTTCACGGAGTTTTTGCATTCAACAGCCCCAGTTGCCCGACAACTGGGGCTCAGGATACAAAAACTCCTTGAAACGGGTCACCAGGACTTTTAAGGAAGATGACATGACAACCAAGACCACCACCGGTGCGAATCCCCGGTGGGACACCCCGCGCGACACCGGCACCGAACCACGAATCCAGATCGGGGGAAGCCACGGCACGCGGTACGACGAAATCCTCACCGACGACGCGCTGCGCTTCCTCGCGCACCTGCACGAGAAGTTCGCCGGCCGTCGTCACGACATCCTCGCGCAGCGGATGCAACGCCGCTTCGCGCTGGGCAACGGCCGCGACCTGCGCTTCCTCCCCGAAACCGAACACATCCGCTCGGATGACAGCTGGCGCGTCGCGGGGGCCGGCCCCGGCCTGGAAGACCGCCGCGTGGAGATCACCGGGCCAACCGACCGAAAGATGGCGATCAACGCGCTGAACTCCGGCGCGAATGTGTGGCTCGCCGACCAGGAAGATGCCACGAGCCCCACCTGGGACAACGTGATCGGCGGCCAGCTGACCATGTTGGACGCCGTGCGCGGCACGCTGGACTACGCCAGCGATGATGGAAAGCACTACTCGGTGCACGAGGGCACGAAGCCCACCATCGTGCTGCGCCCACGTGGGTGGCACCTGGTGGAAAAACACCTGGACTTCGTCGACCGCACCGGCGTCAGTGTTCCGACGTCCGGAAGCCTGGTGGATTTCGGACTGTACTTCTTCCACAACGCCGCCGCGCTCATCGAGCAGGGGCGCGGCCCGTACTTCTACCTGCCGAAGATCGAATCCCATGACGAAGCCAGACTCTGGGACGATGTGTTCTCCTTCTCCGAGGAGTACCTGGGCCTCACCCACGGCACGATCCGAGCCACCGTGCTGATCGAAACGATCTCGGCGGCCTTTGAGATGGACGAGATCCTCTACGAACTGCGCGACCACTGCGCGGGCCTGAACGCCGGCCGTTGGGACTACATCTTCAGCATTATCAAGAACTACCGCAGCCGCGGCAGCTGGTATGTGCTGCCGGATCGCAAGCAAATCACCATGACGGTGCCCTTCATGCGCGCGTACACCGAGCTTCTGGTGAGCACCTGTCACAAGCGGGGCGCCCACGCCATCGGCGGGATGAGCGCGTTCATCCCGAACCGCCGCGACCCCGAGGTGACGGCGCGAGCCCTCGAACAGGTGCGTGAAGACAAGCGCCGGGAGGCAAACGACGGGTTCGACGGCACCTGGGTCGCGCATCCGGACCTCATTGAGACGGCGCGCACCGAATTCGACGCGGTGCTAGGCGGATCCGCGCATCAGCTGGACCGGATGCGCGACGACGTGCACGTCACGCGCGACCAGCTGCTGGACATCCGCGGGGTCGGCGGATCAGTCACCTACGCGGGGCTGCGCAGCAACGTGCGCGTCGCCGTCAGATACATCGAGTCCTGGTTGCGCGGGGTCGGAGCCGCTGCGATCGACAACCTGATGGAAGACGCGGCCACCGCGGAGATCAGCCGATCGCAGATCTGGCAGTGGATCCGCCACGGCACGAAAACCGACGACGGCACAACCATCACCGCCGACGTGGTGGAAGGCATCCTCAGCACGCACCAGTTCCCGCGGTTCGAGGGCGACCGATTCGACGACGCCATCGACGTGTTCCGCGCGGTCGCGCTGCAGGAGGACTTCCCGACCTTCCTCACCCTGACGGCCTACGCCCGCTACCTCGTCGAGGGTGCCGCCCCGGTGCCCGAGCGAGAGTTCCAGACGGTGTTCGCTGCCGCCTGACCCTGATCGCAGCGATCCGGACGCGGCCCGCGTTACTTCTTCAACTTCTCGTAGATCTCTTTGCAGGTCGGGCAGATGGGGAATTTCTGCGGGTCGCGTCCCGGCGTCCACACCTTGCCGCAGAGCGCGATTACCGGCTTTCCGCTGATCGCCGACTGCAGAATCTTCTCTTTCTGCACGTAGTGGGAAAATCGCTCGTGGTCGCCCTCCTCCACTTCCTGCTGGAGGAGTTCCTCCAGTTCGCGGTCGAGCGTTGAGGTTCCAGAATCTGTGCTGCTCATGCGCCAATCTTAAGCACAATTGGCTCGGTTGCCGCTGTTCAGTTGCGCGGTGCTGTTTAGTTACGCAGTGCGAACGCGAGCAGCTCCGGCCCCCGCGACTCGAAGATCCGCCCGCCCCACGCGATCCCGATCACCAGCACGACCAGGCCGATCACGATCCCGGCGCCCAGCGACGCGAAGTGCCACAGCGCCCCGAACTCGAGACCGAGGAACGCGAGGATGGCCGATGGCGCCACCAACGCGATGACCGCCAGTACGGTCAGAGACTGCATCCAGGTCGCCGCGGTCGCGCTGGACTGCGGCTGTGAGAACGGACTGTCCCCCGGCCGCACGGTGGGATAGGGGAAGCGCACCGACATGATGCTCGACAATCCCAGCCCGCACAGCAGCACGCATCCGCTGACCCCGATCAGTGACGGCAGCATCGACCAGTCCCCCGCGAGAATCGCGCAGACCGGGGTGCCGACCCCAATGACCAGGATGCCGAGAGCCAACGCCGGGACCAGCCGCCCCACCCGGTCGGCCCAGCCGGGGGTGCCCGCGACCACGTGGAGCCAAATGGCGGAGTTATCGTAGGCCACGTCGTTGTGCACCGTACTCCAGGCCAGGAAGAAGCACATGATCGGCACCGGCAGCAGCACCAGGAACCGCCCCGGGACCCCGCCGACGAGCAGAATGAGAATCATCACCGTCGGCACGATCGGCACGATGACCAGCGCAACGCGGTATCGCGCGTCCCGCATCCAGTAGGTGATGCTTCGCGCGGCGATGGCACCTGCCGGGGTGGCCGGCATGCGACTAAACCAACCGAGGCCGGCGTAGTCGCGTACTTCGGACTCGCGCTGGCCAGTGGTGAGCATCCAGTCGACGAGCGCCTGCCACACCAGCCAGAGCAGCCCGAGGAACGCACACGCGACGAGAAGCTTAAGGAGCGCACCGCCAAACTCCCCCGCGGCTGCGTCAGCCGGTGCCGCCCACGCGGCACCCAGAGGGGTCCAGCCGAGAACGTTGGCAAGCGACTCTATGATCGCCAACCCGTTGCGTTGCCAGTCGACACCGGTGAGCAGCACGACCACCGGCGAGATCGACACGAGCGCGATAAGGGCGATCAGCCCTGTCGTCTCCCGCAAGCGCCTGGTCGCCAGCAGGAACGCTGCGACGGATGTTGTGACGCGCGCGCCGAGCAGGCAGGTTGCGACAATCAGCAGCGCTGACGCAACCGCGAACGACACGGCAACGAAGCTGCGGCTCCAGGTGACGATCTGAGCCGCCGCAACCACGCAAATAACCAGGGACGGCACTCCGACCAGTGCTGAAACGGCCAGCGCCCCGGCCAGCCGACGGTTCGGGATCCCGAACAACGAGAACCGACGCGGGTCCAGCACATCGTCGACTCCGAACAGCAGTGGCAGCACCAAGAACCCGAGCACGCTCACCGACCCGGCAACGACCACGGCAGCTCGGGCGAAATCCACCGGCGCGAACCGCAGAGCCGCAAGCCCGACGACGAGCCACAGCGCAATGCCCAGTCCGTAGATCAGACCGAGCACGATCCCCACCACCTGCCAGGGGCTGCGCCGGAACAGGTTGGCCAGGAGTCGGAGCTTCAGTCCGAGAAACTGTGCAACCATTCCATGCCCTCCGCCGCCTTGCGCCCTCCGGCGAGTTCAACGAACCGGTCTTCCAGGCTCGCACCGGCGCGTACTTTTCTCATCGTCCCCGAGGCAAGCAGCCGACCGGCGACGATGATTGCAACCGAGTCGCAAATGCGCTGGATGAGATCCATACTGTGGCTCGACAGCACGACCGTGCCACCCGCCTTCGTGTAATTTTGCAGAATCTCGATGATGTTGGCCGCAGACACCGGATCCACGGATTCGAACGGCTCGTCGAGCACCAGCAGTCGCGGTGAATGGATCATCGCCGCCGCCAGCGCTACCTTCTTAGTCATTCCGGCCGAGTAGTCCGCCACCAGCCGATCGGCGGCATCCTCTAGTCCGAACGCGGTGGTGAGGTCTGCCGAGCGCTCGCGCACGGTGCTGGCATCCAATCCGCGCAGTACGCCCGAATAGTAGAGCAGTTGTGCGCCGGTCAGCCGGTCGAAAAGACGCAACCGGTCAGGGAGGACCCCCATGATGCGCTTCGCGGCGGCCGGGTTTGCCCAGACGCCGACCCCGTGCACGACGATGCTGCCGGAGTCCGGTCGCACCAGCCCCGTCACCATGGACAGCGTCGTGGTCTTCCCTGCGCCATTGGGCCCGACGATTCCGAAGATAGACCCGGCGGTGACGGCGAGGTCGATCTCGTCGACGGCCACCGTGTCGCCGAACCGCTTCGAAAGCCCCCGGATCGACAGTACGGTTTCACGCTTCGGGGCGCGAGGCTTAGGAGCGCGAGGCTTCGTGGCGCGTTTCGGCGTGTCGGCTGTGGTGGTCAGGCGCGCCGTTGACTTGGGCGCCGTTGTCTTGGCCGCTGTTGTCTTGGCCGCCGATTTCGCCGCTGCCGACTTAGCTGCTGGGGGCTTGGCTGCTGCGGGCTTGGCTGCTGCGGATTTGGCGGGCGCTTGTTTGCGAGGCGCAGGCTTCCCAGCCGTCGCAGCGGACGGCGTTGGGGCAGCGGATGGCGCCGGGACTTGGAGGTCCGTCTCGGGTGCTTCGGGCTCCTGGTCCACCGAACAACCGTATCAACTTCGAAAACATCCGCACCGGTCTGTCTGTGCCGCATCACGAATTCACTACGAGTCTTCTGCTATCCCTTCCGACTCCCAGACACCCCCGGTACAGTAAGAGGACCACAATGAGGTGTCTTGACAACACGGACACCCTGAGGAGACCCTAACGTGAGCACACAGATCGTCATTTTGGCGGCCGGAATGGGCAGCCGCCTCGGGCGCTCCCTTCCCAAACCACTCACCGAGTTGAGTGACGGCCGCACCATCATGCAGCAGCAGTTCGACAACATCCATCACGCCTTCGGCGACACCGCCAGGGTGACGATCGTGGTCGGCTACAAGCTTGAGCACATCATCGACGCGTTCCCCCAGGCATCCTTCGTCTACAACGAGCAGTACGACCAGACGAACACGTCGAAGAGCCTGCTGCGCGCGCTCCGGGCGTCGGCGCCCGGCGGCGTGCTGTGGATGAACGGCGACATCGTGTTCGACCCGCAGGCCCTGGACCGGGCGGCGAAGATGGTCGCGCAAGACAAGTCGTTCGTGGCCGTGAACTCGGCTAGCGTGGCCGAAGAAGAGGTCAAATACACGACGGACGCCGAAGGCTACATCCGCGAACTGTCCAAGACGGTGAAGAACGGCCTGGGCGAGGCGATCGGCATCAACTACGTCTCGCGGTCCGACAAGGCGGCGCTCGTGCGTCAACTTGGTCGGGTCAACGATCAGGACTACTTCGAGCGTGGAATAGAGTTGGCGATTGAGCAGGACAACCTGCGCATTGAACCGGTGAACATCTCCGACCTCTACGCGGTAGAGATTGACTTTGCGGAAGACCTGGAGCGGGCAAACCTCTTCGTCTAACGTGTGGTACGGGGGTGCTGATTCGCAAAGGACCCCGTGACCGATACGACGTCGACGCGGCCGGTGCGCTCTGCTGGCGCCCGATACCGCCATTCGCTGTGGCTGTTGACGCGCCGCGGTCTGAGCGTGCGCTACTCGACGTCGGCACTGGGATATCTGTGGTCGATCCTCGACCCGTTGGTGATGTCGGCCATCTACTGGTTCGTGTTCACCAAAATTTTCGACCGCACGGTGGGCGCACAGCCGTACATCGTGTTCCTGCTCGCTGCGCTGCTGCCGTGGATGTGGTTCACCGGCTCGGTGTCGGATTGCACGCGCGCATACCTGCGTGAAGCCAAGCTCATCCGCTCCACCAAGCTGCCCCGCACCATCTGGGTGAACAGCCTGGTGCTGTCGAAGGGGATCGAGTTCCTCGCGTCGATCCCGGTGCTGGCGGTGTTCGCGATCCTCACCCAGGCGCCCGTGCACTGGCAAGCCGTCTTCTTCCCGCTCGGCATCCTGCTGCAGACGTTGCTGTTGATGGGCCTCGGGCTCATCGTCGCGCCGCTGGTGGTGTTCTTCCGTGACCTGGAGCGAGCGGTCAAACTCATCCTCCGCTTCCTGTTCTATGCGTCGCCGATCATTTACAGTTTGAACGACGTTCCGTCGGAGCTGGCGCCGATGATGGCGTTCAACCCGTTGGCCGGCGTATTCTCGCTGTACCGTGCCGCGTTCTTCCCCGATGAGTTGGACTGGTACGCGGTAGTCGTGGGAACACTGGTTACTCTCGTGCTGCTGGCCATCGGTATTGTCGTGTTCAAACGCACCGAACGTGCCGTCCTCAAGGAAATCTAGGAAATCTGAGAACTCTAGGATGACCATCTCCCCGCAAACCACCACGACAGAGCCGAAGCACGGCACACCCGTGATCGAAGTGACGGATGCCGGCATCCGATTTCGGCGCAATCGCCGATCCCGCCGAAACTTCAAGGATCTGTTCGCCGGGTCCAACCGACGTTCCCGACCCAGCGAATTCTGGGCGTTGCGCCACGTGAGCTTCAGTGTCGCCGCGGGTGAGGCGATCGGAGTGGTCGGACGCAACGGCCAGGGAAAGTCAACTCTGCTCAAGCTCGTCGCCGAAGTCATCCTGCCCGATGAGGGCGACGTGGCGGTGCGCCGGGGAGTCGCTCCGCTCATCGAAATCACCGGCGGCTTCGTCGACGACTTAACCGTGCGAGAAAACGTCTACCTCACCGCAGGCCTCCACGGGATGCAGCGCGGAGCCATCGCCGACAGCTTCGACGAGATCATCGCCTTCGCCGACATCGGCGACTTTCTCGACACCCCGTACAAACATCTCTCCAGTGGAATGAAGGTGCGGATTGCGTTCGCCGTCATCTCCCGTTTGGACGAGCCGATCATCCTCGTCGACGAGGTGCTCGCGGTGGGCGACAGGGCGTTCCGCGAGAAATGCTATCGGCGGATCGAGGAAATGCTTGCGGGCGGTCGCACGCTGTTCTTCGTCTCCCACAATGAGAAAGACCTGGCGCGGTTCTGCACGCGCGGGCTCTACCTCGATAAGGGCGCCCTGGTCCTGGATGCCTCCATCGCCGAGGTGATCGACCGCTACAACTCGGACTACGGCCTGCCGGCGTAGCTCGAAACGGTCACCTGGGCGTGCGCTGTCGCACTCCCTTGCCGAAGCTCACGAAGGCGACCTACGGTCGGCGCTGCACCAGAATGGTCGGCCCGATCACCGGCGCCGGGGTGCGCCTGCCGGTGGCCAGCCACACCGCACCCTCCAGCACCAGCAGAACCACCTGACCAAGCACGGCGACGATCATGACCGGCGTGAACACCGCTGCGGTATAGATGATGATCAGCATGGCCACCGCATCGCGCCACCACAGCACGGTCGAGGCAGCAGGCCCAACCAGGAGCCCGAGCATCCACCAGGGTGCCCACCCACCGATCGCGATGGCGATTGCGGCATAGATCGACAACACACCCAGCGCCACGTGCACCACCATGAACAGGGCCTGCCACCATCGGAACACAGCGAACTTCTGAATGCTCACATACGAGCGCATGATCCACGCCCGCAGAGGCGACACACCGCTCTCCACCAGTGCAACGCCGAACAGCCGGTCCGCCACTCGGCGCAGACGGATGCCACTGGACCGGCCACCGAGCCCGGCCTGGTCGCTGAGATGGTCGTGCAGCAGCGCCGCGCTGGTTTGCCGGCCGTAACTGGCGATCAGCCCCCACAGAAACGTCGGCACCGACGCAAGGTCGGTCGCGTTATCACCCACCGCGGGTTTGCTGATGTCGTGCGCCGGGACCCGCACCCGCTCGGCCTCCGGCTGCCCCGCCTCGAGAAAGCTGATCGGCCGCAGCAGTTGGAAATACCGCGGCGAGCGCTGCACCAGGAAAATGCGGGTCAGCGGATCGTCGTGCTCATCGAAGAATGGCATGGTGGCTCCATGATGCACCCGATCTTCGAGGCCCGAGCGTAGGCTGAGCCGGGTGGCGACCGACCAACCCTTGCCTTCTGATCCCGTGACCGGAACCGGAGCCGACACTCGCGGCGCGCGTTCCATCGACCGTCTGCTGAGCGTACAACGACCACTGGTGCTGGCACACCTGCGCCGGATCCGAGCCCAGCACCCGGATGCCGGCCCCGCCCAAGTGGTCACGATCCTGGAACGCCGATACCTGGCTGCCGTGACCAGCGGTGGAGCCGCCGTCGGCGCCAGCGCGGTCATCCCCGGAGTGGGCGTGGGAATCTCGCTTGCCCTCTCCGGTGCCGAGACGGCCGGATTCCTCGAGGCCAGCGCCCTCTTCGCCCAGTCCGTCACCGAGGTGCACGGCATTGCCGTGGAGGACCCGGAGCGCGCCAGAACGCTGGTCATGGCGATGATGCTCGGCTCAGCGGGCTCCGACCTCGTCAAGCAGCTCGCCGGGCAAGCTGCAGGCACCGGGGGAACTCGCAGCCGGTTCTGGGGCGAGCTCGTCACCACAAGCCTGCCAAAACAGGCAATGGGACAGATCGGGAGCCGTCTCCGCCGCGCCTTCGTCAAGCGGTTCACCGCCACCCAGGGCGCCAACGTGGTGGGTCGCGTGATCCCGTTCGGCATCGGCGCAGTGATCGGCGGAGTCGGCAACAACCTCCTCGGCCGTAAAGTCATCACCAGTTCTCGCACCGCCTTCGGCCCACCGCCGGCAGACTTCCCGCTGGTGCTCGGTGCGAGAATCTATCGGATGAAACGGCCCCGGATACGTGTTCAGCGTCATCTCGGAGAACGCACAGACGACCTCGAATAAGATTGCGGGGCCATGAGAGTGCCCCCTGTGAAATCGCTGCGCAAGCGGCTGCGCCGAGCCGTCCGCTCCGAACTGAACGCCCGATGGCGTCGGATGCCGGTGCAAAAGAACACGGTGTTCTACGAGTCCTTCTCCGGGAACGGCATGCTGTGCAACCCCGAGGCGATCTTCCAGGCACTTCTGAACGCACCGGATCAGGCGCACCTGAACCACATCTGGACGCTGTCCAATCTGGACACCTACCGGTCGACCGTCGCCAAGTACGCCGGGATGCCCAATGTGCGGTTCGTCACGTACGGATCGAGCGCCTACTACCGGGCCCTGGCCACCTCCGAGTTTCTGATCAACAACGCGACGTTCCCCCCGGCGTTCAGCAAGCGCCCAGGCCAGACCTACCTCAACACCTGGCACGGCACACCGCTCAAACGGATGGGCTACGACATCCACGACGGTGCGCTCGCGACCGCGAACATCATCCGCAACTTCGTGGCCGCCGACTTCCTGCTCGCCCAAAACCAGTTCATGACCGACCAGATGTACGCCAGTGCCTACAAACTGAAGGGCATCTTCCGCGGCACCATCATCGAGGAAGGTTACCCGCGCACCGACCGCCAGGTGCTCGGCGGCGAGCAGACCGCGTCGGCCAGAGCGTCACTCGCCCACGCCGGCCTGCCGATCGGTGATCGTAAGATCGTGCTTTACGCGCCGACCTGGAAGGGTCTCAGCTTCAACAATCCGAACGACGACATCGACGAACTGGTGCGGGGCGTGAAGGAACTCGAATCCCGCATCGACTCGAGCAAGTACTGTGTGCTGCTCAAGACGCACCAGATCGTGCACAAGCTGGCGGCAAATCGACCGGATGTGCGAAGCATCCTCGTCCCCAACGAGATTCCCACGAACGTCGTCCTCGGTCTCACCGACGTGTTGATCACCGACTACTCGAGCATTTTCTTCGATTTTTTGTCCACCGGCCGCCCAGTGCTGTTCTTCACGCCGGACCTGGAGGACTACGAGGGCACGCGCGGGCTTTACTTCGAGCCGAATCAGTGGCCCGGCCCGGCGGTGCGCACCATCGCGGAGCTCGCCCCGCACATCGTGCGGTATGCGACCACCGGTCAGCTGCCGCCGGAATCGGCTGACCGGTATCGCGCCGCCCAGCAGCGCTTCACGAACTTTGACGACGGCGACGCGGCAGGGCGGGTCGTCGACGTCGTGTTCCGCAAGCACCGTGACGGCTACCGCCTCCGGAACGGCTTGCCGGACGGTCGCACGTCGATCCTGGTGTACCTGGGCGGCATGAAGCCGAACGGGATCACCACCTCGGTGCTCAACCTCCTGAACAGCATCGACCACAGCCGATTCGACGTGTCCGCGTTCTTCGCACAGAGCAAGTCCCCGGCGCGCATTGCCAAGCAACGGGAGATCGAGTACAGCGTTCGGCAGTTCCCCCGCGTCGGCGGGATGAACGGGTCGAAGCTCGTGCACCTGTGGCGGCACCTCGAGTTCCGTCGCGGGCGGATCAACCGGCACCGCGAAGAGCCGAGCCAGGACGCGCTGTGGAACGACGAATGGACCAGGTGCTTCGGCGACAGCCGGTTCGACCACGTCGTCGACTTCAGCGGCTACGGGCCGTTTTGGTCGGTGTTGCTGCTGCACTCCCCCGATGCGATCCGCTCGATCTGGCTGCACAACGACCTCGCCGAAGACGCGCAGCGCGAGGTGAACGGCAGAAAAAAGATGAAGCGCAGCCTCACCTCACTGTTCAGTTTGTACCCGCAGTTCGACCACCTCGTCTCGGTCTCGCCAACCCTGGCAGACATCAACCGTCAGAAGCTGTCTGCGTACGCCAGCGGCGAGTCGTTCGTGTCGGCTCTGAACACGGTGGATGCGGCGCACATCCTGCGCGGCGCCGACGCGGACCTGCGGCACAGCGCCATCGATCCGGACACCGGTGAAACCCCTGCCTGGGTCGACAACCTGCTCGCGCGGGACGGGTCGACCATCTTCGTGACGGTCGGCAGGTTGTCGCCGGAGAAGAACCAGACCAGGCTCATCCGAGCCTTCGCGCAAGTGCACGCGCAGCATCCGCTCACCAAACTGTTCATCGTGGGCGACGGCCCACTGCACGAAGACCTGGAACGGCTGATCGACGAGCTGGGGGTGGCGACGTCGGCGATCCTCACCGGGAGGCAGCGGAACCCGCACGCGATCATGGTGGCCGCGGACTGTTTCGTACTGTCCAGCGACTACGAGGGGCAGCCCATGGTGATCCTGGAGGCGTTGGTGCTCGGCCTACCCGTGGTCACCGTGGACTTCGGATCGGCTCAAAACGCGTTGCCGCGCAATTCCGGTCTGGTGGTGCCGCAGAGCGTCGGCGGTCTCGTACACGGCATGAACGTCTTTCTCCGCGGAGACGTGCTGCCGGCAGCGTTCGAGTTCGATGCCTACAACCGCAAGGCGATCCGGGAGTTCTACGAAGCCATCGGAACGGTGTCCGCCGAGGCCGAATTGTCGGCCTGATGGCCCGGTTCACCTTCGCTCAGGGCAACGCCACCAAACTCGCGTCACTGCCGCTGTACGGACTCGGTGCGCTTGCGAGCCTGGTGGTGCCCCGGCGGCGCGGGTGCTGGGTGTTCGGCAGCGGTACCGGCGTCGGCGAAGGTGCGCTTCCGCTGTACCGGCACGCCCAGTCGGCGGATCCGCGCCTGACACTGACCTGGTTGGCCAGTGACGGCGCGGAGGTCGCCGCGGCCGCAGCCCAGGGCATCCGGGCGGTGCGCAAGTCGAGTCTGCGGGGACTTTGGGCCACGCTGAGGGCGCAGGTCGTGGTCGTCACTCATGGTTTCGGCGACGTGAATCGGTTCGGGGTGCGCGGCGCGTTCGCCGTGCAGTTGTGGCACGGGATCCCGCTCAAGCTGATCCATCTGGATTCGCCAGCCACGCTGCGCACCGGGATGCTGCCCGGTTCGAAAGTGGTGCGCGGGATGCTGCGCCGGATGTACGCGCACGCTTCCGCGGCAATTTCGTTGATGCCGGCGGCCTCACTGGTTGCGGCGGGCAGGCTGCGCACCGCTTTCGGTCTGCCGAGCAGTCG